>CAIQJJ010000085.1 GCA_903872065.1 uncultured Anaerolineales bacterium | reverse complement strand
GGACAGGAGTAAAGAAGGGTAAGGAAGATTTCTTGACACAAAAGAGGTCAAAGACAAGCGAAATCTTTGGGATTCTTTACCGTCTGGCATATCTTTTTGCCTCTTACAAATTGGCCGCTTGTCGTCCGAAATAGAATGTTTGGCTGCAAGGTTTAAGCGACGGGCCTGCATCGGGTCTTCCGATGCAGGCCCGTGATGCTGCATGGCGGGGGCTTAAGTGCCCTCTTCCCACGAATTAAGATATTTGGCTTGCTCTTCGGTGAGCGTATCAATCTGAATGCCCATCGCTTCCAGCTTCAGGCGGGCGATCTCACGATCAATTTCGTGCGGCACACTGTAGACTTTCTTCTCCAGCTTGTCCGCGTTCTTGAGCATGTATTCGGCGGCCAGGGCCTGGTTAGCGAAAGACATATCCATCACACTGGCGGGATGCCCTTCGGCGGAAGCCAGGTTGATCAACCGTCCCTCGCCGAGCAGGTTGATCCGCCGCCCGTCCGCCAGGACATACTGCTCAACGAAGGGGCGCACCAGGCGTTTTTCGCGTGAGAGCGACTCCAGGGCCGGGATATTGATCTCCACATTGAAATGCCCCGAATTGGCAATAATCGCCCCGTCTTTCATACACTCGAAATGCTGCTTATCCAGCACATTTAAGTCGCCGGTGACGGTGCAGAAGATGTCGCCGATCTTGGCCGCTTCAGCCATCGGCAGAACGCGATAGCCATCCATGATCGCCTCCAACGCCGGCAGCGGATCCACCTCGGTCACAACAACATTCGCCCCCATGCCGCGCGCCCGCATAGCCAGCCCGCGCCCACACCAGCCATACCCGGCGACAACGAACACTTTCCCCGCCAGCAAAACATTGGTGGCGCGGATGATCCCGTCAATCGTAGATTGCCCGGTGCCATAGCGATTGTCGAAGAAGTGTTTCGTGCTGGCGTCATTGACCGCCACCACCGGGAAGGTCAGCGCCCCGTCGGCGGCCATCGCTCGCAGGCGGATCACCCCCGTGGTGGTTTCCTCGGTGCCGCCGATCACATATTGCAGCAGATCGCGCCGCTCTTTGTGCAGCGTGCCGACCAGGTCTGCCCCGTCATCCATCGTCATCTGCGGCTTGTGATCCAGCGCCGCGCCGATGTGCTTGTAATACGTCACATTATCCTCCCCCTTGATCGCAAAGGTGGGGATTTCGTAGACATTGACCAGCGCCGCCGCCACATCATCCTGCGTGGAGAGCGGATTGGAAGCCGTCAGCACCAGATCTGCCCCGCCAGCTTGCAGCGTCAGCGCCAGGTTAGCGGTTTCGGTGGTAACGTGCAGGCAGGCCGAAAGGCGGATCCCTTTCAGCGGCTGCTCTTTGGCAAAGCGCTCGCGGATCAGGCGCAGCACAGGCATCTCACGCTCTGCCCAGTCAATGCGCCGGCGTCCGCCCTCCGCCAGAGATTTGTCTTTAACATCGTAATTGTTCATTGAGTACTCCTACTAAGATTAGCCATCATGGCTTGTTGTATCCAGTCGTAAATTGCTTTGGCAAATGCTGAGAAAGGTTTCTTAGGATCGCATTCGTCTTTTAAGGCGTCAATCCACTCCGCCTCTTTGGTCAAGCTGTAAATACGCGCCAACGCGAAGCATCTTTTGATCACTTGATCGCGGCTTTTTTTAAGACCTGAGCGATTGGATAAATCTAAAGTTCTTCTAACGTATTTTCCCTGGGCGCTAATGCATAAAATTTCTACCTCCCATGTATTTGGTAACACTTTATATACGAAGTGCTGCAATGGGTCTTGCGAAGTAGGATCAATCCATAACGGCTGACCCTGAACGTCCAGGGGAAAGTGATTTGACTTCTTCTGATTGCAAGGCGGGCAAACGATGAGAAGATTGTTCCAATCAAGAACTTTGTCCCAATAAACTCCTTTTGGGTCTTCGGGATAAAAATGCTCGATCTGCGCCTCATCATTGCTATCAACCGATAGCTTTCCTGGATTTACCCTTTTCTCCCCAGAAAAAACACTGGTTTCACAGTACGCGCACTTACTTTCTATGACAGAAACGCCAAACATCAACATTAAAGCGTCTTTGATTGGTGGGTCGCTGTAGTGCTTTTGTGCATTTTTGTAATTTCTTAACGCCTGTTGATGGTTGGGCGCAGCTTCATTAATTGCCTCGGCCCGGTTATCGGCCAGCGTCTTATTCCAGGCAACCTCATTTTTTGACAAGATATCAGGTTTTGCAGTTCTGTTGACGTGAATCATCGGTTTTCATCCTGACGCTTTGACTGGCCATTGATCAAGGAAACGGCTTATTTTTTCGTCTAAGCTGCCACGGATAGGAAAGCCGCGATTCATTTTACTGATCTTTTCTTCCATTTGCTGGAGTATAGTTTCTTGTTCTGGCGATAATCCGGTTAGCTGTTGATCGCGTAGCTCTTGATAGTGTTCCTGTAGTTCTTGGGCATCTGGAGAGTTTGTATACTGCAAATCAAAAGCCGGGCTTCGGAGAATATCGTCTACTTCGTACAAATAGGCGTCTTGGATCGGTTGTACCTTCACTTTTCCCTGTTCAATTTGGCAGCGAAGCGTCAACGCATTTTCACCGGCCCCAATTGCGATGAGTGGACTGTGGGTAGCGACGATGAATTGCAATCGGGGAAAAGCTCTTTGCAAACTTTGCGGAATTTCGCGCTGCCAACGTGGATGGAGATGAGTATCTAGTTCGTCAATCAAGACGACGCCGCTGGCCTGCTTCAGGTCGGATAGGTGTGGGAAAGATTGTACCAAACGCCACATCAAATCGCCGGTTAAGGCCAAAAGGCTGCGATATCCATCAGATAATTCTGTGCTTGGAATACAGACCCCATCTACATTAAAAATGACACGTCCCTCCTGGTCAATATGATCGTAACGGATCTTAGCGTTGTAATCATCAGGTTGAGGGAATAAGGCGGTAACGATTTGAATCGTTTTAATGAGCTTGCTTTCGGCATGTTCATCAGACTTAGTGTCTATAGCCCATTTCAAATAGGTCATCCATTTTTCAAAAGTTGTGATCGATCGTTCATCCGAAAACAATGTCTCGAAATAAGCTTCTCGGTCATTGGATGCCACCTTTTGCTCACTCATTTGTCCCCCGCTGGATTGTCCTGAGTGGCGAAATGCGCCATAGCCGGCTGCAAACCAACCTTTAGCGCCCGAGTATAAAGCATAGGCTCTTAACCAGCTCAAAGGTTGAGTAATTTCAAAGGTAATACTGGGCCCCCTTCGGATCAAGTAAAGTTCGCCTTCTTTTTTAGGCCCTGACTTTTTAGAAGGCAGTTGAACTTCCTCGTAACCCGTAAAGTAGCACGAATAAGTAAATTGCCGCCGTTTTTGCGAGGTAAAGTCACCCTGGTCAATTTGCGCCCCCTCGCTCTTCTCTTCATCCTGATAAATCGTGACGGTTGCCTTTCCATATTTCTCGGACGCCCCCTCTCGCAGCCAGTTTGCAGGTTTCACGGGCAGTTGTTGGGCCGGGTCGGGGCCGGCCAGCATAAACCCCAATGCCCGGAGAATAGTGCTTTTCCCAGAGCCATTCTCGCCAAGCAGCGTAATCCAACGATAAGGTTCAGCTTCTTTGGATCCACCTACAAAAGATAAATCCAATTCTGAAAAGCATTTGATGTTTTGCAGATTTATTTGCTTGATCCACATACTGATCTTTGTGCAACCTTTCACTGTTTCGCGCTTGAGAGCTGCTATTTAAGAAGCAAATCCAGTTTTTGAGCGTCGTCAAAATACTCGCGGAAACGGGCGACGAACTCTGGCAGGGTGTAATGATGGCCTTGCGGGCCAAGCTGCTCCAGGCAGTAAGTCGCCGCCAATGCGCCCATCTCGCCGCAGAGTTTATTGTCCCATCCCTGCGCATAGCCAGTCAAAAACCCGCCGCGAAACGCGTCGCCGACGCCCGTGGGATCCACAACCTGCCGCGCCGGCGCAATCGGCGTGCAGATTTCCTGCTCATTGGCGTAAATGCAGGCCCCTTGCTCGCCGCGGGTGATCACCAGAACATCCACCCGCTGGAGTATCTGCGCTAAGTCCAGCCCGGTCTTTTTGCAGATCAACCCATATTCATAGTCGTTGACGAACAAGAAATGCGCCCCTTCCATATCGCGCGCCAGTTCATGCCCTTCCAGGCGCAGCACCTGCTGGCTGGGGTCATAGAGATAGGGAATGCCCGCCCGGCGGCATTCAGCGGCGAAATTTTTCATCGCAGTCGGGTCATTTGGCGAGACGACAACCAGGTCGGGCTTTTCACTCAGAGCAAGCAGCGACTGCCGCGCCGCATGCGCCATCGCGCCGGGGTAGAAACTGGCAATTTGCGCATTGGCGCGGTCGGTAGTCGCAAAGAACGAGGCGGTGAACTCGCCGGGGATGGTTTCCATCAGGCTGGTATCCACCCCAACGCTTTCCAAAAACTGGCGATACTCGCCGAAATCTTGCCCAACGGTCGCCATAATGCGCGGGCGCTGCTTTAACAAAGCCAGGGTATAGGCAATATTGGGCGCAGTGCCGCCCCGCTGGCGCGACATCGAATCGACCAGAAAAGACAGGCTGATCGAAGCCAGGCGTTCGGGCAAAATTTGCTCTTTAAAATAGCCCGGAAAGGTCATCAGATAATCGAAGGCGACAGAGCCGGTGAGAACGATATTCATAGCACATCCATGGGAAGAGTGAAGATTGCTGTTCAAGGGGTTTCGTTGCAGTTGCCAATGGTGCGCTGGCAACTTGCTTACTTGCAGTGTCCAACGTTCTGGCCCCTAAGCATTCTGAGTTTAACACGGCAGCGCGGCTTTGTAAAGCGGGAAAGGCTATTTCATCGTTTCATCGTGAACCCTGTTGTATCTTGCCTCTAAATATGCTACAATTTTTCTAGCCTGATTGTACCTGATCCCCACTATTCATCTCAGATATGGAGGTGTCTTATGAAAACCATGCGAGTCATCCTCGTAGTGATCCTGATGTTATCCTCCCTGGGTTGCCTGATGTCAGTCCAGGCCAAAACCCCTCCTG
>CAIQJJ010000084.1 GCA_903872065.1 uncultured Anaerolineales bacterium | reverse complement strand
GGTCACGATCCCGACCAACCCTGACCAGTCCAGCGACCAGGCGACCATCTCCGTCGCCGGCTCGCATGCGACGACGGACTCGGCAGTGTTGACCACCTCGGTCAATGCAAGCTACGGCGTCAGCGTGACGCCGGCTGCGGCGGCCAAGAGCGGCCAACCCGGCGAGACCGTCGCCTACACCCTGCACATCACCAATACCGGCAATGTGACCAATCAGTTCACCATTACCGGCAGCGGCGCTGGCGCAAACTGGAACTTCCAAATCCTGTCCAGCCCCATCGAGCTGGCGGCTGGCGACAGTGCGAGCTTCACTGTGGTCGTGACCATTCCGTCAAATGCCTCGGGGAGCGATGAATTCACGCTCACGATCCAGATTGACGGGACGCAGGCGCAGGCCAGCGCCACCTTGACCACCAGCGTTGTAACGACTCCGAAATACCGGGTGTTCCTGCCGCTGATCAGCAAAGGGCCGTAATCGAAAAGCCTTTTGAAAAGTTTTTGTGTAAGCAATTTGGGCTGAAGGGTTCTCCCTTCAGCCCAAATTTGTTCTTGCATAGAAGTCTAACCAAAGCTATACTTGGCGACAGGGACACAATTCACCCCCAAATTTTGCTCGATTCACTGTTCAGGAACAAGTTATGACCACCTCTCGCCAATTGATTCTCAAGACCCTGGAGTTTGACTCTCCCCACCGCATTCCACGGCAGCTTTGGTATCTCCCCTGGGCCGCCGATCACTACCCGGCCGAACTCAGCCGCATCCAAGAACACTTTCCCGATGATATGGTCGGGGCGCCGTCATTCTTCCGCCAGGCGCCGCGCACGGTCGGCGGCGCGTACGATGTCGGCGTCTATGTTGATGAATGGGGCTGCATCTTCCAAAACCTGCAAAAAGGTGTGATCGGCGAAGTCAAGACGCCCGTGGTGCAAACCTGGGACGATCTGGACAAGGTGCGCCCCCCCGAAGAGGCGCTCAGCATTGATGTGGATCAAGTGAACGCCTTTTGCCGCTCGACCGATAAGTTTGTCATGAGCGGCTGCTGCGCCCGCCCCTTCGAGCGCTTGCAATTTCTGCGCCGCAGCGATAATGTGTATATAGACCTGGCCGAACAGACCCCCGAAATCTTTAAGTTAATTGACAAAATCCACCAGTTCTACCTCAAAGAGATGGAACTGTGGGCTACCACAGAGGTAGACGGGCTGTCGTTCATGGATGATTGGGGCTCGCAGCGCGCCCTGCTCATCTCGCCGCGCCAGTGGCGGCAGATCTTCAAGCCGCTCTACAAAGATTACATTGACATCGCCCACTCACACGGCAAAAAGATTTTCATGCACTCCGACGGCTACACCGCGGCCATCATCCCCGATCTGATTGAACTTGGCCTGGACGCGCTCAATACGCAGCTCTTCGTCATGAACATCGAAGACCTGGGGCAGCGCTTCGCCGGCCAGATCACCTTCTGGGGCGAGCTGGATCGCCAATGGCTGCTGCCTCACGCCACGACCGCCGAAATTGACGCCGCGGTGCGCCGCGTGCACGCCGCTTTCTGGCGCAGCGGCGGCGCCATCGCCCAATGTGAATTTGGCGCTGGCTCGAAGCCGGAAAACGTATGGCAGATGTTCCAGACCTGGGACGAGCTATCAGGCTAACCGGCGCACGCCGAAAACGGATCAATCACTATGTCCACTACCCCTCTTTGGAAACCCGATTGGCCGGCCGCCCGCCAGGCCCATCTGCGCTGGTGGGAACGCAAAGGCATGGTACTCTGGCTGACGGCGCAGAGGCCGACGCCGCACGCCGACCTGCCGCAGCCGCCGCCCTCGGCCAGCCCCGAACAGGCCTGGTTCGACGCGCCGCACCGCATCGCCTGGTCAGCGTATGATCTTTCGCGCACAGAGTTCCTGGCCGAAAGCTTTCCGCAAGCCAATATCCAACTTGGCCCTGGCAGCTTAAGCACCTTCCTGGGCGCAGAACCGCAGGTGGACTGGAACACCGTCTGGTATAAGGCCTGCATCAAAGACCCGGATACCTACGGCCCAATCCGCTTCAATCCCCACAACAACCACTGGCTGGATGTCCACCTGGCAACGATTGACGAGGCCCTGCGCCAATCGCAAGGGCGCTGGCTGGTCGGCATCCCAGACCTGATTGAAAACATGGATACCCTGGCCTCGCTGCGCGGCGACGAGGCGCTGTTCTTCGACCTGATCGAACGCCCGGAATGGGTCTTTGAACGCCTGGGGGAGATCAACACCGCCTTCTTCCAGGCCTTCGACCTCTTTTACGAACGCATCCGCGACGAGGAGAACGGCAGCATCTTCAACCCCTTCTGCATCTGGGGGCCGGGCAAGACCGCCAAAGTGCAGTGCGATATATCGGCCTCGCTCTCGCCGCGCATGTTCCGCCGGTTCGTCGTCCCCCACCTGGATGCACAGTGCCAATGGCTCGATTATTCGCTGTATCACCTGGATGGCACTACCTGCCTGCAGCACCTGGACGCCTTGCTCGAAATCGCCTCGCTGGACGCCATCGAATGGACGCCACAAGATCAGAGCCAGCCCGGCGGCGGGTCGCCCCGCTGGTACGACCTCTACCGCCGCATTAAAGCCGCCGGCAAAGGGCTGCAAGTGGTGGGCGTGGCCGACCATGAACTGCTGCCCTTGCTGGACGCGATCGGCCCGCAAGGCACTTATGTTATGTTAAGTGGTTCGCGCACGCTGGATCAGGCTGAAAAACTGCTCAAAGCGGTCGAACCATACCGGCGTACCGACGCAATAGATTGCGTCAGTCCAACCCATTCCCAGGAGGTTTTCCGATGAACGATTCTCTTCATTTCGGCTGGCGCATCCCCGATTTTCCGGTGGACGGCGCGCGCGGCCCGGCGTTGACCAGGCAAATTGTCCAGGCGCTGGAAACGCTGCACGGCTTGTTCGACTCGGCCTGGCAGGCCGATCATTTCGTCCCCTGGGCCGGCTTTCAAGACCCGGCGACAGACACGCTGGAGGCCTGGACGACGATCAGCTTCCTGGCCGGCATGTTCACCGACCTGCAGTTCGGCAATATCGTGCTGTGCCAATCCTACCGCTCGCCGGCGCTGCTGGCCAAGATGGCGGCCACTTTCCAGACGCTCTCCAACGGGCGGTTGATCCTGGGCCTCGGCGCAGGCTGGAAACAAGACGAATACCGCGCCTACGGCTATCCCTTCCCGCCCACCGCCGACCGCCTGGCGCAGCTTGAAGAGAGCGTCCAAATCCTGCGCCGCATGTGGAGGGAGCCGCGCGCCACCTTCCACGGCCAGCACTACCAAATTGAGGAGGCGATCTGCGAGCCAAAACCGGATCCCATTCCCCCGCTGCTGATCGGCGGCGGCGGCAAAAAGGTGACGCTGCGCATCGCCGCCCAATACGCCGACTGGTGGAACTTCCCCGGCGGCAGCGCCGAACATTACGCCGAACTGCTGGAGGCGCTGCGCGGGCACTGCGCGAAAGTGGGCCGCGATGAAAACAGCATCGTCAAAAGCTGGCTGAACGACTGCGTGGCCATCGCCCCCACGCACGAGGCGGCCTTGAGCCTGGCCCAGGCCAGCCCGTTCTACACCCCCGGCGTCTCGGTGGTTGGTACGCCGGAAGAAGTGGCCGCCCACTTGAAACGCTTCACCGACCTGGGCGTCCGGCAGTTCATCCTGCGCTTTGTGGACTTCCCCAAGACAGATGGGGCGCGCCTGTTCGCACAAGAGGTAATCCCAATGCTGAAAGGGTAAAACTATGTCTACACTATTGAATACACAAAGTCCTTTACGGGTAGCAATTATTGGCACGGCCAAACGGTCTTCGTACCTGTACGGCCCATTGATCAAGGCCCTGCACGACCAGGTGGAACTGGTGGCGGTGTGGGGACGCAGCAGCGAATCGGCGCGCCGCCTGGGCGAAAGCCTGGGCGTCCCCTGGTACACCGACCTGCCGAAGCTGGCGCGAGAGACCGCGCCGCAGATCGGGGTGGTGGATGTGGCCTACTCGGCCAATGGCGAGGTGGGCTTGATGGCGGTGGAGAGCGGGCTGAATGTGCTGCTCGAAACGCCGATCGCCCACAACCTGAACGAAGCGGACGCGATCATCGCCGCCGCCGAGGCGCGCGGGCTGAAGATCGAGGTCGCCGAGCAGTTCCACCGCCGCCCGCTGGAGCAAATCAAGCTCAAGCTGATCGCCTCCGGCCTGTTCGGGCGCGTTTACACTTCGTTCAACGATTTCGCCGGGCATGGCTATCACGGCGTCTCGGTGATGCGCTCCTACCTGGGCTTCGACGCCCGCCCGCTGCAGGTGACTGGGGCGGTCAAGTCCTACGACCTGGCAGCGCACTGGTCGCGTTTGAACGACCGCAGCGGCCCGCGCCAGGAAACGCAAGAACACGGGCTGATCGAGTTCGAGGGCGGGCAGCTTGGCGTGTTCCACTGGACGGATGTGGGCTATGACTGCCCGCTGCGCTGGTGGCGCTCCAGCCGCTTCCTGGCCGAGAAGGGCATGGGGATCACGGTGGGGGTGGGGCTGAACGTGCAAGAATGGCTGACCCGGCTGCCCGCCGGCCGCCAGGGGGCCGGCAGCGCCGAAGCGCCGCAGTTCATCACCCTGGAACGGCGGTGGGAGCGGGTGGACGGCGGGGCGCTGGTCGCCATGGTGGCGCACACGGGCGACCCCGATCAGCCGATCGTGCAGTGGGACAATCCTTTCCTGACGCACGCCCAGGGCAGCAATATGCAGTGGCACGATGATGAGATCGGCGTGGCCGGCTGCCTGCTCAGCCTGGTCAACGCGGTGCGCACGGGTGGCGAGCCGACCTACGGCGCGCAGCAGGCGCGCCTGGATCAAGAAATCACCCTGGCCATCCGGCAGTCGGCGCGCGAGGGCGGGAGGCCGGTGAAGTTGGGGGAGGG
>CAIQJJ010000083.1 GCA_903872065.1 uncultured Anaerolineales bacterium | reverse complement strand
CCCCTGCGCCCCCACGACCGATTCACCCTCCCTCGGCCAGCCAAAACACGTTTTCCAACGTGTTTCCCGTAGCAACCGCCGGTTTGAACCGGCGGAGCGGAGAGGAGGGCGAGACGGGAGGGCAGAGACCTCCACCAGGCCGACCATTGCGGCTATGGATGGGCGGCGGGCGCGGGTTGGCGATTCGTCCGGGGCAGGGCGCAGGGGGATCGGGGAAAAGCCGCGCATTGGAGATTCATCCCTGCGCCCCCACGATCGATTCATCCTCCCTCGGCCAGCCAAAACACGTTTTCCAACGTGTTTCCCGTAACAACCGCCGGTTTGAACCGGCGGAGAGGAGGACGAAGCGGAGGCGGCTCAATTCCCACGACGTGGGGCGGGCAAGATCAGAACGGAATGTGCAAAAATTTTTAGTGGTTTCGTGCTAAAATGATGGAAGAGATATTCAAGTTCAAGCAGGTCGGCGCGGAAGAGGTAGGCTTTCATGACTTTGCAGTTGAACCAACGTGAACTGGTGATCGATCTGGCCAGCGGCGATTATCAGATTAACCCGATCCGGACCCGGATTAACGGGCGGCGGATTATTGGGCCGGTGGATTATGGCTGGGCCAGGTACGGTCTGGAGGCCGCGCCAAAGGAGGTTTTTACTTTTGGCGGAGGGCCGCTGGCTGGTTCGCGCATCCCAGGGACGCGACGCCTGGTTTTTTGCGCGTATTCGCCGGCCTGGGAGGGTTTTTATGTCTCATCGCTGGGCGGCGGGGCGTATATTTTGCACCGCGTGGGGGTGGATTTTGTCTGTCTGCAAGGGCGGGCCGAAAACGATTCGGTGTTGATTCTCAATCACAATCACGGTGAGATCAGTGTGCGCCTGGAGGCGATCCGCCCGGAGGGCATCTGGCCGGGCTATGCTGACCCGCAGGGCAATCCCCTGCTGGGCTTTTACGCTTTGCAGCAGTATGTCTTCGATCGGTATCACGCCGAATATGATGAGGACTGGGTGCGCGTGTTTGCGGTGGGGCCGGCGGCGCGCCTGACCAATGAGGGGATCATCGGCAGCAACGCGGTCAAGAAGGGGCTGGTGACGCCGATTGACGATTGGGCCGGGCGCGGCGGTTTGGGTTCGCGCCTGCTGCAAACGCACCGCATCGCGGCCTGTATTTTCGGCGGCGATTGGGAAGACCCGGATCTGAAGGACTCGAAGGAAATTGACGGGTACTTCCAACAGTATTACGGCGAGTCGATGATGAAGGTGGACCTGGGGGCGACGGAAAAATACCGCTACACGCCCGGCTTCCAGACCGGCGGCACGCTGGGGGTCAATTTGCACACCGGCGAAGACAAGCTGTTTAGTTTCAACTATGCTTCAATTTATGAGAGCGACGCCGCCCGCCTGCGCCAGCAAGAAGAACTGATCGCCGCCCATTACCTCAAGCAGTTTAATGAAGAAGCCATCCAGCCGAAGAACTTCGCCCACTGCGGCGAACCTTGCTCGGTGGCGTGTAAAAAATACACCGGCGTTTATAAGAAGGATTATGAGCCGTACCACGCCCTGGGGCCGCAGGTGGGGGTCTTCGACCAGCGGGCGGCGGAGGAACTCAACCATTTTGTGGACGCCATGGGCTGCGACGCGATCCAGATGGGCGGCGCAGCCGCCTGGATTATGGAAGCCATCTGGCGCGGCCGCCTGGCGGCGGAGGAGTATGGTCTGCCGCCGCGCCAGGCGATGAATTTCGCGTTTGCGCCGGGCGATTCGGAGGGCGGGCCGGGCTTCGAGGTGGTCGGCGACTCGCGGCGCAACGCCGGGTATGCGCGCCGCGTGGTGGAGATGATCTTATTTTCCGCGGCGGGGGAGCGCTTCCGCGGCGGGATGCGGGCCGCGGCGCAGCAGATCGAGGCGCGGGCGGGTCAAGAACCGGCGGCGGCGCTGGCGGTCTACACCGCGCACGGCGCGCAGGGCTGCATGGTACCGAACCAATATTGGGTGCCGGGGATGTTCGCCCCCATGCCGATGATGGGCAAGTATTTTGTCTATTATGGGGTGGATTACCTGCCGCCGCGGGCGCTGGGCAAGAAATGCGTCGAGCGCATGGTCTACGAACTGTTCAGCGAGAACAGCGGGGGCTGCCGCTTTCACCGCAAATGGGTGGAGGCGATCGTGGACGAGATTTTGGCCGCCCATTACAAATACCCGGTGGATTACAAAACCCATCAGTTCGAGATCGCCCAGCAAATCTACGCCGCAGAGGGGGCTGGGGCAAGGTTCTGGGAAGCGGAGCGGACGGTGGATATTGTGTGGCAGTTCCTGGAAAAGTGGGGGAGGGTGGGCTTGAAAGACCCCAGCCTGCAGGAATGGATTGCCCGTTTTCGCGCCGATAAATGGGAAGCCGCCCGCGCCTATTGGGAAGAGCTGCGCGCCGGCATCGCCGAGGCGTTCGCCGCCGGACCGGGGGCCATCCCCGAAATCAGCGCCCCCTACCAGGCGGCCAGGTTGGATGTGATGGAAAAGAAGGGCGCGGCGCTGCCCGCCGCGCATTAGGAGACACTATGACAGAGTATATTGCATCGCTTGATCAAGGGACAACCTCTACCCGCTGCATCATTTTCGATCACCGCGGGCAGATCATCGCCGCGGCGCAAAAAGAGCACCGCCAAATTTATCCGCAGCCGGGCTGGGTGGAACACGACGCGCTGGAAATCTGGCAGCGCACGCAAGAAGTGGCGCGCCAGGCGGCGGCGCAGTTAGCCCCCGGCGACCGGTTGATCGGCCTGGGCATCACCAATCAACGCGAGACGGTCGTGGTATGGGATCCGCGCAGCGGGCAGCCCTACGCCAACGCCATCGTCTGGCAGGACACGCGCAGCAAAGAGATCTGCGATGACCTGGCGCGGGACGGGGGGCAGGATCGCTTCCGCCCCAAAACCGGCCTGCCGCTGGCGACCTATTTCTCCGGGCCGAAGATCAAGTGGATGCTGGACAACCTGCCCGGGCTGCGAGCGGCGGCGGAGCGCGGCGAGGCTTTGTTCGGCAATGTGGATAGCTGGCTGATCTGGAACCTGACCGGCGGGACGAACGGCGGGGCGCACGTGACGGATGTGACCAACGCCAGCCGCACGCTGCTGATGAACCTCAACACGTTGGATTGGGATGAGGAAATCCTGGCGACGCTGGGCATCCCGCGCGCCATGCTGCCGCGGATTGTCCCCTCCAGCGCCTCCAGCGCGTGGGGAACTACGGCGGCGGACGGCGCATTCCAGTGCGTCATGCCGGTGTGCGGCGATCTGGGCGATCAGCAGGCGGCGCTGGTGGGGCAAGCCTGTTTTGCCCCCGGCGAGGCCAAGAACACTTATGGCACGGGCTGCTTTATGCTGATGAACACGGGCAGCGCCATCACCCCCTCGCAAAGCGGCCTGCTGACAACGCTCGGCTATCAGTTCGGGCAGCAGCCGGCGGTCTATGCGCTGGAAGGCTCGATCGCCATCACCGGGGCACTGGTGCAGTGGATGCGCGACAACCTGGGGCTGATCAGCCACTCGGCAGAGATCGAGACGCTGGCGGCGACGGTCAGCGACAACGGCGGCATTTACTTCGTGCCGGCCTTCTCCGGGCTGTTTGCGCCCTACTGGCGATCGGACGCCCGCGGGGCCATCGTGGGGATGACGCGCTACATTAACAAGGGACACCTGGCGCGGGCGGCGCTGGAGGCGACGGCCTACCAGACGCGCGAAGTGCTGGAAGCGATGCACAAAGATTCCGGTGTGGAGCTTAAAACCCTTAAGGTGGACGGCGGAATGGTATATAATGAACTATTGATGCAGTTCCAGGCCGACCTGCTTGGCGTGGCGGTGGTGCGTCCTAAAGTGGCTGAGACGACCGCCCTGGGCGCGGCCTACGCCGCCGGGTTAGCGATTGGGTTCTGGCAGGGAACGGACGATTTGCGCGACAACTGGCAGGCCGGGCGCGTGTGGCAGCCGGCCATGCCGCCAGAGACGCGCCAGGCGTTATACCGCGGCTGGCTCAAAGCGGTCGAACGGACTTTTAATTGGGTAGAGTGATCGGGTGAACATTATACCGATCCAGAAACGAACATGAACTGGTTTAAAGATCTTTGGAAAACCACTTACCTTAAACTGCACGATCCGTGGATCGCGTTTTTGCTGTTCCTGGTAGGTTTGGTAATGGTCGGCGCCGGGATCCTTGCTTTTCAATGGGAAGACAGCCTCTTCTTCCTGTTTATGTTTCCGATATTTTTGGCGGCGATCGCCTATCCACGACGCGCCTACCTGGGGATGGGCATTGCGTTAATGGCGACAGCCCTGGTTGTCACCGTTTATCAGTCAAGCCATTATCTAATCGCCATGCGCAACAATTTGTTCGCCACCGCCTTTGAACTGATGGTCGGCGAACTGCTCTTCCGCCGGACAAACCGGCAGCGCCTGTTGGAAAAGGAGCTGCGCGCCAGCCAGGAAGAATACCGCTCGCTGATCGCCCAAATTCCCCTGGGGCTTTATCGCACCACCGTCGAGGGCAAGATTTTATTGACCAACCCGGCGCTGGTCAGCATGTTCGGCTTCACAAACAGTGATGAAATGACCAAAGACCGGCTGGCGGAGAGCTTTTATGTGGATCCCGAGATGCGCCAGCAGTATCTCGAACAAATCAAGCAGTCCAAGGGGCAGCTTGTGTGCATGGATTTGGAGCTGCAGCGCAAAAATGGCGAATCCTTGTGGGTGCGAGATACCTGCCGGGCGAAACTGGATGAAAAAGGGGAGATCATATCTATTGACGGCACGATGGAGGATGTGACTGAACAGAAGCGAATCGCCGCCATGCTCGAGCAAGAGCGAAGCCTGCTGCGGGCGATCATTGACAATATCCCCGACCGCATCTACGCCAAAGACCTGGGCGGGCGCAAAACCCTGGCCAATATCGCTGACGCCAGGGCCACCGGGGCCAGCACTGTGCAGCAGATCATCGGTAAGACCGACTTCGAGCTATTCCCGGCTGAGATGGCGTCGCGCTACTGGAACGATGACCAGGCAGTGATGCGTTCGGGGCATGCGCTGATCAACCGCCTGGAGCCTTCTACCGACGCCGAGCGCGAGGAACGCTGGATTCTGACGACCAAAGTGCCGCTCTACGACACCCAGGGCAATATCACCGGCCTGATCGGGGTGGGGCGCGACATTACCGAGCGCCGCCAGGTGGAAGAATCGCTGCAAAAGGCCAATCAAAAGCTGACCTCCTGGGTGGATGAACTGGAGCAGCGCAATCGCGAAACGCGGCTGTTGAATGAAATGGGCGAGATGCTGCAAAGCTGCCAGCACGCCGACGATGCGTATGATGTGATCGGACAGTTTGCCAAGCTTTTGTTCCCCGAACAGCGCGGGGCGCTGTATGTGATCAACAACTCGCGCAACCTGCTGGAGATGGCGGCGCGCTGGGGCAACGTCAAAGGCGAGGCCGCGCTGGATGAGCAAATCTTTGGACGGGACGACTGCTGGGCGCTGCGCCGCGGGCGGACGCACATCGTAGCCGACCCGCATGACCGTCTGCGCTGCCGTCACCTGAACAAGAAGGATCGCCCCAACCCGCTGGACGATTTCGAGTCGTACCCGTATTTCTGCGTCCCAATGATGGCGCAGGGCGAGACGCTCGGCATTCTGCACCTCAAGCTCGATCCGAATGATACGGTGCAAGCCTGGGAAGGGCTGGTGCTTTCGACCACCGAGCGCGTCGGCCTGGCGCTGGCAAACCTGAAACTACGCGAAAGCTTGCACTCGCAGGCGATTCGCGATCCGCTGACGGGGCTGTTCAACCGGCGCTATATGGAGGAGACGCTCGACCGTGAAATGCGGCGCGCCATCCGCTACCAGCGCCCGTTGGGAATCGTCATGCTGGATATTGACCACTTCAAAATGTTCAATGACACGTTCAGCTACGCGGCGGGGGATGCTTTGCTGCGCGAGCTGGGCATGTTCTTGAAGAAAAACCTGCGCGGCGACGATGTCACCTGCCGCTACGGCGGCGAGGAATTCATCCTGATCCTGCCCGAATCCTCGCTGGAGGATACGAGCCGGCGCGCCGAACAACTGCGCGAAGGGTGCAAACACCTGGATGTCAGTCATCGCGGCCAGTCGCTCGGAACGGTCAGCATCTCGTTGGGCGTGGCCGCTTATCCGCAGCACGGCAACAACAGCGAAGAGGTGCTGCGGGCGGTAGACACGGCGCTGCATTCCGCCAAAAGCGAGGGCCGTGACCGGGTCATCATCGCCAAACGCGCCTGAGCGCCGAGCCTATATGAAAAAAATTCCTCTCGTCTGGCATCCTCTGTTCTTCGCGCTTTATACCGTTTTAGCTGTCATCGCCACCGATGCGAGCCTGATCTTTTACCAACAAGCAGGACGGGCGCTGTGGTTCGCGCCGGCGTTGGCGCTGGTCGTTATGCTGATTGTCCAGGCAGTGACCAAAAACTGGCATCGCACCGGTTTTCTCGTCACACTGGGCATCTTCCTGGTCGGTTATTATGGGCATATTTACCGCCTGGCGCGAGCTCGCCTGGCCATTCCCTGGCTGGTCAACCATGCTGTGCTTTTCCCCCTGTGGGCGTTGATAATCATTTTGCTTGGTGGGCCATGGCTCTGGCGGCATGTGCGCAACGCGCGGTTGATCACCCAGTTTTTTAATGTGGTCTCGATCGTCGTCGTGGCGCTGCCCTCGCTGACCGCTTTTTCCATCATCACCCAACTGCGCCGCGATCCGCTCACCAACTGGACGCGCCCCCCCGATTCAACCCCGCTGACGCTCTCCCGCCAGCAGCAGCCGGATATCTATTACATCATTGTGGACGGCTACGCCAGCGCTGGCATCCTGCAAGAAATCTATCACTTTGACAATCGCGAATTGATTCAATATCTGCAGGGACGCGGCTTTTATGTGGCCGAGGACAGCCGGAGCAACTATCCGCGCACTTATCTCTCCCTGGCCTCGTCGCTGAACTTTGAACCCCTCGATTTGCTCGAAGGGCCGGGGAAAAATACCGCCAACTGGTTTCCGCTGCATGAGCTGATCGCGCACAGCCGCGCCCGCGCCGCCCTCACGCAGGCCGGCTACCAGTTTACGGCGTATTCCAGCGGCTTCTTTTACACCGAGGTGCGCGACGCCGATCGCTACCTTTCTTCTTACGCTCTCGATCTGAATGAGTTTGAACAACTGCTGCTGGCGACCACCGCCCTGGAAATCCCCGCCGATTGGGGGCTTTTGCCTGTCCCCTCGTTCAGTTACAATGCCCACCGCCAGCGAATCCTCTACCAGTTAGATCATATCGGCGAGCCCAGCCAGACGCAGCAGCCCCAGTTCGTCTTTGCGCACCTGTTAGCGCCCCATCCCCCCTTCGTCTTTGATGCGCAGGGCAAGGCTGTCGAATCCAACCAGCCCTACACCATGGCGGATGGCTACGACTATCAAGGCACGCCCGAAGAATACCGTCAGAGTTACATCGCCCAATTGACCTATATCAACGCCCGCCTGCAAACACTGATTGACCGCATCTTGCAAAACGCCAGTTCGCGAGGTGTGGTAATCATCCTGCAAGGCGATCACGGCCCACGGATGAATTCAATCGGCGATGCCAATGAGCGCGGCTGTTTTTACGAACGCTACGCCATTCTCAACGCCTACTACCTGCCGGGCGCGCAGCTTTATGCATCGATCAGCCCGGTGAACAGTTTTCGGGTTGTTTTCAACACTCTTTTTGGGACTCAACTGGAACTGCTCCGCGATCAAAATTATTTTTCCACCCTGCAGCGACCCTATCAATTCCAGGATGTCACTGCTGAGAGTCAAATCCCTTGTTCTCCCTGAGACTATGCGCATCATACCAACTGAAATCCTTGTCATCGGAGGCGGCGCCACGGGCAGCGGCGTCGCCCGCGACCTGGCCATGCGCGGCTTTCAAACCGTGCTGGTCGAACGCGGCGACCTGAGCGAAGGCACCACCGGCCGCTATCATGGACTGCTGCATTCGGGCGGGCGCTATGCGGTGAAAGACCCGCTGGCGGCGCAAGAATGTATCCAGGAAAACCGCATCCTGCGGCGGATTATGCCGGGGTGCATCGAGGACACGGGCGGTTTCTTCGTGCAGACGCCGGGCGATGACCCGCTCTACGCCGAGAAGTTTGCCGCCGCCTGCCAGCAGAGCGGCATCCCCTGCGAAGATGTATCCCTGAAGCAAATGCTGCGGGAGGAGCCGCGCCTGAACCCGGCGATCACGCGCTGTTTTCGCGTGCCAGATGGGGCGGCGGACTCGTTCCTGGCGGCGGACCTGAACGCGGCTTCGGCGCGGGCTTACGGGGCGACGGTGTTGAAATATCACCCGGTGCTGCGCTTGCTGACCGAAACGACCGCCGGAGAGGATCGGCGGCGGGTGTGTGGGGCGCTGTGCCATGACCGCATTCACGATGAAGAGGTGGAAATCCACGCCGACCTGGTGATCAACGCGGCCGGGGCCTGGGCGGGGCAGATTGCCGGCAGTGCAGGGATCGCGGTGCAGATGATCCCCGGCAAAGGGACGATGGTCGCGGTCAATCACCGCATCGTCCATACAGTGATCAACCGCCTGAAAATGCCGGGGGACGGCGATATCCTTGTCCCGGCGCACACGGTGGCGGTGATCGGCACGACGGATGTCAAAGTTCCAGACGCGGATAATTATGCGATTGAGCCGTGGGAGGTGCAGTTGATGCTGGAGGAGGGCGAAAAGCTGATCCCCGGCTTCAAAAAGCTGCGCTTCCTGCGTGCCTGGGCAGGGGTCAGACCGCTGTATCAAGAAGCACGCTGGGCCGATCAACCGGCGCAAAACCGCGATGTGACGCGCGCCTTTGTGCTGCTCGATCATGAGACCCGCGACGGGGTAGCCGGCCTGCTGACCATCACGGGCGGCAAATGGACCACCTATCGCAAAATGGCGGAAGTGACGGTGGATAAAGTGTGCGAGAAGCTGAACTCGCCGCGCCCCTGCCGCACCCACCTGGAGGCGCTGCCCTCGGCCGCGCCGGCGCAGGGCGGGACAGGCCACGCGCATTCCGATGCGCATTCTGGCATGCGCACACATTCGGATGGACATGCGCATTCCCTGGGGCAGCGCCTGGCGGAGATCGAACGCGAGCACGCCTACGGGCAGCTCATTTGCGAGTGCGAACTGGCAACGCGGCGGCAGGTCGCCGACGCCATCCGCAGCGGCGATGTGCATACGCTGGATGACATCCGGCGCGATGTGCGCCTGGGGATGGGGCCGTGCCAATCGGGCTTTTGCGCCCTGCGGGCGGCGGGTTTAATGGCGGCGCTGGCCCCGGCGGACTATCTGCCCGCCGAGAACGGCAAAATGCTCAGGGATTTTCTGCAAGAACGCTGGAAGGGCTTAACGCCGATCTTGTGGGGGCAGCAACTGCGCCAGGAGCGGCTGAATGAACTCATGTACCTCGACGTGTTGAACGTGGATCATTTAGGGGAAAAAGCCGAGAGGCGCGCCGCGGCCAGCCAGGCGGCGGACGAGCGGCCGGGCGATAAGCCCCAGTCTCCCGCCAGCCGGCGAGGGACGCCGGCCGGCGAGACGACGCTGGTGATTGGCGGCGGGCTGAGCGGGCTGAGCGCCGCCTGGCAAGCCGCCCGGCATGGGCAGAGCGTGACGCTGATCAGCAAGGGGTGGGGCGCAAATCATTGGGGGGCGGGCTGCGTGGATTTACTCGGCTATGCGCAAGGAGACCTCGTCCAGGCCCCGCGCCAGGCGCTGCAAGCGCTAATCCAGGCCGAGCCGCGCCACCCCTATGCACTGGCCGGCCTGGAGACGATTGAGCAGGCGCTGCACAGTTTGCAAACGCTGTGCCAGGAGTCCAACTATCCCTTGCACGGCAGCCTGGCACAGAACTGGCTGCTGCCCACCGCGGCCGGCGCGCTGCGCCCCACCTGCCTGGCCCCAGAGACGATGATCGCCGGCGACTGCCGGCAGGATGGGCGCATGCTGATCGTGGGCTTCGAGCCGTTCCTGGATTTTTGGCCGCAGTGGATCGCCGGCAATTTGCAGCAGCAGGGGCTGGAGGCGGAAGGGGTTCTGCTGGATATGCCCGGCCTGCGGGCGCGCAAACTGGTCAACGGGCTGATCCTGGCGGGGCTGTTCGACCAGGCCGATTTTCGCCGGCAAGTGGCGGCGGCCCTGCAGAGCGTCGAACACCGCCGGCGGCTGGCCGGCGCACAGCGCATCGGCTTCCCGGCGGTGCTGGGCCTGCGCCACGCTCTGGAAGCCAAACAACACCTGGAGAGCCTGCTCGGCGCGCCGGTGTTTGAAATCCCTGGCCTGCCGCCCTCCATCCCCGGCCTGCGCCTGCACCACATCCTGATCGAGGCCGTGCGCAAGAGCGGCGGGCAGGTGTTCGAGGGCATGTTGGTAACAGACAAGCAGGCGCGCCCGGCGGAGGGGAGCAATGGGCCGGCGCTGGAGTTCGTCTTGAGCGAGGCGGCGGCGCGCCCCAAAGCGCACCGCGCCGGGCGCTTCATCCTGGCAACAGGCGGCATCCTGGGCGGCGGGTACAGCGCCGAAGCGGATGGGAGTCTCCACGAGAGCGCCCTGGGGCTGCCGCTGGCGGCCCCGCAGCGGGAGGCCTGGCTGCAAGCGCGCTTCCTGGCGGCGGAGGGCCATGCTGTCTTCCGCGCCGGGCTGGCGGTCAACGCCCACTTCCAACCGGTCAACGCGGATGGACAAGTCTTTTATGAAAACCTCTACGCCGCCGGCGGGGCAATCGGCGGCTTCGACCCCTTGCGCGAGCGCTCATTGGAAGGGGCGGCGCTGGCGACGGGCTATGCTGTGGGAGCGTTATGATGGAATTCCTGGATCAGCCGGTTGAGCTTTCGCTCGACCTGTGTCTCAAATGCAATATTTGCACCACCGTCTGCCCGGTGATGGCCGTAACAGAGGCCTTCCCCGGCCCGAAATACGCCGGGCCGCAGGCGGGGCGCTTTCGCGGCGGCGAGCAGCTCACCCCTGACGCATCGGTGGATTACTGCTCTGGCTGCCGCGCCTGCAATATGGCTTGCCCGGCCGGGGTGAAAATCGCTGAGATGAACGCCCGCGCCCGCGGGGCGTTGGTGGAGCAGGGCAAGGTCGCGCCGCTCAAACGCCTGCGCAACAACCTGGTGGCGCGGGCCGCGACGCTGGGCCAGGTCGCCCAACCGGTTGCGCCGCTGGCCAACCTGGCGATGGGCTTAAAGCCGGCGCGCTGGGCGGCGGATGTATTCTTGGGCATCCATCATGAGGCGCCCTTCCCGCCGTTCTCGCGCGAATCGTTCACCGGCTGGCTGCGCCAACACCAGGCGGAGCGGCGCAAAGCCGCGCCGGGCGCGCCAGGCGTGGGGAGCGTGGTCTATTTCCACGGCTGCTCGACCGAATATTATGAGCCGCGCGTGGGCAAGGCGGCGGTACGCGTGCTGGAGCGCCTGGGCTATGAGGTAATCGTCCCCAGGCAGAACTGCTGCGGGCTGCCGCTGCTCTCCAACGGCGAATTTCCAGCGGCGCGCCAGTACCATGAGAATAACGTGCGCTCGCTGCTGCCTTACGCCCGCCAGGGCATCCCGATCGTCGGCACTTCGACAAGCTGCACCCTGACGCTCAAAGAAGAAGCGCCGGAGCTGCTCGACATGCACGACGAAGCGACGCGCCTGGTGGCCGAAAGCACTTACGATTTCAACGAATTCATCCTGGCGAGCGGGAGGCTGACGGAAGAGGTCTTGTCGCAAGAGATCGCCCTGCGCCTGCCCTACCATATCCCCTGCCAGTACCGCGCCCACCGCATTGGCAAACCCGGCCTGGAGGCGCTCAGCCTGGTCAAGGGCTTGAGCGTGGTGGACGGCGGGCATACCTGCTGCGGCATCGCCGGCACTTATGGCTATAAGACGGAGAAGTACGCCATCGCGCAGGCGGTGGGAGCGGCGCTGTTCGATTGGGTGACGGGCTTCGGCGCGCCGCTGGCGGTCTGCGACAGCGAGACCTGCCGCTGGCAGATCACGCACGCCACCGGCATCCCGGCCATCCATCCAGTTGAACTGCTGTCGGCGGCGATGGGATATGCCCCAGAGGGGGCTTTGAGGGACGTTCTACAGTTAAAATAAAATTGTGGATGATATAATGTCTATCCGCTTTGAATGGAACTATAAAAAAGCCGCTTCAAATCTCAAAAAACATCAAGTCGCATTTGATGAAGCGATTACCGTTATTAGTTTGTTTCACCGAACGTCAGGAAGAGATTGTTCGAATATTTAGCGCCCGATTCGCTACATCACAGGAGCGCAAAGATTATGAAGAAAACATCTAAAACCGAAAATAACTCTCATTCCATGGGTGATTTACGCCCCGAGTACAGGCTAGATTATAGCAAAGCGCGACCTAACCGGTTTGCTGGTCAAAGCCATGAGGTTGTGGTGGTACTTGATCCAGATATAGCTGAAGTATTTACGACATCTGAAGCAGTAAATGCTGCTCTGCGCGCCTTACTCAAAACAATGCCGCCACGTGCAGAACATCCCTTGACTGTCCATGAAAAGTAAGGAACGAGAAAACCAGCATGCACTTTTGTACAAAAACTATTTATTTTCTTAGCAAAGATCGTGTTTTGGCGACGACTGAAAAAATGAAAACGAGACCTTTAGGGTTTCAGAAAACCCTAAAGGTCTTTTTGCTGACCAGTGTACTGATTGCGCTGCTGTTGGGGGGCTGCAAAGGCAGGGGGACGCCGGTCACGCTCGCGCCGGCGGCGGGCGAAGCCAGTGTGACGGAGTCAAAGGGGACGTCGACGACGGAGGGCGCAACGGCGCGGCCAGAAACCGACGCGCCAGCGGAGTCAACCGCTTTAGCAGAGCCAACCGCGCCGGCCGAGAAGCCAGGCGCGCCGGCGCTCGCCCCCGGCCAAAGCCCGCTGCTGATCTCGGAAGTGATGGCGGGGAAGCAAGGCAACAACACGTTTGAGTTCATCGAGCTTTACAACCGCTCCGAGCAGGCGGTGGATATCCAGGGCTGGGCGCTGTGGTACCGCCTGCCCAACAGCAAGGAAGACCTGTTCGTCTACCGCTGGCAAGAGCACACCCTGGTCGGGCCTTATGCGCATTACCTGCTCACCTTCCGCGGGCAGGAGGTGGGCGCGGCGGCGGACGCCGGCTATGAGCAGGCGTTGAACGTGGGAGCGGGCGGTCTGCAACTGCGCCAGCGCGACGGTAAAGTGCTGGATACCCTGGGCTGGGGGACGGAGATCAAAGATTATTGCGAGGGCCAGCCAGCCAAGGCGCTGAAAAACGGCCTCTCGCTGGAGCGTCTGCCCGGCGGACAGGCCGGCAACAGCAGCGACGGCGGCAGCAACGCCAGCGATTTCGTCCTGCGCGAGGCGCCAGCGCCGCAAAACAGCGGCAGCCCGATCACTCCCCTGCCCAAGGAGCGCCTGGAGATTGCGGTCAGCGCTCCGCTGACCAGCACGCCGGGCAGCACTCTCACCTATACGGTCGTCGTGAGCAACAGCACGGGGCAAACGCTGCACAACCTGGCGATCAGCCTGCCCATCCCGGCAGCGCTGCTGGACGAGAACGCCGAGAACCCGGTCGCCTGGCGCGTGGACAGCCTGGATCCCGGGGCAAGCAGTACCTTCCAATACGCAGTGGCGATCCCTTTCCGCTACTTCACGGCTGAACTGCGCAATGCCTTTGTGCAGGCCGAAGACTGGGCCATGCCGGCCTTCGCCGCCCCGGCGCGCACCACTATCGCCGGCGGACGGGTCTCGATCGCGGTGGGGCGCACGCTGATCGGCTCTGAGATCACCCTGGAAGGGACGGCCAGCATGTACACCGGCGGCTACTTCGCCGGCAGCGGCAACGTGAAATTCTACCTGGCGGATGAGAGCGGGGGCATCCAGGTGCAGGTCTTCGGCGGACAGGGGCTGGTCAATGTCAGGGTCGGCGACCGCGTGCGGGTGCGCGGCAAGGTGGACCTGTACCGCGGGGCGGCGGAGATCGTCCCGATCGCCGCGCCAGAGGACATTGAGATTTTGGCGCGAGCCGACGAGGCGGCGGGCAGCGACCCGGCGCCCCTGGCGGTGACACTGGCGGACATTTTCAACGACAACGCCCCGCTGCAAGGCCGGCTGCTGCAAGTGAGCGGGCAGGCGACGCGGGTGGAGGAGTTTAGTTATTCTTACGAAATTGACCTGAGCGACGAGGCTGGCAAACCGCTGACGCTGTATGTGGACAAGCAGACCGGCGTCAATGTGGAATTGGTGGAAAGCGGGCAGCGCTGGCAGGCGGCCGGCATTTTGGAGATGCGCGACGGCAAGGTGCAGCTTTACCCGCGCTTTCAGACCGACCTGCAGGAAGTGTTCCCGCCGATTCTGCGCCTGGAGGCGGACGGCCCCAGCACGGTGGATGCTGGCGCGGCGATCACTTACACGCTGCAAGTGTTCAATCACACCGAAGCAGCCATGAACGAGGTGCTGGTGACGGCGCCGGCGCCGGTGGGAAGTTCGATCGAGGCGGTGCTGGACGGCGGGCAGCGCGAGGGTGCGGCAGGGGAATGGCGGCTCAATGAATTGGCGGCGGGCGAAGGCGCGGTTTTAAGGCTGGTGGTGCGCCTGGCCCCAGCGACCCGCGGGGCGGTGCTGCTCAAAGAGGCGGCCGCCCAGGCCAGGCAGTGGCCGGAATGGGCCAACGCGCCCGAAGTGCGCACCTTTGTCGGGGGGCGCGTGCCGGTCTGGGCGATCCAGGGCGAAGGTTTCCGCTCCCCTTACCTGTTCGAGCGCGTGACAACCAGCGGCGTGGTAACGGGTATCTTCCCCGATCTGCAAGGCTTCTTCATCCAGGAGACCGACAGCGATGAAGACGGGCGCACCTCGCCGGGGCTGTTCGTCTCGAACGGAAGCCTGGCGATCAGCATTGCGCCGGGCGACAGCGTGGTGGTGACAGGCACGGTGCGCGAACCGGCGCAGCAGACCACCCTGCTGATGGCTACTTCAAACGATGTGCAGGTATTGGCGCAGGGCGGCTCGCTGCCCGAACCCATCCCCTTTGACCCGCCGGCCAGCGCCGTGCAGGCCAGGGAGTACAGCGAAAGCCTGGAGGGAACGCTGGTGCAGGTCAGCGAGGCGGCGGTTGCCGTCGCGCCGACCACCCAATACGGCGAGACCGTCCTGGCGCTGGCGAAACACGGCGTGCAGCGGCTGTTCCAGGGCGATGACAACGGGATCGCGATCATGGTGGATGACGGATCCAACGCGGCCTACACGAGCCGCGCCGAGATGCCCTTTGCCATCGCGGCCGGCGAGATGGTCAGCGGGGTGATCGGGCCGTTAGGCTACAGCTACGGGCGCTACAAGATCGAGCCGATCGCCACGCCCATTTCCCAGGCCAACCCTGGAGCAGAGATCATGCTGCCGGAGGCCGGGGAGGATGAGTTCACCTTGATGACCTGGAACACAGAGAATCTGTTCGACACGCGCGCCCCCCATCCCTCCGACCCGCCGCTGCCCTCGCGCCAGGAGTACGAGGTAGACCTGGCCAAGGTGGAGAACACGATCCTGGCGGCAGGCGCGCCGGCGGTGGTGGCTTTGCAAGAAGTCGAAAATCTCAGCATCCTGCAAACCCTGGCCAGCCGCGACGCGCTGGCAGGATATGGCTACCAGGCGGTGTTGATGGAGGGAGCCGACAGCCGCGGGATTGACGTGGGCTACCTGGTGCGCGGCGACGTGCAGATCGTCAGCGTGACGCAGCGCGCCGCGCCGGAGGGTCTAACCAGCCGCCCGCCGCTCGTGCTGCAACTGCTCTTTGGCGACACAACGATCTATGTGATCAACAATCACTTCACTTCGATGAGCGGCGGGGAGCAGGCCACAGAGCCGACGCGCCTGGCGCAGGCTGCCTGGAACGCGACGCTGGTGGAGGAGATTCAAGCGGTCGAGCCCGAGGCGCTGATCGCGGTGGTGGGCGATCTGAACTCTTACCTGGTCTCGCCGCCCATCGAGCGGCTGCGGACGGCCGGCCTGGCGCATGTCTTCGACCTCTGCACTCCGCCGGACGCGGCGCGCTGTCCGCAAGGCCGCCCGTACACCTACATCTACCAGGGCGAGGCGCAGGTGTTGGATCACATCTTAGTCAGCGCGCCGCTCTTCGAGCGCCTGGCGCGGGTCGAAGTCCTGCACGTCAACGCCGACTTTCCCCTGCCCGATGAGGCCGATACATCCCCCACGCACAAATCCGATCACGATCCGGTGGTCGCCGTGTTTGGCGTTCCCTAGCGGCCGCTGCAAGAGAGACTTCCGAAGCCTGGCCGGCTTCGGAGGTCTCGGCGGCCGGCGCCGCCCTTTGCATTTTACTTGCAGGTGATCTTGGCGGCGTCCGGCGCATTGGCGGGGGACAGGATGCGCTGGTATTCCTGCTCATACTGCTCGGCCAGGGCAGCGTTGTGGATGACCAGGATATTGTCGTCATTGGCCGTATCCGCCGACTTGGTGAAATTAAACGAGCCGGTGATCACCGTTTCGCCGTCAATCAAGATCACCTTGTGGTGCATGGTGTACTTATTGCCATCGGTTTTGACGGGCAGCCTGGCGCAAAATAAGGGTACCAAAGCGCCCTGGCTCGCGCCGCGGTTTTCGATCACCCCCTGCACATCCACGCCAGCCTGGGCGCGGGCGATCATCGCCGCCGACAAATCCGCATGGGTATAGGTAAAGGCGTAGAAGTGAACGGACTTCTGCGCCCCCTGGACATACTGCACCAGTTTGTCCATCACGTCGTCCACGGGGGAAAAGTAGTTTTCCACCTGGACGCCGTCAATCGTCATCGAGGGGGTCTGCGCGCCGACCTTCGCCTTGGCGCCAAAGCGTTTTTGCTCCAGGCCCTCGTTAATCTTGGCCTGGTAATTGGCGATCAACTGCGGGGCGGTGATAACCAGGATGTTATTGTTGTTGCGAAAGGTGTCGTTATAGGACAGGTTCCACGAGCCCATGATCAACGTCTTGCCATCAATGAGGATGATCTTGTTGTGCATCAGGCCATTGGAACGACCGCCGTCCACCATTGTGACGCCGGCCTCGCTGAGCGTTTCGACGCCGTTAAACTTGCCAACGATGTCGTTATCCACTTCGGCATCGCCGTTCTCGCCATCGTAGATCACACGCACGCGCACCCCGCGTTCATGCGCCTTCACCAAGGCCTGGATAGCGCTCGGTAAGTTAAGATCAAAAGAAACCACATCAATCGTTGAGGCGGCGGCCTCGATCAACGGCGTAATCTTGCCATCCACCCCATTTTGAATGTCATCGGGCGGGTTCGGGTTGGTGAAATACAAAGTCAGCCAGGCGGGCAGGCTGCTCACCTGGGCCGGAAGTTGGTCTTGGGGCTGACTCTGGCTCTGGTAAAGCACGCCAGATACGATCATGATGACTGAGGCAGCCAGGGCCGCGCCAGCCTTATAAAGCCGGGATTTGGATTTTGCAGGGGACATCAGTTTTCCTCAATCAGGCGAACATCTTGACCAGGCGCGCCAGGGTATCCATCACCGGCAGCGCTTTAAGCTCCCCGGCAATGACTTCCAATTCCTCGCCCACCAGGCTGCGCCGCGCCCCAAACGCCTGCAAATAGATTTCGCCCAAGGCGGCCAATTCTTCTTGCAGGGCCTGGGGGGTGCGCGAGGCTTTACGCGCCGCCAGGCGGTTGGCGCGGCGCATGAAGGACATCAAGGCGTTGACCTTCTCGCCGGCCTGGTCTTCATCGGCGCAGCCCTGCGTCACCCTGGCAACCTGCCCAACGCCCCAATTCAGCAGCCAGTCGGCTTCAGCGTCATCCAGGGCATCGGTCAGGTTTTCGGTTTCCAGCAAACGATCCACAAAAATTTGAAGGTCCATAAGTGGAAAGGGATCAGAGCAAGATGGGGCGGCTCTCGCGCGCCGATTGCAGCAGGGCGGTCAGGGCAGCTACGTTGCTGCGGCTGTCGCTGAGGGGAATGCGCGGGGCCTTGCCGAGCAGGATGGCGTCGGCCATATCTTCGACCTCGCCCAGGTAAAGCTCCTGCCCCATCACGGGGATGGACTCGATCTCATCGCCGCGCTGGATGGTCAAAGTTTCGGCCAGGCCGGGCTTGAAGGGCCGCTCAATGCGCAAGGTGGCCTCGCTGCCGACCACTTCCAGGGCGGCGCGGTAGGGGACGCGAAAGCCGCTGTCGAACTGGGCGTAGAGGTCGCCGGGGAAACGCATCTGCCCGGTGAAGGCAACGTCCACGCCGGTTGGGCCGATGGTCTGCCAGCCAAAGACTTCAAGCGGCTCACAGCCGGCCAGGAAGCGGGCGTAGCTGATCGGGTAACAGCCGACATCCCAAATGCTGCCGCCGCTCAAATCAGCGTTCAGGCGCACATCTGGATCGCGGTTCAAGTTAAAGCTGAAGCAGCCGCGGATCAAGCGCAGCTTGCCCAGGGCGCCGCTCTCGACGATCTCTTTCGCCTTGAGCGTCTGCGGATGGTGGCGGTACATGAAGGCCTCGGCCAACACCTTGCCTGTCTCCTGGGCAGTGCGGATCAGGGCGTCGGCTTCGGCAACGGTGATGGTGATCGGCTTTTCGCACAGGACGTGCTTGCCGGCCTGCAGCGCTTTAATCGCCCATTCAGCGTGCAGACTGTTGGGCAGGGGAATGTAGATGACATCAATTTCGGGATCGGTCAGGAGCGCCTCGTAGCTCTCAACGACGCGCGGGATGCCCCAGCTCTCGGCGTAGCGGCGCGCCTTCTCCACATCGCGGCTGGCGACCGCGTCCAGGGTATTGCGCGAGGAAATGCGCAGCATGGGAATGATGACGCGGTTAATGCGCGCCGTGCTCAACAAGCCCCACAGCAGTGGTTGTTTCATAGGGTTTCTCCTACCAATAATGATGCACCAAAGGACGGATGCGCTGATCATAGAGGCCGCGCAGTTGGGCCATCAACTCATCCGAGAGCGGCGGCAGGTCGGCCGCCTTGAGGTTATCCTCCACCTGGTCAGGGCGCTTGGCGCCGGGGATGGAGCAGGTGACGGCCTCGAACATCTGGATCCAGCGCAGGGCAAGCTGCGTCATTGTCCAGCCGGGCGGCGTCCACCGGCGCAGTTCTTCCACCGCTTGCAAGGCGGTCGCGTAGTCCACGCCGGAGAAGGTCTCGCCGCGGTCGAAGGCCTCGCCGCTGCGGTTGAAGGCGCGGTGATCGTCGGCGGCAAAAGTGGAGACGGCGCTCAATTTGCCGGTAAGCAGCCCACTGGCCAACGGCACGCGCGCCAGGATGCCCACTTTGCGGCGGAGGGCTTCTTGGAAGAACAATTCCGCCGGGCGCTGGCGGAAAATGTTGAAGATGATCTGCACACTCTGCACGTTGGGGAACTCAATTGCTTTAAGCGCCTCTTCCACCTTCTCAACGCTGACGCCGTAATAACGCAGTTTGCCCTGCTGCACCAGGTCGTCCAGGACGGCAAAGGTCTCCGGCATGTAATAGACGGCAGTGGGCGGGCAGTGCAGTTGCAAGAGATCGAGGGCTTCGGTCTGCAGGTTTTGCAGACTGCGCTCGACAAAGGCGGTCAGGTTGGCGCGGTTGTAGCCGGCGGCGGTGTGCGGATTGAGCCGCCGCCCAGCCTTGGTGGCGACGACGATCGGTTCAGCGCGCTGCTGGCGCAATTGAGCGATCAGGCGTTCGCTGCGCCCGTCGCCGTAGACATCGGCGGTGTCAATGAAGTTGACGCCCAGGTCAATGGCGCGGTGCAGGGCGGCCAGGGACTCGCGGTCATCCACCGCGCCCCACGTACCGCCGATGGCCCAGGCGCCAAAGCTAATGGTTGAAACTTTCCAGCCAGTGCGGCCGAGTTCACGGTATTGCATAGGGAAACCTCCTTGGGAATTAAGGTTAAACTTTACTTTCTGGCAAAGCAATTATAGCAAAAATAGCCGCCGGAGTACATCCGACGGCTATTTTGTAGCGAACAAGTTGCACAAACGATCGTGCGTATCAACGGAAAAGAATGGGTAGGTACATACAATAGCCGGGGCAGGCTGACTCCGGGGTTTGCGTAACAGTCAGTGTAACGAGCCGAGTCGGCGTCAATGTAACTGTATGCGTAACGGTTGGAGATATGGTCGGGGTAGAGGTTTGCACCAAAGTAGGCGAGGGCGTTGGGGCAGCCTCCTCAATGACACCTTCCCCATTAAGCGCCGTCACGGCAACCTCCGCGCCGGAAGGATCGGCAGCAGTAACCACCACAAGGGTCAACGGCGTCCTTGCCCCCATCTCCCCCACCGCCTGAAAAGTGATCTCCGCTAACCGCACAT
>CAIQJJ010000082.1 GCA_903872065.1 uncultured Anaerolineales bacterium | reverse complement strand
TTATCCACATTTGCCCAGAAATTCCAAGCCCTCTGCTCACTTACAACCAACTTCTTGAATGGGTGAAAGAGCATAAAGAGCTGACAGATGCAAACTTCCATGCATTCAACGAGAAAGCCAAGAGGTTGCTAGAGGCGCTTGACCAATTTGAGCAAGCGGGCGAAACGACGAAAGTCATCGAGTTGGTAGGGGCAATCTGGCGATTTTGGGTTGTTAAAGGTCAATGGGAAGTGGGCATAAAATGGTGCAAAACAGCTTCCCAATACTTCGAATCAAACACACAGCACCCCAAGGGGCTTGAAGAAATCCAGGCCGGGCTGTTTCTGGGACAGGGGATATTTCTATTGATCAGTGGGGATAGCACAAAAGCCCCTGAGGTAAGAGACTTGCTTAAACAAAGTCAACAGAAATATGAGGAACTTGGGAATGAAGAAGGTGTAGAAAAGAGCTTATACGACCTCGGAATTTATCTGGCAGACTTTCAAGGTGATTACAATCAAGCGCTTGGGTTATTTAACCTCTATTTAGAAAAGCTTGAAACACGTTCTGGCAGGACGGCTGCGCCCAACGACACAATTATTGGAAAAAAGATCGCAATCGAACACCAAATCGGTAAGTGTCTTGCATATCTAGGACAATACGAGGAAGCAAAACGCCATTTGTTAAACAGCAGGGAGCTTTCTGGCTCGTATGAGGGAAAAAGATACCTGGCGTGGTCTCAATACTTCCTTGCCGTCAACGAATTCTTACAAGGAAATTACTCAAGAGAAAATGAATCCCTCATTCGAGCAAAACTCTATTATGAAGGCGCAAAGCATTATTATCTTGAGACCCTTGCTTTACTCGCGACCCTTTCTCCAACCCGCGACGTCCCTGTTCAAGAGATAAAAGCAAAGTCTTTAGCAGAGCTCGCCGAAATCTCTTTGTTTGATCCTGAGACTGTTAACCAACCTCAGGCGCGGCAATGGTGGGAAGAAGCATTTGCACTTTCACAAAACATGAACGACAAGGGGTTTTCTGAGTATGTGAACAGCTTGAACAAGCCTTTATATGCTGATGGCAAGGTTCTCATCATCACAGCTACAAAAATAGAGTTTCAAGCAGTTTTCAAGGCGTTTAAAGCTGATTTGAACCAACCCCCGATCAAAATCAGCAAAAAGATCTATTATGATTTAGGCGTTCAAGGCAAGGTCATTGTACTGGCGGCGCAGCCTGAAAGAGATCTGGCTGCGCCAGGCGAGATATCGCTAAGTGTACAACAAGCCATTCAAGATTTGAAACCTCAGGCGGTTATCCTGTGTGGGACTGCATACGGCTTGCGCCCAGGCAGGCAAAAATTGGGAGAGATTTTAATTGCCAACCAGATCGAGTGTTATGCCCCCTCAAAGATAGGTCTTCCAAACGCCCCAGTTCAACGTAGTGAGTCGTACCCTGTTTCAGCGCGTTGGCTAGCTCATATCAGAAAGGGTGATCTTGTATGGATAGGCGCTAAGACGCATTATGGGCTAATTTTACTTGGACCTGAAATACACCAAACCGGCAGCAGTCAACAAGCCTCTCAAACAGGATCAAAAAGCGCGCGCGAGGTTGCCAGGCGCGCTCTTAATATCCTGGAGAAGCAAGCTGCAGGGTATACATCATTAAGCATACCGGCGTCTTTGCAAATTGAATTGGAAGATAAGCGCGAAGAGGTGGCAAAACTCGAAAAACTGGGCGCTTCGGCGCCCACTCATTCCATACCTGAGCAGTTATCATCTTCAAAAGCCATCGGCTATGATGTAGATGAAACAGGATTATGTGCTGCTATCTGTCATATCCCTGTTGATTGGATAGCGATCAAAGCCATCGGTAGTTGGATAGGTGATGAAGAAAAGAGCGACGACGGACAAGAATTGGCAGGCGAAAATGCAGCCCAGTTTGTATTTCACATATTGGACAAACTGAACGGAGCAGCTTCGCTTAACCCTTAAACAACGCGCACCACGCCTGAACAAAGCACAAACAGCATCAGTAGGAGGAAAAAAATGAAACTGGCGAGAATAGAACTGTCCACCGTCCACAGAGTCGCCTGGATTGTCTTCAGTTCTGTCTGTGGCATATTGTGCACATTGAGCTTTTTGCTAGGAGTGCGCCCGGTCGCGGCGGCGGACAACCCGGCCGCCAACGAAAGCGGCATCACCCTCAGTGGGGCAGGAGCGACTGACCTGATTTACAACC
>CAIQJJ010000081.1 GCA_903872065.1 uncultured Anaerolineales bacterium | reverse complement strand
GGTCGGGGTTCTGATTTAGGGGCTGATGAATACGTCCCATTTGCATTGGGTGTCTATCCCAATGATGCCCGTTTGTCCCTGGTGTGGAGCAGCGAGGTTTATCAATATGAAGGTGGAGTAGATCATTATGAGATTTATGTCACTTGTCCCGCCGGAGCAACCCGGCCTATCCAGGGAGGTTGCAATGGGTTGCCAATCAATACCCGGACTGCGACCAGCTTATTGCTAACCGGGTTGACCAATGGAAAAACCTATACCGTGTTGGTAAGAGCGAAAAATGCCGGCGGTCAAGATGTCGCCACTTCACTCAATGCATCTGGAACGCCATTTCAGCCTGAAGAGGTATTTTTGCCGTTGGTGTTGCGCTAGTCAATGACGAACCTCATGCAATGTGTGAGGTTCGTCAGTTTTCGGTAATTGTGTGGTGAAAGGAAATCTTATGAAATTGAGCCGACTAGTTTTACGCTTGATGGTTATGGGATTGATCGCGTGCAGCGTTTTTGTTGGCTGGCAGGTTAATGCAATGCCTGCAATGCCGGTGGGCGCAACCTATTATGTTGCAGTGAGTGGGAGTGATACGCCAGGTTGTGGGTCTCAAGATGCGCCGTGTCGGTCACTCCAATATGCTGTGGATATGGCTCAGTCGGATGATACGATTAAGGTAGCTGTTGGGACCTATACTTATGGCGGGGCTGCCATTTTGTCAGGATGTTACGACTCGACGACGACCGCTTCAGTAGTATGTATCATTAATAAACGTCTTACGATTCTGGGAGGGTATTCGACCAGCAATTGGGAACTGCCGGATGCAGAGGCAAATCCAACCATTATTGATGGCCAGAACACGGCGCGTGGGATTACATTGTTAAGCGCCGATCGTGGCACGGCTTTGGGCAGCCTGACGATCGAAAATGTGACCATTCAGAATGGGTCTGCGCAAGGCCTGGCCGGGGGCAGCGAAAGTAAGCGCAATGCGTCTGGCGGCGGTCTTTATGCGAATACTGGCCCTTTGATCTTAAGATATGTCAAATTTTTGGGGAACAACGCAGTTGGGGCCGACAATGGTGAAAGCTTCGGAGGGACAGGCTTAGGCGGTGGTTTGGCGATGACCCAAACGCCGCAGGGGGAGGCTTTGATCATGGAGCATGTGCTTTTCGATAGCAACAAGGCGCTGGGCGGACAGGGCGCAGAACGCGGCGGCGCTGCCATGGGAGGCGGTTTTTACATTTACCCGGCGGCGTTTACGTCTGCGCAGCTTACTCTGTCCAATAATATTGCCCAGGCCGGATCTAGCACTGGTTCAGGGGTTGATTCACGCTATGGGGCGACGGCGGATGCATTTGGCGGCGGTGGCATGTTTCAGGGCAGTGGATCGGCGACTTTGAGCGATCTGTCTGTGATAAGCAACCAGGCTTTGGGCGGAGGCGCGGGGAACTCAGCCGGACACGCCAAGGGGGGAGGCTTCTTTGCTGAGGGGGATTTGCAATTGATGGTGCAAAAGGGAAAGTTTGATCACAACAATGCGGTCGGCGGGGATGGGCAAAGCGGCGGTTCGGGCGGCGGGGGCGCTATCTTCAGTGTGAACGCCCCCATGAATTTTGCTGAGACGGATTTCACCGCCAATCAAGCGCGCGGCGGGGCGGGTACGACAACCTCCAAAGGCTCGGCGAACGGCGGCGCTATGTATGCGTTGTGGGTGGATGCGAGCAAGCCTAAACCTGCGATTCAGATCACCAATGGCCTGGTTTCAGAGAACCTGGCTCAATTGGGGAATGGCCCTGATGGTACGGGCGGCGGCGGCGGTGGGATTTGGGCGGAAGGGGTTGACATCACGCTTCAAGATACGACCTTATTAAATAACCATCTGGACTCGGCGATGGTATATGGGATCGCAGCCATTTTTGTCAGTTTTGACCCTGCCAAACCGACGGTGGGCAATCTTATCAACTGTGTGATTTCCAATAACCGTAATACCAACCCGCAGACAGATTGGCTTACTCAGGCGGCGATTCATGTTTGGAGTGGGAGTACGGTTACTTTTAATGGCGGTACTTTTACCAATAACAGCAATGATACCAACGCGGAAAATGATCCTCCACGGACAGAGGGGCCGGGGATGATTAATGGTCTGGATACAATGACCATCACGCCATCTGTAGCACATATTTCTGCTGCGGATGGG
>CAIQJJ010000080.1 GCA_903872065.1 uncultured Anaerolineales bacterium | reverse complement strand
CTGGCGGCCGGCAAGCCGCTGCACCTCTTGGGCGTCAACTTCGAGATGGAACAACGCGCCATCACAGAATGGCAGGCGACTCGCCGCAACTAAACACATTTGAAACTATGGATATTGATAAACTACGCGAATTACTCACCCATCTACAAAATGGACAGACCAGTGTAGACGAGGCAATGGAACGGCTAAAGCTGCTGCCGGGCGAAAATCTCGGCTATGCGAATTTGGACTTGCATCGCGCCCTACGCTCAGGGCTTCCGGAAGTGGTCTTCTGCCAGGGCAAAACGATCGAACACGCAACTGCTATCTTGAAGCGGCTGTGGCAGCACCATGAGCGCATCATGGGAACGCGAGTGAACAGTGAAATGGCTGCCGCCATCCTGGCTGAAATCCCTGAGGCGCACTACGATCCCCTCTCCCGCCTGGTCACGCTGGCGCGCGGCGAGGTTCGACCGCCTGCCGCCGATGCGCCCTATGCGGCTGTGCTGACCGGCGGGACAGCGGATATTCCAGTCGCCGAGGAAGCCGCACAAACACTCGAGTTTTTCGGCTCGCGCGTGCTGCGCGCTTACGATGTAGGCGTCGCCGGCATCCACCGCCTACTGGACAAACAGGAGTTGATCGCCAAAGCAACAGTGGTGATCAGCGTGGCCGGTATGGAAGGAGCTTTGACCAGCGTAGTGGGTGGGTTGGCTTCCTGCCCGGTGATTGGCGTGCCGACCAGCGTCGGTTACGGGGCCAGTTTCAACGGCCTGGCGGCGCTGCTCTCGATGCTCAATTCATGCGCCTCAGGCGTGTCAGTGGTTAATATTGACAACGGTTTTGGGGCAGGCGTCTTTGCCCATCGGATTTTGCATCAGATGCAAAGCGCCAGGCCTGCATCCACTGGATGAGGTTGATACTTGATATGGAACTTAAACCGCTGCCGGTGGGCATTCAAACTTTTCGCAAAATTATTCATGGCGGCTATCTGTATGTAGATAAGACGCGCAATATTTATGAATTAATTCGCAACCCAACCGGGGCCTACTTTCTTTCGCGCCCGCGCCGGTTCGGCAAGAGTCTGCTGATTTCAACGCTAGAGGAGATTTTCCAGGGCAACCGCGACCTGTTCAAAGGGTTGTGGCTGTATGACAGCCCTTACCAATGGCCGGTACACCCGGTTATCCGCATTGATTTCAGCTTGAAACGCGTGGAAAGCGCGGAGGAACTGAAGCGCACTATCGTATGGCTGTTAGGGCTGCAGGCGGAACGTTACCAGATATCCATCCGCGAGGGCGATTACATTCAGCAGTTCACCGATTTCATTGTACAGATCTCGGCTCAAAAGCAGGTTGTAATCCTGGTGGATGAATACGACAAGCCGCTGCTGGACAACATCGAAGATATTGAGGAAGCCAAACGCATTCGCGAGGTACTCAAGGGTTTCTACACCGTCATCAAGGCAATGGATGCACACGTGCGCTTTGTCCTGCTGACCGGCGTCAGCAAGTTCGGCCGGGTAGGAGTCTTTTCAGGCCTCAATAACCTGCAAGACTTAACCTTACATCCGCGCTACGCTGCACTGCTGGGCATCACCCAAGAGGAGATGGAGCGCGACTTTGCTGGTCATATCTCCTCCCTGGCGCAGCGCGTCGAACAACCGAAAGCGGACTTGCTGCAAAAAATCCGCCTGTGGTACAACGGTTTCCATTTCTCCGATGAAGGCGAGGCGGTCTACAACCCGTTTTCACTGCTGCAGCTCTTCGAGTCGCAAAAGTTTCAAAACTTCTGGTTCGAGAGCGGCACTCCCACCTTTCTGCTCAAAATCCTCAAACAGCGCGGCTATGATCTACAATCGCTAGAGCAACTGGAAGTGTCTGAACTCGCCTTCAGCACCTACGAAATCGAAAACCTGGACATCGTCCCCTTGCTGTTCCAGACCGGCTACCTGACCATCAAAGGCTATGTCGATCGTTTTCAAATCTATACCCTCTCGTACCCCAACTACGAAGTTCACCGCGCCTTTCTCGCTCATCTCCTGAATACTTATGGTTCAGTCGAACTGTCACTGACCAGCAGCAGCCTCAACCGCCTGACACAAGCGCTGTTCACTGCCAACTGGCCGCGCTTCTTCGAGGTGTTGAACAGCTTCCTGGCTTCGATCAGTTACGAGATGCAGATCAAGCAAGAGAAATACTACCAGACCATCTTCTATCTGATCTTCAAGCTGATTGGGCTGGAAATCCAGGCCGAGGCGCGCACCAACCAGGGGCGCATTGACGCGGTCATTGAGACCGCTCAAGCGGTTTACATCTTCGAGTTCAAGCTTTCTGGCAGCGCAGCGGAGGCTCTGGCGCAGATCGAGACGCGCGCCTACTTTGCCCCCTACCTGGCGGCCGGCAAGCCGCTGCACCTCTTGGGCGTCAACTTCGAGATGGAACAACGCGCCATCACAGAATGGCAGGCGACTCGCCGCAACTGAATGACCCATTTGGGTACTTCCACCCTCGAAAACGGGCCATGATCGGCCCGTTTTTATTTTGTCGCGCCGCGCCAAGAGTCCCCAGATGGGTAATAGCGGCAGAAGCAAGGCAAACGTAGAATACACCCATCTTTTCAAACGAAGGAGAATCGTATGACTACCCAATCTGCCCCCATCATGAAAAAGACGCTCGGTCTGACCGGCGTCACCGTTAATGCAATGGCGCTGATCGCGCCGGGCGCATTCTTGTGGATGACCTATCAACTCCAGGCGGCCAATGTGGATGCAGCCGGCGTCAGCACAGCCCAAGATATGTGGACAGGGATCGTGGCGGCGCTGATCGTGGCCTTTTTGACTGCCTTTGCCTTCGCTGAACTGGCCCGCCGCTACCCGGACGCCGGTTCAGGCAGCGCCTATTACTTCGCCGAGAAAGCTTTTCTCGATCGCGAGCAGCCGCATCACCGCCGTTGGGCGCGCCTGGCAAAATTCATCACCGGTTGGGCAGCGCATCTGTTCTACTGGGTTTATCCGGGCGTCATGGTAGCGTTTTTTGCCGTCCTGGCGACCTACATCGCCGGGCAATTTGGCGTCGCCATCCCAATCATCGGTCAAATTGTCATTGCCTGGGGATTTTCAGCCCTGGTGGGTATGATCGCGATGCGCGGCATTAACGGTTCAACCACCGCCTCGATTGTCATCAATGTCATTCAATTAACAGCACTGGTAGTTTTCTCAATCCTGGCGATCTTGTTCCGCGTGCAAAACCCCTTGGGCATCCAGCCGGCAGAATGGTATCACCCGGTTGCGACTTCGATCATCATCCCACACAACCTGGCCGGCATGTTGTTTCAGTCCACGATTGCGATCTTGATCCTGGTCGGCTTTGAGTCTTCGACGGCGTTAGGGGCAGAGGCAATCAACCCCAAGCGCGATATTCCGCGGGGTGTGATCTTATCGCTGGTCATTCAAGGCATTTTTGCTTACCTGCTCGAATATTTTGCGGCCAATTACGCACTGAGCGACCGGTTAGTCTCAGCAGATGGCGCACTGAAGGGGATCAGCGCCGCGGCGGTTTCAGGAGCGCCGATCGGCGACCTGGCGGTGCAAATTGGCGACGCTTTCTTGGGCGGCAACGGCTTTGCTTTCATGTTGGTCATTGCCTTTACAGTGGCGATCGCTATTCTCGGCACCACCCTGGCGGCAATGAATACTGGAGTGCGGATCAGCTTTGCGATGGCGCAAGACAGCGAAATGCCGGATATCATGGGCATGCTGCATGAAAAGTACGCCACGCCCTATATCGGGGTGGTGATCATGGTTATCATTTCAGGAGTGATCGCCACGATCGGTGTGATGGGCGGCGTCATGACGCTGACCGGCATTACCTTGGCCTCCAACCTGGGGACGTTTGTGCTATATGCTCTGATTTGTGGGTTGACGTTTGTTGCCTTTGCCGGCGATCACGGATTTCGCTTTATCAAACACGCGCTGATCCCCTTCTTGGGTTTGTTGGTCAACGCTGGCATGGTATTGGCGATTTTTGTGATCGGTATTTTATCTGGCGGAAGCACCGCCCAGGCAACTTACCTGGCTTTGGGCATCTCAGCCGCGTGGTTGATAATGAGTGTCATGTACTTTGTAACCATGAGCGTCCGCACAGGAAAAGCCATCTTACCATCCGTAAAAGCCATGGCCGATTAGCAGACAACATTAAAATTGCACCGAGTTGATCTCCAGCAGCATGAAGCAGTTAACCGCCCTGATCGAGCATAGTGGATTGAGCATTACCGGGCCAGTGCGTGAGGATAACCAGGACACGATCCTATTGCCCAACAAAACCTCGCCCGGCAGTCCGAAAACGCTCTACGCGGTCGCCGATGGCATGGGCGGTTATGCTCATGGCGGGATGGCAAGCGCGCTGGCGCTGGAGATCCTCGCGGCGACGCTTTCTCAAGCGCCGCATCTCGCGCCTGAGAAAGCGCTGCGCCGGGGGGTAGAATCAGCGAACTTGAACATCTACAAAAAATCGCAAAGCCTGGGTACCGGGCGCATGGGGACGACTGTCACCGCGGCTTACATTGTTGAGGACAGGCTGCACCTGGCGCACGTTGGCGACAGCCGCGCCTACCTGGTGCGCAACCGCCAGGCGTCTTGCCTGACCAATGATCATACTATGGTAGGCGATATGGCGCGCGCCCGTTTGATTTCGGCTGACAAAGTGCGCAGTCATGCCCAACGCTCGATCCTGACGCGAGCTGTTGGAATAGGGCTGTTTGTGCAACCAGATTTAACCCAAATTCGTTTGCAGAAAGATGACCGGATTATTTTGTGCAGTGATGGCGTATGGTCAACGCTGCTGGATGAAGATTTTGGGCGCGCCGCATCCAATGCCTGGCGAGCGGAACTGCTTGCCCGACACCTGGTGGACCTGGCCATCAAACGGGAGAGTGATGATAACTGCTCGGTAGTGGTCTTGCACTTGCGCGGCTTTGAGGAACAAGCGCTGCCCATTTCGCCTGATGAACGCTCCAATGAACAGGGAATAGCTTCAATCTTAAAGAAAATGCGCGGCAGGGTTGTATGAACACTTATGCTATAATGGAACACATGCTGCAAATTGGCGACCAATTCGACCGCTACCAGATCCAGGCTCACCTTGCCCAGGGAGGGATGAGCGACATCTACCGCGCCTACGATCTCATGAACCGTCGCGAAGTGGTTATCAAAATTCCCGATCAATCTATGATCGGCGACCCGGCTCAATATGAACGTTTTCAACGCGAGCTCGAGGTGATGAATACGCTCAATCACCCGGCGATTCTGAAAGGACTTGGCTCTGGACGTTACAACCGGATACCGTACCTGGTCACAGAGTTGGTTGAAGGTCAATCGCTGCGCAAGTTGATTGAAACCTCTGCCCCTCTACCCAACGAGCAGGCAATTCAACTGATCACTCACATCATAGATGGAATGGCTTACTGTCACACCAATGGTGTGATCCACCGCGATCTCAAACCGGAAAATATTTTATTAACCGCTGAGGGCCAGCCCGTGATTATGGATTTTGGCCTGGCGCTGACCAAAGGCGCTCACCGCGTCACTTATTCGAACTTGAGTGCCACGATGGGCACGCCCGACTATATGGCGCCCGAACAAATCGAGGGGCAGCGCGGCGACGTCCGCACCGATGTCTATGCCGTGGGAGTTATCTTTTATGAGCTATTGAGTGGACGCCCGCCCTTCAGCGGCGACACTCCCATGGCGGTGATGGCGCAGCACCTTAAAGCCAACGCGCCGCGCCTGGATATGCTGAATCCGGATGTTACGCCGCAATTGGCTGCGATTGTGGCGAAAAGCCTGCAAAAGGATCCGTCTGAACGTTATGCTGATATGGCAGCCCTGGCTGAGGCAATCCAACACCCCGAAACAGCCGATCTCTCCATTTTGGATAAAACTGCGCGCCATGAAGGAAAGACGCCATCCTTAGAAAAGATGCAAAGTCTTAAAGCCGTGGGAATTGCGTTTGGCGTTCTGGCGATATTGATCCTTCTGGCAGTGGCGCTGCAGGCCCTTCGTTAAACGAGCAATAGAACATGATGAAATCTCTTCTCCCATCCGACATTCTCACCCTGGTAGAGGAGGATCGCATCCGTTTCATTGATTTACAATTTACGGATGTGGTTGGGGTGGTGAAAAATGTCACCATTCCAGCGCATGAACTGCCGGAGGCGCTGCAAAATGGCATCTGGTTCGATGGCTCCTCGATTGAGGGCTTTGCCCGTGTGGCAGAAAGCGATATGCACCTGCGCCCGGACGCAAACACTTTTACAGTGCTGCCCTGGCTCAGCGGCGAGGAAGCAACGGCGCGCCTGATTTGCGATGTCTATACGCCAGATGGACAGCCTTTCCAGGGCGACCCGCGCGCCGTGCTGCGCAGCGCCATCCGCGAGGCCGAAAACATGGGATTCCAATACAATACCGGCCCGGAGCTTGAATTCTTTCTGCTCAAGCCACATCCCGACGGGCAATTGATTCCGCCGCTTCCCCATGACGCCGCCAGTTACTTTGACGCCCCATCGGATATGGCCGCCGGCTTGCGCCGGCAGATGGCTGCGATGCTGGAGGCGCTTGGGCTGGAAGTGGAGGCGATGCACCACGAGGGCGCGCCAGGACAGCAAGAAATTGACTTTCGCTACTCAGACGCGCTGACCACTGCGGACAGCGCGGTCACTCTGCGAGTGGCGCTCAAGATCATTGCGCAGCAAAATGGCTTATATTGCACTTTCTTGCCCAAACCTGTGCGTGGGTTGAATGGATCAGGAATGCACGTCCACCAAAGCCTGGCCTACCTGGCAAATGGCAAAAATGCCTTTGCCGACCCAGGCGATCCACATGGGCTTTCAAAAATTGCCAAGCATTTCATTGCCGGCCAGTTGGCGCACGCCCGCGGGATGTGCGCGGTGTTGGCGCCGTTGGTGAATTCTTATAAACGCCTGGTGGCAGGGTATGAAGCCCCGGTGCATATCAGTTGGGCGCGCATCAACCGTTCGGCGCTGATCCGTGTGCCGCGCGCTTCCACATCCGCATCAACGCGCATTGAACTGCGCTGCCCAGACCCGGCCTGCAATCCATACCTGGGGTTTGCCGTGATGCTGGCGGCGGGATTGGACGGAATCCGGCGCGAAATCCAAGTGCCAGAGGCAACCGAAGAAAATATCTATTTGCTCGATGCCCGCCGTTCGCCGCCGCAAGTCACCCTGCCGGGCTCACTAAACCAGGCAATCAATGCGATGGAAGAAGATGAGGTGGTCTGCGCTGCATTGGGCCCGCACATCTGCGAGCGTTTCATCTCTGCCAAGCGATTGGAATGGGAAGACTTTCGCCTGGAAGTGACGCCGTGGGAACTCAACAAGTATCTATCAAACTATTAAAATAGTACCCGTTTGGGTCATAGACGGGGGTCAAGAGTCTCCATATAATCTTGCTTAATCAATGGAATATGGCTGTGTTCTGGAGTGGCAATACTCTTTACTGCACAAGATATCATTCCATGCAAATCATAAGGAGATTGTTCTATGGCTAAGACCTCGACTGACGTTATTGCGATGGCGCAGAATGTAAAAGTAATTGACCTGCGCTTTATTGACCTACCCGGCACCTGGCAGCATTTCACCATTCCAGCCCACCGTTTGACTGAAGACCTTTTTGAGAACGGGCTGCCCTTCGATGGTTCATCTATCCGTGGTTTCCAGGAAATTCACGAATCGGACATGTTGTTAAGGTTGATTCCCGATTCAGCGTTCATTGACCCCATCTATGAGATTCCGGCGCTGGTCATTTTGTGCGATGTGTATGACATTGTCACCCACCAGCCTTACAGCCGTGACCCGCGTTATGTGGCGCGCAAGGCGGAAGCCTATCTTAAGCAGACGGGTATCGCCGATACAATCTTCTTCGGGCCAGAAGCTGAGTTCTTCCTGTTCAACGATGTGCGCTATTCGAGCAGCACCAACGAATCGTTCTACCACATTGACAGCGTTGAGGGCTGGTGGCAGTCGGGCCAGAACCTGAAACCGAACTATGGTGGACAAATCGCTCCCAAGCGCGGCTATTTCCCTGTGCCGCCAGTGGATACGCAGCAAGACGTCCGCAGCAAGATCATGCTGTCATTGGAGGAAATCGGCATTGAGATGGAAATTCATCACCATGAAGTCGCCACCGCCGGGCAGGCCGAATTGGGGATGCGCTTCAATACGCTGACGCGCATGGCCGATCAGGTGATGATGTATAAATATATTGTCAAGAATGTGGCGCGGCAAAACGGTCTGACAGCCACTTTTATGCCCAAGCCGCTCTTCGGCGATAATGGATCGGGCATGCACTGCCACCAAAGCCTGTGGAACGGTAAGGAAAATGTGTTCTACGATGAAGCCGGCTACGCGCAGCTTTCAGATAATGCGAAATATTACATCGGCGGCCTGCTTAAACATGCCCCGGCGCTGCTGGCGCTGACTTCGCCGACGACCAACTCTTATCGCCGCCTGGTGCCCGGCTTTGAAGCACCGGTCAACCTGGCTTATTCGCAGCGCAACCGTTCAGCCATTTGCCGCATTCCAGTCACATCAAGCTGGAAATCAAAGCGCATTGAGTTTCGTGCGCCCGATCCTTCGTGCAACCCCTACCTGGCCTTTGCGGCCATGTTGATGGCTGGACTGGATGGCATTCAGAACCGGATTGACCCGGGTGAACCGGCGGACAAAGACCTGTATTCCCTGCCGCCCGAAGAAGCCAAACTGATCAAGCAGGTGCCCGGCTCGTTGGGTGAGGTTTTGAGCGCCCTGGAAGCCGATCACGAATTCTTACTGAGAGGCGATGTCTTTACTGGCGACCTGCTCGAAGCTTATATCGCTTACAAACGCCAGGTTGAATTGGATGCGGTGCGCCTGCGCCCAACTCCTTATGAGTTCACTTTATACTTTGATTGCTAAAAGTTCACTTTATACTTTGATTGCTAAAAGTTCACTTTATACTTTGATTGCTAAAAGTTCATGTCGTGTTTTGATCGCTAACTTCCTTCTCCATTTTCTGCTCCTTTTGCGGTGAGGTAAAAGGCAGGCCGGAATTCCCTGTTCCGGCCTGCCCCACTTTATGGACACAGTCATTCTCCCCATGCTCCCCACAGATTACCCGGCAGTGGCGCGCATCTACCAGCAAGGAATTGAGAGCGGCCATGCAACGTTTGAATTAAAACCGCCAGTCAACTGGGAAGCATGGAGCAAGACCAAATTCGCGGGCTGCAACCTGGCAGCCGTGCAAACAGAGGCGATCAATTTGCATAGCGATCTCGGCCGTTCTGTGATAGGATGGGCGGCAATCAGTCCGTTTTCCAGCCGCCGCGTGTACGCCGGCGTGGGCGAGGTCAGCATCTATATCGCCAAAGAAGCGCGAGGGCAAGGTGTTGGTTCGCAGCTCTTGCAAGCGCCGATCGAAGTCGCGACCCGCGCCGGCTTTTGGACGCTGCAAGCGGGCATCTTTCCTGAAAATGAGGCCAGTGTGCGTTTGCACTGTAAACATGGTTTTCGAATTGTGGGTGTGCGCGAAAAGCTTGGCCGAATGGAATTGGGGCCGCTGGCTGGACAATGGCGCGATGTACTTTTGCTGGAGAGGCGCAACCATGAATGAGTTTGATTCGGAGCAGCGCCTGCTGGAGGCGCTCGCCAGCCTGAACGAGATTGGCAGCACTATCAATCAGATTGGGCGGCGGGATGTGGAGGGCAAAACCAGCGGCCCGGCAGTTACATTGCAATTGATCGTGGAGAGCGCTACGCGCGTAGTGACCGATTCGTCGGCGGTTATTTACGCCTACGATGCACGGCGGCAGCAGTTCAATCACGCCTCGCGCGTCTCGGCCGGGGAATGGGATCGCCCCACCCCCGGCGATGAGCCGCGCCCGGTGGGGTTAGGGCAGCGCGCCATTGATCAAAACCGCCGCGTGCTCTCGTATGAGGAAAACGACCTGCACATCCACCCGGCCAAGACGACCATCGGGGTAAAAACAGTGGGATGTTTTCCGCTTATCATTGCTGAGGAAGCCGTTGGAGCGCTCTATGTCTATTTGCGCCAGGAACGCGCCTTTACCCAACTCGAACTGCTCATGCTGGAGAATTTTGTCAACCAGGCGGCCATGGCCATCTACCACAGCCACCGCATCGCCAGTGTGCAGCGCGATTTAACCCGTAAAGAGGATGAGTTGAGCCGCTTGCATCGCGCCGGCCTGCTGATCTCCTCGCGCCTGCGCCTGGAAGAAACCCTGGAAGCTATTTTGCAAATGGCTTTGGATGTCACCAATGCCCATTATGGCATTTTCCGCCTGTTGGATAAAAATAGCCAAAACCTGGTCACGCGCGCCATCGCCGGCGAACACCTGGATCGCCCACTGGTGGAGGCGATGCCGCTCAACTCAAACAGTGTGATGGGACAGGCAGCTCGCAGCCGCCAACCGATTTTGATCGCCGATCTACGCGCCGAACCGTGGTCGCACATTTACTATCCGTTGGACGCGGGCCTGGAAATGCGTTCGGAACTGACAGTGCCTTTGGTGGGGGCCAGTGGACGTCTGGAAGGGGTGCTAAACCTGGAAAGCCCGCAAGTGGGCGCGTTTCGTGAAGAGGATAGTCATTTGCTGCAGGCGCTGGCGACGCAGGCAGTCACGGCCATCCAAGAGGTGCGTTTGCTGGACGCCATCCAGGAAACCGCCCAAATCTTGCTTACAAAGCCCTGCGCGCAAACCCTGGATCACCTCTCCACGCTGGCCTGCGATCTGTTAAACGCGGCCGCCAGCGCCATCTGGCGGCTGAACGGCGAAGAATTGGTCTTGGAAGCAACCAGCGGAGGCCACGAGCGCGGCGAACGTCTGCCTCTGCAGAACAGTCTCACCGGCCAGGCGATCCTTCAGCGGCTGCCAGTCACCACAGATGATGTGCGCACCGACGAACGCTTCAATCGCCCAGACCTGGCGCAAATGCACAACTGGCAGCGGGCGCTAATTGTGCCGCTGCTGGGCGGGAGCCAGGATGAGCCAATCGGCGCATTTAGTGTCTACAGTTCTGACAACGAGCCGGGACGTTTTGCCGAGTCAGAATGGGACAAAAAGATGCTGACCTGCCTGGCGCAGTACGCAGTCCTGGCGTTTCAAAACGCCGACCGGCAGGATGCGCTGCGCGCTGCCCAAGAACAGCGCTCGGTGGCGGAAACTTTTGCCGCGGTGGGCGATATTGCTTCTAATTTGCTGCACCATCTGAACAACAAAGTCGGCACAATCCCTGTGCGGGTGCAAGGGATTCAGGACAAATGCAAGACGGCGCTCAATGCTGACCCCTACCTGGCGCGCAATCTGGAGGAGATCGAGCGCTGCGCCAGTGAAGCCATGGAAACAGTGCGCGAGAATCTCTCGCACCTGCGGCCGATCCGGCTGGAGCCGGTCTATGTGGCTGCCAGAGTGATGGATGCTATCCACGCCGCCCGGCTGCCGCCGGGGATTGGCGTCCAAACCGAAAATCTGGATCACCTGCCGGTTGTGGTCGCCGGAGGGCGCAGCCTGATTCTGGTTTTCACCAATCTATTAGAAAATTCAGCGGCGGCGATCTGCAGCGCCGCCGATTGCAGCGACCCCGCCGCGCTGCAAGGGCTGATTACGATCCGGGGAAAACCGGGACGATCGTGGGTGGAGATCAGCTTTTCAGATAATGGCCCTGGGATTGCCCCCGAACTGCACGACCGCATTTTCGAACTGAATTTTTCGGGGCGCAGCAGCGCCAGGCCAGGCAAACTTGGCTTTGGGCTGTGGTGGGTCAAAACGCTGATGACGCGCTTGGGCGGCGCGATCACGGTGGAAAGCGATGGGCGCTCAGGGGCCACTTTTCGCCTGCGCCTGCCGCGCGCCGCCGAACCATAGAGGGCGCACGGGATGACGATGAATGCACTGATTGTGGAGGACGATCGCTCATGGCAGCAGATTTTGACTGAGCTGCTCAATGACGCCGGCCTGACAGTGGATGTGACAGATAACCTGGATACGGCGGCAGCGCTGCTGCGCGCCAAACCCCATCGCCTGGCGCTGGTAGATCTCTCTCTCAACCCTGAAGATCATGAAAATCGTGACGGGCTGCACGTCCTGGAAGCGGTGCGCCGCCTTGACCCCGGATGCCAGGCGATTCTATTGACCGGTTACGCCACAGTGGAACTGGCCGTCAGCGCGCTGACGGAGTTTGGCGCGTTTACCTTTTTACGCAAAGAAAGCTTCCAACGAGCGCAATTTCGCTCCCTGGTCAATCGCGCTTTAGCCAGTGCGCCGCTTGCAGCCAACCCAACAGACGAAACTCCCTCGATAGATGCCAACCCACCCACAGAGGCAGGTTCCAGGCAAGAAATGCTCCGTGCGCTGGTGGTCGAAGATGACGCCGGCTGGCGCAGCATCCTCTCAGAACTGCTCAGCGACGCAGGATACGAAGCGCGCCTGGCAAGCAGTTTTGGCGAAGCTGCAGGTTATTTGCGCCGAGAGAAGTATGCCTTGGCGGTAATGGATCTCTCTCTTTCAGGAAACTGGAACAGCGAAATCGCCGCCGAAGAGTTGGACGGCTACCAACTTTTGAACAGCACCCGCGTCCAGGGCATCCCCACAATCGTCGTCAGCGGAGTCGCCACGCCAGAAGATATCCAAAAAGTGTACGATGAGCAAGACATTTTCGCCTATCTCGAAAAGCAAGCTTTCGACCGGACTGTCTTCCGCCGGCTGTTGGAGGAAATCCGGTCAAGCCACAAGGTCAGCAGTGAATTAGATGCCTTGACCGGGCGAGAACAAGAAGTGCTGGATTTGCTGGCGCAGGGCTGGACAAACAAAGAAATTGCGGAACGCCTGGTGATTACCAATAACACGGTAAAACGCCACCTGAAGGCAATTTTCGAGAAATTGGGAGTGCATACCCGTTCAGCCGCCGCGGCGAAAGCTGTGGAGGTGAGGGGAGATAAGTGAGACGGTAAAACTAGACGGTGAAATAGAACGTTGCCCCGGCGCCGGGGACCGATTCGGCCCAAATTCGCCCCCCATGGCGTAAGATGATGCGGTTGACCAGGGCCAGGCCCACGCCAGTGCCTTCAAATTCATCGGCGCGGTGCAAACGCTGAAAGACGCCAAACAGTTTATCGGCGTACTGCATATTGAAGCCAATGCCATTATCTTTGACATAATAGATTTGCACACCATCCAGATCAGAGCGGCTGCCAATCTCGATCTGGGCCACCGGACGAAGGCGGGTGAACTTGAGGGCATTGGAAAGCAAGTTGACCCATACTTGCAGCAGCAGAGAGGCGTCGCCATCCGAGGCCGGCAGTTCGCCGATGGTGATTTGCACCTGCCGATCGCACTGATCCCAGGCCAGGGTTTGCAAAGCCTGTTCAACTAAGACGCGCATATTCACCGGGCGTTTGAGCAAAGGCTGGCGGCTGAGGCGTGAAAATCGCAGCAGATCGTCAATCAAGCGCCCCATCTGTTGGGCGCTTGCGCGAATCGAGTTTAACAAGCGAGATGCTTCGCCAGGGATAGCAGCGCCATGTTCTTGCTGCAAGATGCGCGAAAAACCATCTATCGCTCGCAGAGGAGCACGCAAATCGTGAGAGACTGAGTAACTAAATGCTTCAAGTTCCCGATTTGCTGTCTCAAGCAGCGCGGTGCGCTCGGCAACCCGCTGTTCCAATTGCGCGTTGAGGCGGCGAATTTCGTCGTCAATCCGCTTGCGCTCAGTAATATCAGCCATCGAAGCCACCAGTTTAGACCAGGGCAGCTCACCGCCCGGTAAGACGCTCAAGCGCAGGACAACAAAAACAGTTTCCCCATGATACGTTTGTAAAACAGTCTCCTGGCTGAAGACAGAATGCCCTTCCGCCAAAGCAATCACCATCTGGCGCAGCGTTTGCTGGAATGCAGGCGTAAAAGAACGGGGGAACTCTGCCAAAAGGCTGGCTTTATCTGGATAATGCAGCATTGTAACGGTCATCCGGTTGATATCCACAACCTGCAGTTCATTCACACATTCTTGCACAGCCTGTGGATGCTCATCAAAGTAGGCCTGCCAATCCGATACCCCTTCAACATGCAACTGATCGAGATGTTTTTTGAGGACAGAGGCATCCACATCCCACAAGGAAACAGGTGAATCTTCAAATAAACTACGGTAGCGAATTTCGTTGGCGCGTAATGAGGCAAAAGAAGTTTTCAACTGAACAGCCATATTATTAAAAGTGCGCGCCAGGACGCCCAGTTCATCACTGCTATTCACTTCAGCCACTGCATCCAAATTTCCAGCTTGCAGCTCATTGGCGGCGACGGTCAACTTGATCACATTGCGCATCAGGCTGTTATAAAGTAAACGCGCAACGGAAAGCGCCAGAATAAACCCAAACAAAGCCAATAGCGCTAAAACAAAGGTCGCCAGACGATTTAAGCGCTCGATCTCTAAACTGGCGTCCAGCGCCTCCTTGTCTGCCAAATCCATTAATCCTTGCGAAATTGGGTCAATCTTTTCAGCTTGTAAATTAAAATCGTTGATCTGCCTCTGGATCAATTCTTCCTGTTCCACAATACTTTGTGCGATGGTACGATATTCATTTAACTCTTGGAAAAGCTTCCGTTTTTGATCTGCTTGAATCAGATCATCGGCCGCGATTGCCCGCTCCAATTGGGTCAGCACGTTAAAAGCAGATTGCATCGAAGAACGCCGATGGGCGATAAAGTAATCTTTTTCGTAGAGCCGGACGGCGCGATACCAATCAACCCAATCGGGATTTTCAGTCTGTCCAAGATGGAGATAAAGCGTCTGCGAACTGGCCTCAAGCTGCGTCTGCAAACCATCTGGCGCTGCCGCCAAGACACTCACCAAGCGAACCGCCTCACGAAAAGTGGACAAATAACGTTCGGCTAATAAACCATACAAAGTTAAATCTACGTTATTTTGCAGCAAAATCTCGTCGGTTTTAAATTCCTCCACCAGGAGGGTCAGATCTCGGCTCTTGGTAATCACCTCGCTAATCTGGATCACCACATCAGCAGCATAGGTATTCTGCGCTTCGTCTAATCCAATTTCTGGATAACGGAGAAAAAAGTCGCGCTGCAAACGGCGCGCCGTTTCCAAATTCACGTCCATGCCTAACACCAGCTTTTGAATCTTGACGCTTGTCAACAGCGCGCTCTCGGTTCTACGTCGAACTGTGTTGGAAATGATATAGCTGCTAACAGCAAGACTTAAAAATAAACCAATGAGGAAAACAAAAGCCAAAGTAAACTTGGTCTGAATGCTGATCGTTCTCCAGCGCGGCAATACCAAATTTCTGACTTTCATTTTCTCTCTTCCTGGGGCAAGTCTTCTTGCTGAAAAGTATCCACCACATTGGCGCGCAATTCAGCGGCGCTCATGCCGGCGTCATCCAAATGGACAATATTGAAATGGGCAACGCCACAATCGCCAAATGGATCGCATCTCAAACGACCAGTTACGCCATCAAAATCCGAGGTCGCGTAGAGCGCCGTGCGCAGCGCCTGGCGGCCAATATGCAAGGTTCCATCTGGTTCTTGCATAGCAACGCTGGAAACGCCGCTTAACAAGAAGTTGACGGCATCGTAAGCAAAACTATAATAAATAGACGGCGGCGGCTGACCAAACATCGTCTTATAATCTGCATACACCTGCTGGTCGGCGGCGCTATCCAGTGTAGCCGGGCCCAGGATGTAAACGCCCACGCCGGCTGCGCCGGCTTTCTGAATAAACACATCGGAAAGCATGCCCTCGCCGGCGATAAAAAGCGCTTTCTCTAAGCCTTTCGTCTCTCTGGCCTGCTGCACAATCTGAGAACCAGTGACGGGGTGACTCAAAGGGAAAAAGATTAACTCCGCGCCGGAAAGGGCGACCGCATCCAGCACAGGCTGTTGATCACTTTCATCTTCATCTATTACCACTTCGCTGACCACCTCGCCGCCCAATTTTTGAAACACCTGCGCAAAAGCGTCAGTAAGCCCTTTGCTATAGGCGTCGCCGGCATTGATCACCGCCGCTCTGGTAACATCAAGTTTCTGGAAAGCAAAGACGGCCGCGGCGCGGCCCATTTGCGTATCATTCCAGGAAACGCGAAAGTATCCCTCATGCCAGGCATCTCCTGCCTTGCCAGAAACAGATGTCAAGACAGGAGAGGTGTTGGCGCTCGAAACCATCACCAGGCCAGCTTCGGACATAATCGGCGCGGCGGCGACGGCAGCGCTGGAGCAATTCGTGCCCCAAATGCCAATCGTCTGCCGATCGGCCACAATGGTGAGCGCGCCGTTCGCGCCGCCCTCCGATGAACAATGCTCGTCCTCGATTTGAAGTTTAATTGGATGCCCAAGCAGTTGGTCATTCCGTTTGGCAAGCGCCAGGCGGATGGCGTTCTTCTGTTCTTCACCACCAGGGGCTGAACCGCCGCTCAAGGTTTGCAACACGCCAAAATGCAATGCGGCGCCTGGCGCGACGGTAACACAGCCGATGGGGTCGGAACAACGAAACGGCGGCGGAGAGGCGATACAAGCCTCCAACAACAGACCAAGCCAGATCAAACAGAGAACGCGGCGGTGAATGTTCATAGAGGGTATCCTTCTTACGAAGGGGATTCTTTTCTTACGAAAGAGGATATCATTCGAGCTCAGCAAAGCCCAGGTTGAAAAAGCGATTGGGATTGTTGAAGAACCAATCTTTGGCAATTGCCACGGCTTGTTCTTCTTCCAGCCAACCGCCTTCGATGAGGTTGGTAAGGGCGGCAGCGACATTTTGGCGGGCAATGTGCAAATGGGCGGCGGAATATTCGGGAGTATCGCCATAATCGCCGCCAAAGGCATGGATTTTGGTGTGCGGCATTGTCTGTACGGCGCGCTCCATTAACTCAATGGCATAGGCCGGGTCAATGATATGCAGCCAACACAGATCCAAGGAGACATTCGGATAGTTTTTGCCCAGGAAGAGTAAATCGCCCAGATAGGGCCAGTTGCCGTGGAAGAGATCAAAGCGCACTTCGCGGTGCAGTTCCAAGACCGGCGTCAGATAGACGGCATTGGTCTTATCCACACGGTTGTAAATGCCGGCCATGTGACCGGTGTGTAACTGGACGGGCAGATTCAGTTGACGGGCAAAGCGCATGTATTCATGGAAGAGGAAATCATTCAACGGTTTACTGGCCGGCCAGCCCAGGCTGTGATGGGGATCGCTGAGAAGCTGGTTGAACAGTTTTTCGGCCTCACCTTTGGGAACAAGATCATAAGCAAGAATGCGGTCGTAGGCCGCCTGATCTTTGATGCCGACCACGCCGCGCTCAATCAGACGTTGGAAGACGGTAAAGACGGCTTCAAGGTATTGATCGAGGGAGGTGAGGTGGCGATCCAACAGTCCACCCACCCATTGGATAGAATACCAATCAAACTTGCCGGGGTGAAAACCAGGCAAAGAGATCAATGGCCGCCATTTGGCGGGAAAAGTCTTGCGGCCATCGAGAAAACTCTCCAGGCCCTTAGGCAGCCAACCGATGACATCTACCAGCATCGCTTGAATGTTGGCCTGATCGATCTGGCGAAAATAAGCCGCCTCATCCATAGCAGCCAGTTTTTCAGCCACCCGGTCAAGCGCCGCACGGGTCATCTCAGGCTCGCCATAAGTGTGCTGCAGCACCAGTTTGGTGACACGGGCATACGCGGTATGTTGTGTGGCGCGCCAGAGTTTCTCAAAGATCGGCCATTTCTCATCGGTGGAGAGGTCAGGATTCCCAATCTTTTCACATTCATGCCGATCCAGCCCAAAGCTGGCCGATTCCAGATCGCTTTGCAGATAACCATGTGTAAGAGCGCTGATTGGCTCTTTGTATTTCGGGCGACCCTCAGGGCCCATTGTATGTTCGTGACAATCTATCACGGGCAGGGTGACAATGATATCCAATAACCGTTGGTAGACGAGCGACTTTGGGTATAACATACGCAACCTCCTGAGAGAAAATAAAATTTGAAGGCGCAGATTCGAAATAAACCTGACACCAACTTGATGGCGATTCTACCGCCAAAATGCAATAGCGGGTAAAAGACGCCCCCTTCAAAGCGTTGATTGGTACCAATTATCCAGCGATACCTGTCAAAAATGGCGCTTCAATTTACGGTGGGGTTACGCGAATTTCAAAAAAACGGGTGTATAGTTATTAAAAATCTACGCTGGCGAAAGACTCGCTCAAAGGAGAAAAATATGTTGGAAAAAATTCTAAAAAATCCTTATATTGCTGCCGGGATGATTGGCTTTTTGATCTTGTTGTTAGTGGGGCTGGTGGCGGGGTTTTCATGGGTTGAAAGCTTGTTCGGCGCGACGGCGCTGGCGCTGGTGGGAGTGGCTGTGCTTCGATGGCAGGAGGAGGGGGTGTGAAAGCGCGCTGAACAGAGTCACGGCGATATTCAATGCTGGCAAATACAGATAAAAGTGTTACAATTCATCCAATAATCGTCCTGAGGCAGGTTGAGAGCAGCCAGTAGGGGCTGAGAGGTTTCGCGGAGAGATGGCAACGGCAATTCTTGATCTGGAATATGAGCAAATGCCGGCCGGGATAGAGGGATTGGATGAATACCGGGAGGCGTTGATTTTGCTGCGCCTGCGCGGCCAGCCGGTGGGTCGCGCTTGGGCCCCGGTGCAGGAGGGGCGGATTGCGCCTGAAGCGCTGCGGGCAACGCTCGCGGGGATGTTAAGCTGGGCTTTTTGGGAACGCTGGTTGAGCGTGAGCCTGGGCTATGACGCCAACCGCCCGGCGCTGCAAACAGGAAATCTGAGCGCAACGGTGGCGACCTGTACACGCGAGCGCCCGGACGATCTGCGGCGCTGCCTGGCAGCAGTGCTGCAAATGCCAGACGATGGGCAAGAAATCCTGGTGGTAGATAACAATCCCAAGACCGACGCCACACGGCAGGTGGTTGCCAGTTTTCCGCGGGTGCGCTACGTGCGCGAAGATCAACCCGGATTGGATGCCGCCCGCAACCGGGCGCTAAAAGAGGCGCGCGGGGAGATCATCGCTTTTGTGGATGACGATGCCGCGCCGGATGCCAATTGGCTGCGCGCCCTGCTGCGCAATTTCGCTGACCCTTTAGTGTTGTGCGTCACTGGTTTGACGATGCCGGTTGAACTGCAAACCGAGGCCCAGGAATGGTTTGAGCGTTACAGCGCCTTCAGTCGCGGCTTCTACCGGCGGATGTTCGATTGGAGCAATATCAACCCGATGGAAGCCGGGCGGGCCGGGGCTGGGGCCAATATGGCCCTGCGTCGCAGCGTGCTGGAATTGATCGGGCCATTCGACCCGGCATTGGATGCCGGCACCCCTACCCAATCTGGCGGCGACACGGAAATGTATGCGCGCTTGCTGTCTGCTGGCTACCGCATCGTCTATGACCCGGCGGCGCTCAATTGGCATCGTCACCGCCGCACTTGGGATGAACTGCTGCGCGCCATCTATGGTTACGGCGTGGGGACTTATGCCTTTTGGACGCGCAAGCTGTTCCTGGAGCGCCGCCTGGGAGTGATCAAGCTGGCAGCGAACTGGTTCTGGCGCTACCAACTGCCCGCTTTGCTGAGAGCAGTGTTGAAACGCCCCGGCAGCCTGCCAGCAGATTTGTTGTGGGCAGAGCTGCGCGGCTGCGCGGCCGGGCCGTGGGCCTACTGGCAAGCGCGGCGAGCAGTGCAGCGTTGGGAGGCAAAACGATGAACGCCTCTGCCGCCCCCAGCGCCCCCCCCGCGATCAGCGTCATCATTCCCACCTACAACCGACTGGACTCGGCGCGGCGAACATTGGATTCGCTCAAGCAGCAGACCTTCGATCCGCGGCAATTTGAGGTGATCGTTGTCTCGGACGGGAGTCGCGATGGCACTGTGGAGGCTTTGCAAAGCTACGCCGCGCCGTACACACTGCGGGTGATCGATCAGCCGAACCAGGGGCCATCCACGGCGCGCAATCATGGAGCGCAGCAGGCGGCTGGGCGCTGGTTGGTCTTCCTGGACGACGATATTGGCGCGGCGGAAGGATTGATCGCCGCCCACGCCGCAGCGCAGCAAGCCCAAGAGCAGCGGGTGGTGATCGGCTATCTTCCGCCCATGCTTGGCGCACAGCGCGGTTATTTTCGCGCCGAACTGCGCGCCTGGTGGGAAATGATGTTTGATCCACTGCGCAAACCGGCGCACCGCTTTCGCTATTCGAATTTGCTGACGGGCAATTTTTCACTGCCGGCGGCGCTTTTTCAGCAATTGGGCGGATTCAATACCACCTTGTGGTGTCATGAAGATTATGAATTTGGCTGGCGGTTGATCAAGGCGGGAGCGAATTTTACCTACGCCGAGGCAGCCTGCGGCGATCATTACGAAAACACCGATCTGGATCGCTCGCTCAGGCGCAAATTTCAGGAGGGCCGCGCCGATATCCAGATTGCCGCCCTACACCCCGAATTACTGCCTGGGCTGCCCCTGGTTTTCTTAGCCAGCGCAGAGGCCAACGCCGAGGCCACACGCCGTGTGCGCTGGCTGCGCCGCCTGGCGTTTGCTCAGCCGGCGCTCGGCGATGCTCTGGCGCGCTATTACCGCCGGACAATGGATTATTGGGACGCCACACAGCGCTATTGGCCCTGGCGCACCCTGCTCTACGATCTGCTGGATTATTGGTACTGGCGCGGCGTGGCCAAAAGCCTGGGATCGCGCCAGGCCCTGGCCGAGACTCTCCAAAGGGTAGTGCAGCCGCGGGGGGAAACGCCGCTGGAACTGGATTTGCGCGCCGGACTGGCCCTGGCAGAACAGCGCCTGGATGCTGAACACCCGCAAAGCATGATCCTGCGCTACGGCGCGGCGCTGATCGGCGAATTTAAGACACAGCCTGGTGAAGAACGCCTGCGCGGCGCCCATCTGCGCGGCATTTTGGCTACGGACTTTTGTTACAGATTCATGCTGGCGCTCGCTGGCTCGCAGCAGCCGGCGCAAGATGCCGAAACTGCTGACCCGTTATTGAAAAAATTCTTTTTTGAAGCGATGGGCAAGCCCATCCCCACTGAGATACTCTGATGAACCTATCCCGCTTCTTTGCCCGCCGCCGGCTGGTATATTTGCGCGATCTGCTGCGTGAGATGGTGGGACGCGATATGAAATTGCGTTACAAACGTTCCCTGTTGGGCGTAGCCTGGTCGCTGCTCAACCCCCTGGCGCAAATGCTGGTTTTCACTTTTGTCTTCCAACGCCTGGTGCGGCTGGATATCGCCAATTACTCCTCCTTTGTTTTTATTGGGGTATTGGTGTGGAACTGGTTCCAAGCCTCGCTGGTAGTGGCGACCGGGGCGATCAACGATAACCGCGAACTGGTCAAGCGGCCGGGCTTCCCCGTGGCGCTGCTGCCGGTCATTTCTGTGACCACCTATCTGGTGCATTTTCTGCTGGCGATGCCGATCTTGTTGGTCTTCTTGCTGGCCGGCGGTGGACGGTTAGGCTGGTCTTTCTTATTGCTGCCGGCGATCATTCTGCTGCAATACCTGCTGACGATCGGCCTGGGTTATTTTCTGGCGGCGATCAATGTGCGCTTTCGCGATGTGCAGCATTTGTTGGGAGTGGCGCTGATGCTGCTCTTCTACCTGACCCCGATCTTTTACGACACCACAATTGTGCCGGAGAAATATCGCTTTGTCTACCTGCTCAACCCGATGGTGCATCTGATCCAGGCTTATCGCGCCGTGCTGATCCAGGCCAGCCTGCCCAATGGGCTGCCGCTGTCGCTCCTGGCGCTGTTTACCCTATGCCTGCTTGGATTGGGCTATACGCTCTTCAAGAGAGCCAGTGTGCGCTTTGTGGAGGAGCTATGAGCGGAAGCATCACAGTCGAAAAGATCAGCAAATGGTATCGCAAATACCACGCCGGCCGCCCAGAAACGCTCAAAGAGGCGCTGTTGAGCGGGCTGCGCCGCATGCAGCCTGCAGAGCAGTTTTGGGCGCTGCAAGAGGTCAGTTTTACGGTTCCATCTGGGCGCATGTTGGGCGTGGTAGGGGCAAACGGCGCCGGCAAGTCTACTCTGCTGCGGCTGGTAGGCGGGGTCGGTTTCCCCGACCGGGGCAGCATCCGCGTGCAAGGGCGCATCGGGGCGCTGCTCGACCTGGGGGCCGGCTTTCACCCCGATTTGACCGGACGCGAAAATGTCTTTATCAATGGGATCATCAGCGGGCTGACGCGGCGCGAGGTAGCCGAGCGCCTGGACGAGATTATCGCCTTTTCGGAACTGGAAGCTTTTATTGACAACCCGCTGCGCACTTACAGCACCGGCATGCAGATGCGCCTGGCCTTTGCGGTGGCGGCGCATATTGACCCGGAAGTGCTGCTGGTGGATGAAGTGCTGGCGGTCGGCGACCTGGCTTTTCAACGCAAATGCCTGGATCGCATCGCCCAATTCAAACGCAGCGGCTGCACTATCTTACTGGTCTCACACGACACCTCAACCATCAAGAATCTGTGCGATGAAGCCCTATGGCTGCGGCGCGGGCAGGTAGCGGCGCATGGCCCAACCGAAGTGGTGGTAGGCGCTTATGTGGCTGAAATGTCGGCAGAGACGCGACGGCGCACCCCGGAAGCGCAGCCGGCGATCCTCACCCCCTCTGGCACTGAACTGCGCATGAATCAAAACCGCTTTGGGTCGCAAGAGATTTCGTTGAACGAGGTGCGCCTGTTGAGCAAGCATGGATTCGCTGTGAAAGAATTGGAAAGCGGCGAAGCGCTGCGGGTGGAGATAGATTATACGGCCAGCCAACCGGTGAGCGAACCGATCTTCGGGGTGGCGATCACGCGCCCGGACGATCTGGTCTGTTACGATTCGAGCAATCAGACGGCGCTCAAACTGGGCGTGCTGCAAGGGCAAGGGCAGGTCGCTGTGACTTTCGAGCGCCTGGACCTGATCGGCGGGCCTTATTTCATTGACGTGGGGGTCTATGAGCGCGAATGGACGTATGCCTACGATTATCACTGGCATGTTTATCCGCTGGAGATCGCCCACACCCGCGGCGAGAAGGGGGTGGCGCGCCCGCCCACGCGCTGGGAGATCAAAAGTCTATGATCGGGCTGTGGCTGCTCTGGGCAGGAGTGCTGTTGGTGTATTATTACCGGCAAATTGGCCGGCTGTTGATCGGCGGGTCAGATGCCTGGCCAATGCTGGCGCAAGATTTGAGCGCTTCACGGGCAGTGATTCTGCTGGTAGGGCTGGCGGCGGGCGCAGCGCTGTGGCAGGTCTTTGGCCGCGCCTTATGGCGGCGCAGCGCCAAAAAGCCAGGGCGGCGGCTTCCATCCTTCATGCTTCAACCTTCATTCTTACAGCGATGGGTCTGGGCGGCGGCGGCTCTTCTATTCATCGGCGGCCTGGCAGCGGCGTCAAGGTTGCCCCACTTTGACGAGGCCCTGCGGCGATCCCTGAGCGCCCTCTTTGGGGGCGGCGCGACGCTGCTGGCGGCATTTGGTTTAGGGCAGGCAGTAATCCGCGGGCTGCGCTGGCGACCTGAACACCCCCTACAAGCGATCTTGTTTCAAATGGGCTGCGGGCTGGCGGCGCTCTCGGTTCTCTTGACCGCTTTGGCGTTTTTAGGCTGGTACCGGCCTCTGGTGGTGCAGACGGTGATCTTGCTGCTGGCGGCCGGCGGCGGGGCATGGCTGATCCATGCCCTGTTCAGTCAACGCCCTTCATCCTTCACCCTTCATCCTTCATCCTTGATAAATAGTCCCTGGAGCGTGATCATTGGGCTGGCGCTGCTGCTGGCCTTGATTGGCGCATTGGCCCCCGAAGTGGAATATGACGCGCTCTGGTATCACTTGTGGCTGCCCAGGCTGTGGCTGGCGCAAGGCGGGCCAGTGGACATTGTGTCGGAGTATATCTCGCTCTACCCATCAGGGACGGAATTGCTATATGGGGCGGCCATGAGCCTGGCTGACCTGGTCTCAGGCGGGGCCGGGGCAGCTTACGCCAGCGTCGCGGCCAAGCTGCTCGCCTTTGCCTTCCTGGCGCTTGGCGCACTGCTGGCGGTTGAGATGACGCGACGCTTTGCGCGGCGCGCTTCGCCGGCCATGGCCGGGGCGCTGTTCGTGAGCATCCCGATTATCCTATGGGAAGGGACGACTGCCTACGTAGACCTGGCGCTGACGCTGCCGGTGGGTTTGGCTCTCTATGCTCTACTATGCCACGCGGCGCAGCCGGGCGACGATTCTGGGCGGCAGACCTGGCTGAGCCTGGCAATCATAAACATGGGATTTGCCTTGACCGTTAAACACCTGGCCTTGCCGATCCTGGGCTTTTTTTGCGGCGGACTGCTCTTGAAAAACTGGTTGAGGGAGCGGAGTCTCAAACCAGGCGCGCGGGACTGGCGGCGCATCCTTGCTGCGCCCATCCTATTGGGCGCAGCAAGCCTGGTGTTTGGGCTGCCGTGGTATCTGCGCAGTTGGTTGGCGGCGGGCAACCCCTTCTTCCCCGATCTGTATACGCTGTTCGGCGCCTTTCCACCAGAACGCTGGAACGACATCACCGAACGCGCCCTAAACCAGTTCAAAGCTCATTTTGGGCGACCGCTCACTGTGGGCAATCTCTTGACGCTGCCCTGGGATATGACCTTTCACGCAACGCGTTATGGCGGTACGCTGGGGCCGCTGCTGGCATTATTCTTGCCGGGACTGATTCCCTGGTCACGCAGGCGGCTTCTTCTGGGGTGGAAAAGCGCCGCCCCCTGGCTGGCTGGATTTGGACTGCTCTACCTGGGGTTGTGGGCCTCGCCAGTGAGCAGTTTGCAAATGCGATTTCTGCTCCCAATCACTCCGCTGCTGGCAGTGCTGGCGGCGCAGGGATTCTGGCAAATTTCCGCCTGGGGACGCAAAATCCTGCGCCGGCGAGGTCTCATGGCAATCAACGCCGGCATGATCTTACTGCTGCTGCTCAATTTGCCGCCGTTCATTTCGCTGCATGAAGGCGATCGGGATGGATGGATGGATTGGTTAAATCATGTCGTTCGCCAACCGCCAGTCAGTGTGGTGATCGGGCGCGAGGCGCAGGATGAATACCTGCGGCGCATCCTGCCCTCTTACGCCGCCTGGCAGTATATCAATACGCAGTTGCCGCCCGACGCATACATCCTGACATTCAGTGGAGGCGACCATCTCTACAGCGAACGCCGCCGCCTGTGGAGCGACGCGACCCTGGCCCGTCCGGCGGTGTGGCACGCGCCGGACGGCAGCGAAGCGCAGGCATTAAGCGCTTTGCGCCGTCTTGGCGTTACCCACCTGCTGTTCGACAAACGCCAGCTTGCCTCCCTGCCGGCTGACACCCTGGCAATTGCCCAAACCTCATTCCTGGCGCAGTGGGGCAGACTGGAATACGAGGATAACTATTATTCGCTCTACCATTTTCAGCCGTAAAGCCATGACAACGGCGCTGGTTTCTGTCGTGATCCCAACCTATAACCGCTCTCGCTTGCTGCGGGCGGCGGTAGAGAGCGCCCTGGCGCAAACCTACCCGGCAGTAGAAATTATCGTGGTGGACGATGGATCGAGCGATGACACGCCGGAGGTGATGGAAGCTTACCAGGGGCGTGTGCGTTACATCCGCCAGGGCAACGCCGGCGTCTCAGCGGCGCGCAATCACGGGCTGGCGCATTCTACGGGGACGTTGATCAATTTTCTCGATGACGACGATTTGTTCTATCCGCAAAAGATCGCCCGCCAGGCGGCGCTCCTGGCGGCGCAGCCTGAACTGGGCTGGGCGCACTGCCGCTACGACCTGATTGACGCGGATGATCGCCCGCGGCGGCGGATCGGGCCGCTGCCCGAAGGGGATGTGCGCGCCGCCCTGCTGCAACGCCAATTTATATGGGTCAGCGCGCCGCTGATCCGCCGCGCCTGCCTGGAGCAAACGGGCGGTTTCGATGAGCAGCTTTCGACCGCCGCCGACTACGATCTCTGGCTGCGCCTGGCGCTGGCCGGCTATCGGCTGGGCTGTGTGCAGCAGCGCCTGGGAGGCTACCGTGTGCAGCTGGGCAGTATGGTGATGAATATCGGCTTGATCGAAAGGGAAGTCAGTCTCATCCTGGAGCGGGTATTCGCTGATCCAGGCCTGCCAGAGGACTTGAAGGCGCTGCGCCCACAAGCAGAGGCCAACTGGCGTTTTTGGTTGGGGCTGCGTTACTATGCCACAGGTCATTGGGAGGAGGCGCAGCGCAATCTCTTGCGGGCGGCAGAGATGGACGCCAAGCTGTTTGCCGACACAAGGGAGCTGCGCCAGGTGTTGATTCGCGAGGCGCTGGATGTGCGTGTGCAGGACGCGCAGCAGTATTTGCAGGATACCCTGGCCCATTTGCCGGCTGCTTTTGCCAGGCGCGCTGAGCCTGGTGTCAGGCGCGCTGAGCCTGGTGTCAGGCGCGCTGAGCCTGGTGTCAGGCGCGCTGAGCCTGTCGAAGCGCCATCCCCAGGCAGTCCTTCGACAAGCTCAGAATGCCTGGCGGATGATGCTCCCAGGCGCGCTGACCCTGTCGTCAGG
>CAIQJJ010000079.1 GCA_903872065.1 uncultured Anaerolineales bacterium | reverse complement strand
GATGTTCTTTAAAATTTGCCGTGTTCAGGCGCGTTGAGCCTGTCGAAGCGGGCAGTCCTTCGACAAGCTCAGGATGCCTGCCATCCCAGGCGCGCTGAGCCTGTCGTAGGCGCGCTGAGCTTGTCAGTAGGCGCGCTGAGCTTGTCGAAGCGCCTCTGCCGTTTGGCAATCCTCCGGCAGTCCTTCGACCATCCTTCGACATGCTCAGGACAGGATGCCTGCCATCCCAGGCGCGCTGAGCTTGTCGAAGCGGGCAGTCCTTCGACCATCCTTCGACAAGCTCAGGATGCCTGGTGCCTGATGCCAGCATACCTGATCTTCACGGCAAATCTGAATGAACTTTTTCCACACATAAGGGAGCGCAGTATGGCAGCCAGTCTACCTGTTACAGGAAATCCGACCCCCAGGCGCAAAGGGTTAACGCGCGCCCAGCGCCGGACACTTGCTTTTTACTCATTTGTTTCCCCCTGGTTGATCGTCTTTATTGTCCTGGGAGTCTTCCCACTCATCCTGGGCATCTTGACCTCGTTTACCAACTACGATGGCCTCAACCTGGCGACGATCAAATTTGTCGGCTTGAAAAATTACGAGCGGGCCCTGAATGGCAGCGATAAAGATGTCGTCTTCTCATTGGGGCGCACCGTGCTGTGGGGCTTGGTCAACCTGCCCACCTGGTTGACCCTCTCCTTTTTGCTGGCGATTATCCTCAACCAGGATATTCGCGGGCGCAGCGTCTTCCGCACCCTGTATTACCTGCCCAGCATCATCCCCGCCGTGGCAGCCATCAATGCCTGGAAGATCATCCTGGATCGCAACTTCGGCCTACTGAACGCTTTTATCAGCTTTTTCCGCCCCGGCACCGCCATCGGCTGGATGTCCGATTACGCTCTGGCCGGCATGACGACGATCGCCGTGTGGGGCGGCCTGGGCGGCGGCATGCTCATCTTCCTGGCCGGCCTGCAAAACATCCCCGAAGAACTGGTCGAGGCGGCCAAAATTGACGGCGCCAACTCGTTCCAAATTTTCCAATACATCACCTGGCCCTTGATGACCCCGGTGGTCTTCTTCCAGTTGATCATGGGCTTGATCGGCGCATTCCAACAACTGACCCTGCCCCTGATCGTCTCCCGCATCGCCGCCGGGCAGACCTCCGTCCCGCCGCGCGACATTTACCTGTTCATGATCCACGTCTACCGCCAGATTTTCACCACCCAACGCTATGGCTATGGCACGGCCCTGCTCTGGCTGCTCTTCGTCGGCGTGGTGGTCCTGACGCTGCTGGTTTTCTGGTCGTCCAAATTCTGGGTCTATTCCGGCGGCAATGAGGAAGGAGCGCGCTGATGACTGTCCGAACACTCTCCCGTTCACAACATTACAAAGGCTGGTGGCAGAAACGCTTGAGCCGCGCCATCGGCTACACCGTGCTGATCGTCGCCGGCCTCTTCCTGTTCATGCCCATCTTTTGGCTGCTGGTAGCCGCCCTCAAGGTGGACAGCGAGTTCATCACCTACCCGGTGCATTGGTTCCCTGCTGTGCCGCAGTGGGAGAACTACGTCAAAATCTTCACCCTGACCAACTTCTTGCCGGTCGCGGGACGCACCGCCGCCCTGGCCATCACCACCACCCTGATCAGCACATTTGTCAGCGCGATGGGCGGTTTTGCCTTCTCGCGCTACCAGGTGAAGGGCAGCGCCCAACTGTTCTTCGTCATCATTGCTATGATGATCGTCCCCGGCATTGTGCTGCTGATCCCGCAGTTCATCCTGTATTCCTGGCTGCACCTGACCAACACCTATTGGCCGTGGATCCTGGGCGCGTTTGGCGGCAGTTCGTTTGGCATTTTCATGTTCCGCCAGTTCTTCCTCAGCTTCCCCAAGGAATTGGAAGAAGCCGCCGAGGTGGATGGCTGCGGGCCTTTCCGCATTTTCTGGCAGATCTTCATGCCCAACGCCACGCCGGTCATCGCCACCTCGATCATCTTCGGCTTCAACGGCATTTGGGGCGACTACCTCACTCCGAGCATGTACCTGAACGCCGACAAGACCCTGCTGCCGGTCGTCCTGGCCAACTCTTTCGTCAACCCGAACGGCAACCCCTATTTGACCATCACCCTGGCCGCAAACGTTGTCTACATCCTGCCGCTGATCATCGTCTTCTTCATCGCCCAAAAGCAAATCCTGAAAGGCGTCGTCACCAGCGGCCTCAAAGGATAAACACCCGGCCTTCACACAAAAGACACCGCCCCCGCAAACTTTTTTAAAGGATTTCCCCGCCCCCTCCGTGTCTTCTGCTTTATCCGTGTCATCCGTGCTTTCCGTGTCCTCCGTGTCCTCCCTGTTTTCCTCTGCTTCATTTGCTGGATTGGGGTACAATTAAGGAAACTTCCCTCATGTTTCCGATTGTACCCCTATGAAACCGATCACCTTCTCCCCCGTCTCCTACATGCTCAACGGGGTTCCCACTTACCTGAACTCCGGCGAGTTTCACTATTTCCGCGTCCCCAAGAGCGACTGGCGCTGGCGCATGAAATTCTTCAAAGAGGCCGGCGGCAACGCCCTTGCCACCTACATCCCCTGGCTGCTGCATGAGCCGGAGGAGGGGCGCTTTGCCTGGGGCAACACCGTCCCCTACCTGGATTTCGAGGGCTTTCTCGAGACGGCCGAGCATGAAGAACTGGTCGTCATCGCCCGCCCCGGCCCATACCAATACTCCGAACTGATTTACGACGGCCTGCCGGGCTGGCTGTGCAACCAATACCCCGACCTGCTGGCGCGCAACCGGCAGGGCGTCGCCTTCCGCAAATCGTCCGTTTCCTACGTCCATCCCCTGTTTTGGGACAAAGTGCGCCGCTGGTTCGATGTCGTCTGCCCGATCATCGCCGACTTCTCCATCGCCCGCGGCGGGCCAATCGCCTTTGTCCAGATTGACAACGAAATGACCGGCATTCACGAGTGGTTCGGCTCCCTCGATTACAACCCGGTCGCGATGGGCTTCGGCAACCCCAAGGGGCGCTATCCCACCTTCCTCGCCCGCCGCTTCGGCGAGATCGCCCACCTCAACACCCATTATGGAACGAGCTACGCCCGCTTCGAGCAGGTAGAGCCGCCGGACGGCAGCGGGCGCGATGCGTTCAGCATCCGCCGGCGCAAAGATTACTTCCACTTCTACCTGGGGACGATCGCCGAATATTCCCGCTTCCTGGTAGACCAGATGCACTCGCACGGCATCGAAACGCCGATTGTCCACAACTCGGCCAACCCCGGCATGAACACCTATTTCCTGGAGACCGCCGCCGTCCTGGGCAAAGATTTCCTGCTCGGTTCCGATCATTACTATACCCTGGATCAAACCTGGGCGCAGAACCACCCCACCCCGCAGTACGCCGCCCGCGTCTTCCTCTCGCTGGAAGAACTGCGCCTGATGGGCTTCCCGCCCACCGTCTTTGAGCTGCCCGGCGGCAGTTGTTCCGACTGGCCGCCCTTCACCCCCTCCGACGCCCTGGCTTGCTACCTGACCAATTTGGCCTTTGGCATGAAGGGCCACAACTACTACATTTTCACCGGCGGCCCCAATCCGCCCGGCGCCGGATCGACGACCGACATCTATGACTACAACGCCGCCATCGGCGCTGACAATCAGATCCGCCCCCTCTACCAGGCGCAGAAAGCCTTTGGGCAGGTCATTGCCAACCACCCCTGGCTGCCGGCTGCCAACCGCCTGGCCGACTTTCGCCTGGCGCTCGACCTGGAAGCTGCCCGCTCCGAACAGTATTGGGCGGGGCGCGGCGATTTTCCCCTCTCCCCGCAGGAAGCCTGGGACTTGCTGCGCAAAGGCCCCTTGACCACCGCCCTGTGCGCCGGCCTTTCGCCGGAGATGGCGCGCCTGGATGCGCCCATTCCGCGCGGGCTGCCGCTGGTCGTGGTCTCCTCGGTCAGCATGTCCGCCGCCAAACAGCAAAACCTGGTCGCCTACCTCAAATCCGGCGGCAAGGCGCTGATCATGCCCATCCTGCCCACGCTGGACGAAGACCTGCGCCCCTGCACCATCCTGGCCGAGTACCTGGGCAACCCGCAGGGCCTGGCCAACCCCGGCGGCCCGACGCGCCCCTCCTTCCGCTTTGGCGATAGCAAAGTCGTCAACGTCCTGGGCGAAGTGACGCACTTCTGGCCGCGCATCCCGGTCGGCGTCGAGTGGGTGGGGGTGGACGAGAACTCCGGGCGCACCATCGCCTGGAAAGCGCCCCTGCAGGGCGGTGGGGAGGTGATCCTCTTGAGCTTTAAGTGGACGCATGCCATGTTCGAACACGAGGGCATGCTCAAAATCCTGCTCAAGGCCCTGGGCCAGCGCCCAATCGTCCAATGCTCCAATGCCAATATCTGGGTCACTGTCTGGAGCAACGGCGAAAAAACCGTCGCCTTCTTGCTCAACCTGTTCACCGCCCCGTTTGAGGCCGAAGTGCGCATCAACCTGCCAGGCGGCAAAACCATCAACACCGGCGTCCACCAACTGGGGCCGGTATCCGTCAAAGTCGTAGACGTTTGACGCAGATCATCCCATTCAACTTTGGAGCTTCTATGCAAATTTTATTAACCGGTGGTTCTGGCGAGGTCGGGCGCGCCGTCGTCGCCCGGCTGGCCGCGCATGGCTTTGGCGTCCGCGTCATTGGCCGGCGCAGCGGCATGACCTTTGAAGGCGCCGAATACCAGCCCTGCGACATCAACGATTACCCCCGCCTGCGGGAAATGGCGCGCGGCTGCGATGCCATTGTCCACCTGGCCGCCATCCCCAACCCCTCGCTGACCACGCCCGAAGAACTGTTCCGCATCAACTGCGCCGGCACCTTCAACGTCTTCCAGGCCGCCGCCCAAGAAGGCATCCGCCGCGTGGTGCAGGCCAGCTCGATCAACTCGGCCGGCCAGTTCTACGGCATCCGCCCCGCCCCCCTGCACTACCTGCCCATGGATGAAGACCACCCCGTCTTTTCCACCGACGCCTATTCCTTCTCGAAGAACGTTATCGAAGATATCGGCGACTATTTCTGGCGGCGCGAAGGCATTTCCAGCGTTGCCTACCGCCTGCCCTGGGTCGCCCCGGCCTCCGTCCACGATCAGTTGACGCAGCGCCAGGAGCGCACCGACCGCCTGATCAAGAGCCTGCTCGACCGCGCTCCTGCTGAGCGCCGCGCCTGGTTCGACAGCGCCTGGCAGCTTTACAACGACTTCCGCGCCACCCGTCCCTATGAGGGCGGCGGCGACGCCCGCCGGCGCATCAACGAACTGCCCGACGATCAGCGCGCCGCGATCTACTCCATGACCAGCCGCGTCAATTTCTTCACCATGCTCGACGAGCGCGACTCGGCCCAGGCGGTGGAGAAAGGCCTGACCGCCTCCTTCGAGGGCAGCCACACCCTGTTCATCAACGACAGCCGCAACAACACCGGCGTCGACTCGCGCATCCTGGCCGAACTGTTCTACCCGGACGTGACAACTTTCAAGAAAGAACTGACCGGCGATGAAACCCTGGTCAGCATCGAGCGCGCCCGCCGCCTGATCGGCTTCGAGCCTGAATTCTCCTTCGGCCGCGCCGCCTAGAAACGCCCCGCGCCCGTTCCGGCCCATCTTGCGCCGTGGGGCGCAGGGGTGAATCTCCAATGCGCGCCTTTTCCTCGATCCCCCTGCGCCCTTCCCGCCGCGCGCTTGATTTCGCCGCGACAGGGCGCAGGGTGGATTGGCAAAACACGCGTCTCGACGATTCCTCCCTGCGCCCCTACAAATTCCGCGCCCGTCCCTGCCCATCTTGCGTAAAATAATGCTCGCGTTGTACGGGCGCAGGGG
>CAIQJJ010000078.1 GCA_903872065.1 uncultured Anaerolineales bacterium | reverse complement strand
GATTACACAGATTTTAAGCCAGGTTTGCAAAGATTAACCACGAATAACGCGAATTTTCACGAATAAGAAGACTAGAAAAATTCGTGTAGATTAGTGTTATTAGTGGTTTTAACTGGCTTTGCTCCCGATCTGTTAAATCTGTGGATGACCTTTTTACAAATTGTGATACGCTTACCGCTTTGCGCTGACGATGCTTAAAAACTTAGCGCTCTTGGCGGCTTTGCGGTTAAATTTTTCTTCCTGGCTTGATGCACTCACGAATGCTGCCCGGCGTCCTGGCGGAGCAGCTTCACCCGCTCTTGGGTGAGCGCCTCGGCCTCGGCGCGCGCCGCGGCGAAGTTCGAGATGGGGAATTTGCCGTGCAAGGGGCTGAAGCGCGCTCCCAGGCGGTTAGAATGGTAGAACAGGCGCGTCATCGGCCGCATGAAGCCGGAGAGGTTCGTCCCGCGCCCGAACTCGGCCAGGGTGTTATCGTCCCAACCGCCGAAGAAGCCGTATAGAAAGCCATAGACCGGGTAGGAGACAATCAGACCAAAGAACAGGCTGATCAGGCTCGTCACCTCATCCCCCTGCCAGATCAAGCCTGTCGCCCAGCGCAGCCACAAGTAATGCACTCCGCCGGCCAGCGTCGAGGCCCCGATCGTCTGCCAGAAATAAAAGCGCTGCGGCACACAGAAGAGGTGATTGATGCGGTAGGCCAGGAAGATTTTGATCAGCAGGTTGATCAGGGGGACGTAGATCAGCGCATTCACCTGCCAGCGATCGATCAAAAGATAAGTCAAGCCCAGTCCAAGCGCCAGGTCAAGGATGCTGAAGATGATCAGCAGGCGCGTCTTCAGGGCGTACATGACCACATCGCCGGCCCAGGAGGCAAAGTTCAGCGAGGCGATCAGCAGCAGTGGGACTACATAGACCGCGGCGCGGGCAAATTCCTTGCCCGACGACCCCAAGATGAAGCGGTCAGCCACCGAAAGCAGCACGGCGGCGATAAAGGCGCTGACAAACCCGCCGTATTTGTAGGTCATGCAGGCGTAATACTGTCCCAGAATCTTGCGCCCGTTGGTCACTGACTCAGAGATGGCCGGCAGCACGGTCGCGGTCAGCGTTTGCAGCACGCTGAAGGCAAAGGGGAAGGTGCCGGCCATGCTCAGGTTGCCCAGCACCTCATTGGTGTTGAGCAAGCGCGGCTGGATCACCGTCACCATCAGCGACGAGCCGACCCCGCCGAACAGACCTGCCAGGAAGAGGAAGACGCCATATTTGAGCGACTGCGCCGCCACGTCCCAATCGAAGTGCGCCATGAAGAGCAGTTTCGCATTGTAGCCGATGCGCCGGTACAACCACCAGCCGAACCAGAAGGAGACGAACTCCATTACGTACGCCGCCACGCCCATGCCCAGCAGCCCGCCCATGGCCGGGCCAAAGATGGGATTGCTGCGCCCCCACCACACCATCAGGCTGATCACAATTGGTTGGACGATCATGGGGATGACCATCGTCATGGCGATGTCCAGCGTTTGGTTGTAGTCGGCGCGCTGGTAAGCGGAGAGTGAATCGGTGAAGATGCGGTAGAAGCCAGGGATCTGGATCATGGCATGGGTGATGATGGACCAGATCAAGACCGCGTACGCGCTACCTGGCAGGAAGGCCGAGGCAAATGTGACCACCAACGCCACCTGGAGCGCGCCGGTGAGGGCCTGCCACCAGACGAAAAACTGGGCGAACTGCACCGCCTTGCGCGGGTTGGTCACGCGGTATTCGGCGAAAAATTTCATGTGCGCCACGCTGGTGCCCATGTCGAACAGGCTCCAGATGAGCGGGAACATGGCTGAGACGCGCCCCCACATGCCCATGGCCTGGGCGGAGGGCAGGATGTAGACCGGCAGGATGAAGTTTTGGTAGGCTACCAGGGGGATGAACAGCACCAGCCCGCTCATCAGGGCAAATGTGAAGCCGCCGATCGAACGGTGAAAGCCGATCTGCTCCCAATCGGTGTTGGCCTCGCGCTGGATGAACTGCTCGCGCCCGGAGACGATGGCCTCCAGCGCCTCCGGGTGGGCCTTGCTGTAACGCCGCACGAAAAAGAAGACGCTCCAGGTGATGACCACCAGCGCCGCCATTGCTGCGTACAACACAAAGCGCTCTTGCGCATGCGGCAGGGGCGAGGCGGGATAGTCGCCGAATTTTTGCGGCGACCGGCCGGCGGCGCGCTGCGCCAGGTTGTAGAACAGGTAATTGTAGTACGGCCACTCCTGCAGTTGAGGGTTGGCCTCGCCCAGGTAAGCGGTCAGCACATACCACTGCGCGCCGCGCCCCGTGGTCACGCGGCCCAGCAGGACTTCGCCGCTCTCGTAAGCCGTGACCAACGGCGTCCAGGTCGCGCTGCGGATTTCGCTGCGGATTTCACCGCGCTCGCGGATTTGCGGCGCGCCGCTCCACAAGACATCTTGCATGATGCCGTCGGCGGGCGTTTGATCGGCCGGCTGCGTTGTTTGCAGGCTGACTGCCTCCTGGCGCGCTTCCAAGCTGACCTGCTCGCCCAGCAGGGGGGCCAGGTCGGCCGGCGTGATCTGCGCTCCCAGGATCAGCACTCCGCCCACGCCGCCCTCGACCGCCTTTGCCAGTTGTCCGCCGCCAGGGATCAGCCCGTTCAGCACCCACACCTGCGCCTGGCCGGCCTCTTGCACCAGGTTGAACCGCGCCAACTGCAGCGCAGTTTTTACCGAATTGTCTTCCCCGGCATAATACACATTCAACCCCGGCGCTTGTTCATCCCCGAAAGCAAACTTCGCCGCCCCCATTGCCCCGATTTCGGGCAAAAGGACGGGGGGATGAGACCCAAAAAACGCCCACGCCATCACCGCCGCACTCAACAGCATCACCCAGCGCGCCACTTTGACCTCCTTACGAGAACCATGAACCGAAAAACTTGACAGCGTAAAGATTTTAACGCTTAAACTAGACACTGTCAAGATTGGCCGCCGCCGGCGAGGCGCGGTTCAATTTGCCGGAAAACAAAACCCCCGCTCTTCTGGAACAGAGGGCGGGGGACTATGGCTGTCGCAACGGATGAAGAAGCAAGCGCCGGGGCAGTTCTGCCTGAGCCTTCATCTGGCGCAGATCCTTTGCTAGCGCGAGCGATCAGGACGTGGGGGGGTAATAGGGAACGTCAGTACTAGTATTAGTATGGGCGACATGTTCTGATACATCCTCAAGAATGCCTGCTTCGGTATGGCGGCTGTTCAGATCGTAGACCTGCGGGGCGACCCAGGGCAAACGGGTGGGTTGGGTATTGGATGAGTTTTCCATTTGGATTCTCCTTTGAGATTAAGAATGTTTAAGGCCTGGCGGCATTATATCTTAAGCGACTTGATTGTAAAGAGAGATTTCAAGGCTTGACCGTGGAGGCTGCCACGGGCGCAAAGATTAACCACGAATAACGCGAATTTTCACGAATAAGAAAACAAAACCCCCGCTCTTCTGGAACAGAGGGCGGGGGACTATGGCTGTCGCAACGGATGAAGAAGCAAGCGCCGGGGCAGTTCTGCCTG
>CAIQJJ010000077.1 GCA_903872065.1 uncultured Anaerolineales bacterium | reverse complement strand
GGCGTCGCTGGCAACGACCACGGCGTAATCGGCCAGCGTGTAGATCAGGCGGTTGCGCCCCATGGCCGCGCCCACCGAGAACCCCGCGCTGGGCGCGTAGGGCGTGGCCAGGCACAGGTCGCCGTGCTGCAGGGCGGGCCGCCACCCCTGGTCGCGAATCGCTTTCTCCAGGCTGTCGGCCAAAATGCCGGCTGCACAGCCGCGCGCTGTCAATGACGCTTTCATGCTGATCGTATCCACCCCCTTCGCGCCGCCGGAATACAAGACCAGGCCGGAAAGTCCACAAGCCTCTCCCACAAACTCCGCGCACTGCTTCCCCTCTTCGTCCAAATGGCGCGAACCGACCACCGCGATCCCTGGCTGGCCGAGCAGCGCTTTATCGCCGGCGTAAAACAACACCGCCGGGGCCGCGTCTTTTAACCGCTGCCGGTAGCGCGCCGGATAGTCGCTCTCGGCGCGCGTCAGGGCGTGGATGCCCAGCGACTCCAGCCGTTCCAGGGCAATCGCCAGCGCGCCGGAGCGTTCCATGAGGCGCGCCAGGCGGACGGCTTCCTCGGCTGAGAGGCCCAGGCGGCTTTGCAGATCGGCCTGGCCAAATCCGAGCAGACCGCCGGGGCGCAGCGCCGCGGCTTGCAGCTTGCGCGCCAGCGGATTCCAGTCGCGCAGCGTCAGCGGGGCCGGGTCTGGATCGGCCGGCAGGCCGAGGTGGGTGCATAGGAGCAGGAGAGCTTGCGAGTCGACAGAGATAGGCATAGGTATCCGTTGCAGCAGTCCGATTCATTTTCCGGCTGCTTGAGCCAGGGCGAAGGGATAGACGATCCCGCTGCCGTGCGTGCGCAGCAGCCAGCCGGCGGCGGTCAGCGTCCAGCCAGAGTCGATCATATCATCCACCAACAAAACCGGCCCGCCGGGGATCGTCCCTTTGATGATCAGGCTGTCGAACACATTGCGGGCCTGCATGCTGCTGTTTTGCATGGTCTTTTGTTCGGCGGCGTTCGTCGCGCGCAGCAAGACCGGTTGGAAGGGAAGCCCTAGCTGCCCGGCCAGGCGCTGTGCGAAATCCGGCACCAGGCGCGGGCGGCGGAGCGAGGGGATGGCTGTGACCCAGGCCGGCGGCGGCTCAGGCTTCCAACGCTCCCGCAGCAGGTTGGCCGCCGCGACCACCAGTTCATCGGCGAACCTGTCGTCCACATATTTGCCCTGGCGGACGAGCTTGCCCCAGCCGGCGCCGGCGTAATCACACAAGGCGCGCCCCTCCGCATTGGTGTAACCGTCCCGGATCTTGCGCTTTTCCTCGGGCAGGACGCCGGCCGGCCACATTTTGCGCGGCTCGATGACAATTTGCGCGCCTTTGAGATATTCTTCCGCCTCCACCGTCAGCGCCTGGGAGACGGTCGCCGGCAGCCCCTTGCCCTGGCAGTTGGCGCAGCGCCCGCAGCGGCGCGGCGCAGGGTCATCCAGGGCGCGCTGCAAAAACTCCATCAGGCAGCCAGTGTGCTTCACATAAGCCTGCATTTCCGCCCGCTCGGCCTGGCGCAGCGTGGTGATGCGTTCAATGCGCTCGCGCTCGGGCTGCCAGGGGTTGAGGGTGCGAAAATAATGGATTTGCTTCTCAAAGGCGACCCCCACCGCCCCATCCACCTCGAGCAGTTTCAACGCCTTATCCAGCACGCTCCGGCTGACATTGACCCGCGCCAGCAGTTCATTCATGGTGAGGCTTTCGCTGGCTTCGAGGGCGGCCAAAACCTCATTCATGACCGGAACGCTCGGAAAGGCGGATTGGATGAAATAATCCTGGATTTCGTCGTCTTCGCTGCCGCTCAGCAGAATGCCATAGGCGCGCTCCAGAGTGCGCCCGGCGCGGCCCACCTGCTGATAGTAAGCCACCACCGATCCGGGGCGCTGAAAGTGGATGACGAAATGCACATCCGGCTTGTCGAAACCCATGCCCAGGGCCACCGTCGCGACCAGGATTTTGATCTCATTCTTAAGAAAGGCCTGCTCAAGCGCCGGGCGGTCGCGGGTCGCATCGTCGCCGGCGTGGTAGGCGGCGGCGGAGAAGCCTTTCTGCTTGAGCCAGCTCGCCACGCGCTCGGTATCGGCCACGGTCAGGCAGTAGATGATGCCGCTGCTCGCCTCGCCGCGCATGAACTTGGGTAGGTTTTCGACCAGCCAGGCCAGGCGCTCACTCTGGTCGGCCAGGCGGATATTTTGCAAGCGCAGCGATTCGCGTTCCAGCGGCCCGCGCAGCACACTCAGGTTTGGCCCAAGCTGCGCCGCCACATCATTGACCACGCGATTGTTGGCGGTCGCCGTCGTTCCTAGCACGGGGACGCCTTGCGGCAGCAGCTTCAAGATGCGCACAATGCGGCGGTAATCGGGGCGGAAATCGTGGCCCCAGTCCGAAATGCAGTGCGCCTCATCTACCACAAAAAAGCCCACCCGCCCGGCCATCCCCGGCAGCACCGTGTTGAGAAAGCGGTCGTTGTTGAGCCGCTCCGGCGAGATCAGCAGCACATCGCAGGCGTCCTGCGCCAGGGCTTTCTCGATCGCCTCCCACTCTTCGCGGTTGGCGCTGTGAATGGTGAACGCCCGCACGCCGATCCGCCCGGCCATCTCGATCTGATTGCGCATCAGCGAGAGCAGCGGACTGATCAGCAGCGTCGGGCCGGCGCCTTGCTCGCGCAGCAATTTGGTCGCCAAAAAGTACACAATGCTCTTGCCCCAGCCGGTGCGCTGCACCACCAGCGCCCGCTGCCGCTTGACCGCCACAGTTTCAATTGCCTCCCACTGCCCGGCGCGAAAGGCGGCCTGCGAACCGAGCATGGTTTGAAAGAGTTGTAAGGCGTGCGAATAGGCGGTCATGCTCATCTTTTGTACAAGTCAAGAAAGCCCTGCGTCGCCTCCGCCAGCGCAGCGGGGTCTTTCCAGCGCGCCGGCAGCTTGAGCTTGCGTTCCTCAAAGGGCTGCTCCTGGCGCACGTGATAGTAGTGGATTTTGGCCGGCGGTACCTGGTATTCGCTGCGCAGGGCTTCGATCATGCGCCCCATTTGCGCCTCGATCTGATCAGCCGGGGCCGGGCGGTGGTAATAGCTATCCGCGGCGCAGTGTTCCTTCTCACAGCGGCAGTGCAGCAAAATGCCGCTGTCGGTCATCTGCCACGAGCGCACCGCCAGTTCGTGCTTTTTGACCAGCACATACGCCACAATGCGATCGTTGGCCGGGTCGGAGTACACATCAATGCGGTCGGCCGCGGCTTTGGCCGGCGCTTCAGGATGCGCGGCGGGCGGCGCTTTGCTTTTCGGCGGCGTCTTGCGCGGCGCGGCCGCTTTGGCTTCCGCGCCCGCTTTGGCTTCCGCGGTCGCTTTGGACTCGGCGGCGCGGCTGGCCGGCGCGCGCTTCTCCGCCGCCGGGGAGGTCGCCTCGCCCGGCGGGGTGGGGGCTTGCGGCGCGCCATCCGCCGCATGGCACAGGTTAAGATGGTCATGGCAGGTAATGCGCTGGCACTGCGGGCAGCGCGCCAGGCTGTGGACGCACACCGCCCGCCCGCACACGACGCAGGCCTGGACGCTCTCCGCGCAGCGCTGGCAGAAGACGCGTTTACACTCCACGCACTGCGCCGCCAGGCAGCCGGCGTGCGCCAGGTGGCCGTTTTCGCACAGGTGCAGCTCCGCGCCTGGCATGCCGCACACGTCACAGGTCAGCGGCTCGACCAGATGCAGCAGAGGGTCCCAGATCACACGCCGCTGCGTGCTGACGCTGCGCCGCTTGATCTCCACCCGCAGATCGAGCTTGGGCTGCGCAATGACCGCCAGGTTGACCAGTTCCAACTCGATCCGCAGGCGGTATTTTTCCTCCACATCCGCCAGCTTGAGCTTGCGCTCGGTTTCAATCGCCGCCAGCTTGGCTTCCAGGGCCGGGCGGCGTTCCTCTTCCGCCTTGTGCAGACGCTTCTCCGCATCTTTCGCCAGGTCGTCATAATACTGCTGCAAGCGGGCGCGATCCAGTTCCAGGTAACGCTGCAAACGCTTTTCCATGCTTTGCAGCGCCTCGCCCAATTCCGCCCGCGCCGCCAGGCGGGCGCGTTCCAGCAGTGGGCGCAGCGCCGCCTCAGAGAGGGGGTTGGCCGGCGGCGTGGGCAGCCACTCTACCTCGCCGGGGTCAAGATGGCGGAACTCGTTGGCGGCGTCCAGCGCGGCCAGGCGCTCGATCTCCTCGGCCCTCACCGGGCAGCCGCTTTGCAGGTGCATCCACACCGGCAAGATCACCTCGCGCTTTTCATCCGCGATCAGGCTGGCTTTGAAATTGAAGCGCACATAATGGTACAGCCGCCGCCGCTCCATCGCGCCGGGGATGGCGAAAACGCGGCTGTTGGGAATTTGCAAGGTCTTTTCAATCACCGCCAACAGGCCGGGCTTCTCCAGGCGCACGTTATTAATGAAGGAAAGGCTGTTCGCCGTCCGGCGGCGCAGTTCATCCACGATCTTTTCCACCAGCGGGTGGCCGTAGTGCAAGCGCAGCGCCTCACCCTCGGCCGCGCTGGATTGGCTCTCCTCGGCAAAGAGAAATCTCTGGTGCGCCGCCACGCCCCACCGCGCCGCGATCTCCTCCGGCAGCAGCACCTCATGCACGCCATAAGCTGGCGGTTCAACCAGCCCGCCAACTTGCTCGCAGTAGCCTAAGATCAGGTCTTGAAGAGAAGTAGTCTGAGACATTGCCTTTTGTCCGCAATCCCTGGTCTATTCGGCGGAAAAGTCCTCGCCGAACAGGGCCTCGTCGTATTCGCGCGTTTGCTGATAAGACTGGCGCGCCTGCAGCAGGTTTTCGCCCAATTGGTTAAAGCCGGCTTGCAGTTCGGCCTCATTTTGACCCTGCACCCACACATCCAGCAGCAGCTCCTCGAAATCGCGCTCGTCGGCCAGGTGTCCCAGGATCATATCCATTTCGCCAATGACGAGTTCGAACATGTTGAGCTTTTGATCGAGCAGTTGCAGCAGATAATCTTCAATCGTGCCGCGCGCCGAGAGGTTGTAGATGCGCACCTCGCGCGTCTGTCCCACGCGGTGGATGCGCCCGACCCGCTGCTCAATGCGCATGGGGTTCCAGGGGATGTCGAAGTTGATCATCGTGCGGCAGAACTGCAAATTGCGCCCCTCGCCGGCCGCCTCGGTCGAAATTAAGACCTGGGCGCGGTTTTGAAAATCCAGGATGGCCTGGTTCTTGGCCGCCGTGTCCATCTCGCCATGATAAACAAGAATGTCCAGGCCCAGGCGCGCCAGGCGGCTGTGGAGCAGATCGAGCGTGCGGCGGAAATGGGTAAACAGCAGCACCTTCTCGCTTTTGTCCTGGAAGATCGAACGCAGCAGCTTCTCCAGCGCCTCGGCTTTGGCCCACTGCGTCATTTGGGCGGCGCGTTCCGCAAACTCCAACAGGCGGCGGCGCTGCTCAGGATCGGCGGCGCGGGCGGCCAATGAGCGCAGGGTTGGCTCGGCGGCGGGTGGGCTGGAGCCGATCTCGCGCTGCAAGGTCAGCAGGGCAAAGCGATCCACCTGGCGCAGCGCGCTTCCGCCGCGCTTCTCCTCCGCCGCGTTGAGGGCGCTCTCCTGCTCTTCGGCCTCGCCAGCGTCCGGCAGTTCCGCCCCGCCTGGCGCAGCCCCCAAGGCGCCGCGCACCAGGGCGCTGACCGCGGCGTAAAACTCCATCTCGGGGGCGCTCAATTGCAGCCGCACGGTGGAAGCCTGGCGCGGCGGCAGCTTGAGGTTAACCTGGCTGCGGCTGTGCCGCACCATCACATCGCCCAGCAGTTCGCGCAGTTGGCCGCGGTTTTTCGGCTGGCGCGGGTCGCCGCGCACCACAAACTGCTTGCGGAACTCGCGCGGCGTGCTGAGCTGCCCCGGCTTGAGCAGGGTGATCAGATTGTACAATTCGTCGAGGTCGTTCTCGACCGGCGTGGCGGTGAGCAGCAAAATGTATTTGCGCTGCAATTCGTTGACGAATTTCCACGAGGCGCTGCTGCGATTCTTGAGGTGATGGGCTTCATCAATGATCACCAGGTCGTAAGGGATCTTGGCGAGGCGGGCGCGATTTTCACCGCGCCGCGCCGTCGCCAGCGAAGCGATCACGCGCGGGAAGCGCTCCCAGGCTTCGCCGCCGGCGGCGCGGAACTCCGGCGCGGCCGCGCTGACGAAATCGGGCAGCCCAAACTTGGCCGCCAGTTCCTCGCGCCACTGCTCCACCAGGGCGGCCGGGGTGACAATCAGCACCCGCTGCACCACGTTGCGCGCCAGGTACTCCTTGATCACCAGGCCGGCTTCGATCGTCTTGCCCAGGCCGACCTCGTCGCACAGCATACCGCGCCCGCGAAAACGGCGCAGCGCGATTTGCGCCGCCCGCACTTGATAATCGAACGGGGTAAACTTGAGCAGATCGAGGCAGACCAGTTCATCGAAGCCGCCCACCAGCAGGGCGTGTTCTGCTTGCAGGCGCAGGCGGTAAAGCTCGCGGCTGGCGAACTTGCCCTGGACGACCTCCGTCCAGAGCGTCTCAGGCAGCGGGTGCAGGCGGATTTCAAGGTCTGTGGGGGGAGTAATCAGCGAAATAGGCATAGGGCTATTTTATCTCAATTCTTTCCCGATCCCCTCTGGCTGCGTCAAGATCATCTGCTTCCAGGCGGCGTGCTGCTCCGGCTGCGACGAGATCCAACCGTACATGGCAATGAACAGTAAGATGCGGCGGTAGGCGATGAACAAATCCAACTGCTCCAACCAGAAATCGGCGAGATGGTTTTCCATCTCATAGCCGGCCAGGAAACATTCGAAAAAGCGCAGCAGGGGAGCGCGGTCTTGCAGCGGGCGCTCCATGCCGCCCGCCCGTGTGAACAAGATGCTCTGGCAGGCGATGGACAGGTCGGTAATGAACCAGTGGTGGTTGGCGACATCGAAATCGAGCATCGTCACCTGCCCGCCGCCGCCGATCATGAGGTTGGCGATGTGGGGGTCGTTGTGGATGAAGCCGAAATCCTGGCGCGTGCGCGGCAGCGCCTCCAGGCGCTCGCGGATCTCCACCCATTTCGCCCGCACCTCGGCGTCCTGGCACCAGTGGTAAAAGCCATCCCATTCTTCTCGCCAGTGCAGGCAGGCTTTGCCATCCGCCGGGTTGAGCGACGCCTCCCAGGAGGGATACTGCTGCGCCAGGCGGTGCATCTTGCCCACCGTCTGCCCCCAATGGCGAAAGGCGTCTTCATCCCAATAGTCAAAAGGCTTGCTCTCGCCGGCGGCGATCTCCATACTGTAGCCCACCCAGCCGTGCGTCTCGCTGGCGCAGGTTTCGTACAGGTTGCCCTGCGGCGAGAGCAGGGGGTAAACGACCGGCGCGCCGTTTTCGCCCAAAAAGCGCATGAAGCGCAGGCGCTCCTCAAAGCAAAAGATGGCTTTTTGCTGCTCTTCGACCGGGAAGGCCAGGATTTTCAGCAGGCGCCGCCCCGCGCCGTAAGGATAGGCGTAGACGACGCCGTCTGAATCTTCGCGCCCGCCGCCAAATTTTTCCGCCGTGGGAGCCTTGAAGCGCTCCAACAAAACGGCCAGGATCGAGGATGGAACTGGAATCATGGGAGTAAAAATCCTTCGTAGTTGTCGCGGTGAATGGTGTGCAGTTCGGCCTCTGGATAGGCGCTGAGAAATTCAGCCCGCGCCGCGCGGCGGATCTCGCCGCCCTGCCATTTGAACTCGTAGCCGTAGAGCTTCCCGCCGTATTCCTCAATGCAGTCCACTTCTTTTTGATCGTAAGTGCGCCAGAAATAAGCATTGACCGCGCGCCCAACTTGCTGGTTGCGCTTGCGGCGCTCCATCCAGAGATAATTTTCCCAAAGCTGCCCGGTGTCGTTGCGCAGCGCCGGAGGGTTGAAGTTCTGGATCAGGCTGTTGCGCACCCCGTTATCATAAAAATAGTCGCGCGAGTTCTTGACGATCTCTTTGCGCAGGTATTTTCACAAATTCATTATACTATCGTATCATGAATTAACAGAGGCTCTGATCATCTTGCCGCAGTTCCAATTCTGGAGGCGAGCGCAGTGGAAAAAACTGTCAACGGATGGAGAACAGATTGAACGGATTCTCCGGCAGGCCAATTTCTCGTCGCGGGGGCTAAATCCGCTTAATCCGTTCCCAAAGTCCGTTGACAGTGGCGCGCGCCGATGTCCAGAGGCGCTTCGACAGGGTCAGCGCGCCTCTGCGGACGGCAGCAGGCATCCTGAGCTTGTCGAATGATTGCCGAAGGCTAACGCTTCAGCAGGCTCACGCTTCGACAGGCCACGCTTCGACAGGCTCAGCGCGCCTATG
>CAIQJJ010000076.1 GCA_903872065.1 uncultured Anaerolineales bacterium | reverse complement strand
CTGGAGGCGGCGCGCCAACTTGGGCTGGGCGAAAGGTGGAATCTGCTGGCGATCGCCCCCTCGTTTAGCGATTGGCCGTGGTACGCCGACCATCCCGCGAACCCCGCCCTGCGGCAAGAGAGCTATCTCATCCACGAAATCCTGCCCAGGGTCGAGGCGCTGTACCCGGCGGCGAACCCGCGCCGCCTGCTGCTGGGTTTCAGCAAATCAGGCAATGGGGCGTTTTCACTGCTGCTGCGCCGCCCGGATTTGTTCCACGCCGCGGCTGCCTGGGACGCCCCCTTGATGAAAACCCGCCCGGACGAATTTGAGATGCCGGCGGTCTATGGCAGCGCGCAAAACTTCGCTCATTACGCCCTGCCTGGCCTGTTCCGGCAGCAGGCGGAACTGCTGCGCCAGTCAGCGCCGCGCCTGGGGTTGTTTGGCTTTGGCGGTTTCAGGGAACATCTGCACGCCGCGCATGAACTGTTGGAACGTCTGCACATCCCCCATGTTTACGCCGATGGGCCGCGCCGCGAGCACCGTTGGGACAGCGGTTGGCTCGCGGCGGCGGCGCAGTTCTTGTTGACAGATTGCGGGGCTTGAGAGGCGCACTCCTTAAGCCCCGCGCAAATGGATTAAGCGCTTTCTCTGGGCGGCAAGGCGGCGGATAAAATCCTGCCGAGTTCATCCTGCTGCAATTGCAACGCCAACCTGGCCCCGGCGGTTTTGCGGACGACCGCCAGGCGCAAAGCATCCAGGGTTTGAATCTCTGTGGGGGGTTGGGGCGGCAGGGCGGCGCGCTGCAAAGCTGCCAGGACTGCCTTTTCATGCTCATTGGATGGGGCCGGCAAGCGACTCGCCGCGGATTGGGCTGCGGCGAGGTGCTGTGCGCCGGCGGTTGCTTCGGCCAATTCATGCAAAGCCAGGGCGCGCAGCCAGGCGGCGAAGCCCGCGCCGGCATTTTGGAGCAGCCAGGTAAAGGCGCGCCCGGTCTGCTTGCGGAAGTGACCGCGCAGAGTGGTCTGCCCGTGACGCACAAAAGCCAGCAGAGCCGCGGCGGTGCGCTCCACATCCTCATTCCAGGAACCGTTGAGGTTTTGCGTGCGCGCCAGTTCACGCAAGAACGCCGCGCCATCCGCCGGCGGAACGGACTCTTTCAGCATCGGGGCGGATTGAGGCGCGCTCAGTTTGCCGGCTTCCTCAAAGGAATGGGGCAGATTCATCAAATAATCTTCCGGCTCCCTCACTATCCCCGCGGCGTGTACCGGAGCGGCCGGCGGAGGGATTGAAGCAGCAGTTCGAACCGGCGAGGCCGGCAGCCCGGCGTACATCGCCGGCGGCGGCGCGCCGAAGAAGCCGGCCGGCTCCAGGCCTTCAGGCAGCGGATGCGCAACCTGGATCAGGTGCGATTTTCTCGCCGTTGGTTTGACGGCGCTGTCCACCGCCACGAAGCCGGTGTACTTCGTTAGCAAACTGTGTTCGAGCCCCAGAGCGATGATTTCGGCGCGGGCGCTGTGTTCGGGCAAAGAACCCAGCTCGGCGCGCTCTTGCACGTCTTCGATGCGCGCCCGCGCCCACAGGCGCGGCAGCAGCGCCGCATCCGGCGAGAGAGTCGCCAGGCTGGCGCGCATTTCCACCCGCGCCCCCAGGCGTTCGCCGCTCGCTACCAGGGTCAGCGGCATGGCGCTGCTGTCCCGGCAGCGTCCGACGATTTCCACTGCGCTGCCGGCGTAGAGATCGGGTAACTGCGCCGGGTAGACATCCCAAATCTGGCCGTTTTCCGCCTGCAAGTCGAGATGGGTCAAAAGCGGGAACGCCACCCGATCCTGGAAGCGCAAGATAGCCTCCTCGATATCCTCGTCCAGGCCGATGAACTCGGCCTGCCCGCGCCCCAGGCGCGCCAACTGTTGGAGAAAGGCGCGGTTGACCGAAGGCCCCACGCCAAAGGTGAACAACTGCGCCGCGCCGATCTCCCGGCGCACCTGCTGCAAAACCTGCTCCTCGGCGGATACCGCGCCATCGGTGAGAAACAGCACCAGGCGGGCGCGCTCTGCGTCAGGCGGCAGCGAGAGGGCCGCTTGCAGCGCCGGCAGGATGTCCGTTCCGCCGCGGCCATCAACCTTCCCTAGTTTACGATCCGCCATTTCCACCGCCGCCTGCGTCACCGCTGTTGTCTTCGCCAGCCACTCCAGGCGATCATCAAAGAGCAGAATGGCAAAAGTGTCTTGCGGGTTGAGGCTGCGCAGGCAGGCGCGCAGAGCGTTGACCGCCTGGCGGATCGGATCGCCGCTCATTGATCCGGAGCGATCCAGCACAAAGATGTACTGGCGCGAAATGGGCGCGGCGGAGGCATCGGGCGGAGGCGGGAGAAAAGTCGCCAGGAAGACATCTCCGCCGGCGGATGGGACGCGCCAGGCCGGGAAGGGCAGGCTCTCGCCCGCCGCCGTCCAGCGCAGGACAAAATCGTGATTGGGCAGGTGGGCGCCGTCCAGCCGGACGGTAAAGCGCGTGGCCGAGGCGCGGCTGACGATCAGGGGATGGCTGGGGCTGGTGGGGTCGGCGGTGGGCAGGCCGCATTCCACATCCAGGTTGATCTCCACGTCGCCCACCTGGTTCAGGTCAAATGTGATTGGCGCATCCACCCCTTCGGCTTCTTCGGGATGGCCGGGGCGGTGATAGCGCGGGGTGAGGCCCATCGGAAAGACAAACTCCACCCGCCCGGCGCTGAATTCGAGCCGCTGCTGATAGTGGAGGGTGGCCTCGATTGATTCGCCTGGCTGGAGGTTGGCCAGTTGCAGCGCGAACAGGTTGGGACGGCGGCTTTCTAACAGGCTGGCGCGCTGCCCTTTCCGGCGGGCGTCCTCATACTGTTGGCGCGCCCGCTCGATCTCTTGGATCGCGGCGCGCAGCGTGCGCCCGCCGACCTGCAGTTCAAAGGTGGTTACATTGGCTTCCTGCGGCAGGGGGAAAAGATATTCCAGATCGGCGTTTTCGGTGAGAGGGTTGCGAAACCGCTGGCAAACCGTGACCGAAGCCGCCAGGCCAACGATCTGCGCCTGGATGGCAGTATGTTCCAGCGGCAGTGGACTGGCAAGCGCTTCGGGCGCAGAGGGGATAATACACAAATGGGGGAAAGCAAGTCGATCGGTCATAGCATCTCCAACTTTATTCGGCAAATATCTCAACAGCGGCTTTTAACAATTCGGTCAGCTTCTTGCGCTCGGCCGATGTCAGCGTGGCCGGGGCGAGCAGCATGATGCCGGCCGGCAGCGCGTAATGCGCAAAAGGCTGGCTGACGGGGAAAAGGGCGGGCGGAGCAGGTTCGTTAACCTGATCATAGAGGGCGCGCAGGGCGTCTGCATCCAGCCCTTGCAGGCGCTCGCGGATCTCGTCCAATTTCAAGCCTTTGCGGCGCAAAAGCGGGAGCAGCTTCAAGCACAACAGGTGCACCTCGTTGTAGCGGGTTCCCACCCCTGCGCCTTCGGGCGGCGGCAGCAAGCCTTGCTGGACGTAAAAGTGGATCGTGCGGCGCGGCAGGCTGGTTTGGTCACACAGGTCTTGGATAGAATAGTCGTTCATAGGACACCTCAACTTTACACTATTATTGTAACACTGTTATATTTTAGTGTCAAGTCGAAATCTCCATGATCTGCTTGATTCAAAAGGGAGAAACGCTTACAATGATCCCATCGAAACCTTAATTCACGGAGCCAGCCATGTCCCAACTTTCAACCCCCAACTTCACCGCCGCTGATTTTTACCTTTCCCCGCAGGGGAACGACCGCTGGTCAGGACGCCTGGCCGCGCCGGCCGCCGACCAGAGCGACGGGCCTTTTGCCACCCTGGGGCGCGCCCGGCAGGCGCTGCGCCAGCAGGGCCGCCCAGGCGCGGTCTGGCTGCGCGGCGGCGATTACATCCTGGATGAGACTTTTACCCTGGATGCCGCTGATTCCGGCGCGCCGGAGCAGTCCATCGTCTACTGCGCTTATCCAGGTGAGACGCCGCGCCTGCTGGGCGGGCGGCGGGTGAGTGGATTCCACCCGATCAGCGACCCGGCGGTGAGGGCGCGCCTGTCCGAGACGGCGCGCGAGGCGGCGCTGGAATTAGACCTGAGGGCGGCGGGAATTGGCGATTTTGGCCGCCTGCGCTCGCGCGGCTTTGGTCGCCAGGTCGCAACGGGCGAGTTCGGCCAGGATGGCGAGCAGAGCTACAAAAAGCCGGCCGCCCACCTGGAACTGTTCTTCAACGGCGCGCCGATGACGCTGGCGCGCTGGCCGAACGACGCCTACACGACCATCGCCGGGTATGCGCAGGCGCAGGCGGACGATCACGGCGGCAGCATCGGGGCGTTGGAGAGCGGCTTCTATTACGAGGGCGACCGTCCGCAGCGCTGGCAGCAGCATGAAAACATCTGGGTGCATGGTTATTGGGCCTGGGATTGGGCCAACTCGTATGAGCAGATCGCCAGCATTGACCTGGAACGCAAGCTGATCACGACCGCGCCGCCTTATGGCAACTATGGCTTTCGCCCCGGCAATCGCTTTTACTTTTTGAACGTCCTGGAAGAATTGGATGCCCCCGGCGAATATTTTGTAGACCAGCCGGCCGGCAAGCTCTATTTTTGGCCGCCAGCCGACTTGGAAGGCAGCGAGGTTTTGCTGTCCGTTTTGGAAACGCCGCTGGTCCAGTTTAACGGCGCGGCGTGGGTTACGCTGCGCGGCCTGGTGTTCGAGGCCGGGCGCGCCGAGGGCGTGGTCGTCGCTGGCGGCGCAGAGATTCGCATCGAAGACTGCCGGCTGCGCAACCTGGGGACTGACGCCATCGTGATCGAGAACGGCCTGCGCCACTGCGTCAGCGGATGCGCCATTTCTTCCACCGGCGACAGCGGCATCACCCTGGGGGCCGGCGACCGGCGCAGCCTGGCCGGCTGTGGGCATACGGCGGAAAACAACCACATCTTCGCTATCGCTCGCTGGGTGCGCACCTACTCCCCGGCCATCCATGCGTCCGGCGTCGGGATGCGCATCGCCCACAACCTGATTCACGATCTGCCGCACACGGCGATCATCTATTGGGGCAATGAGATCGTCATTGAGTTCAACCACATCCACCACGTGACGCTCGAAACCGGCGACGCGGGGGCGATTTACACCGGGCGCGACTACACCCGCTGCGGCAACCTGATCCGCTACAACTACATCCACGACACGGGCGGGTATGGCATGGGGTCTATGGGCGTCTACCTGGATGACTGCGTCAGCGGGCAGACGGTGTATGGCAATTTGTTTGTGCGCGTGCAGCGGGCGGTGATGATCGGCGGCGGCTGCAACAACCTGGTTGAGAACAACCTCTTCATAGACTGCACGCCGGCGATCTGGGTGGATGCGCGCGGTATGGATCCATCGCCGGTGTGGGTGAACATGATCCACGAGACAATGCGCGAACGCTACGAGGCGGTGCAGCCGCGCCAATCGCCTTACCGCGAGCGCTATCCCGATCTGCTGGCGCTGAACCTGGAAAGCTATTTTGCGCAGCGCGCCAGCGTCCCGCCGCTGAACAACCGCATTGTGCGCAACCTGCGCTGCGGCGGAGTCTGGATGGAATCAAGCTGGCACGCCGCGGCGCACACCTACCTGGCCTGGGAGGACAACCTGACCGAGGGCGACCTGCAGTTCGTTAATGCCGGGCAGGGCAATTACCGCCTGCAAGAGTCTTCCCCGGCCTGGCAAATCGGCTTTCAACCGCTGCCGCTCGATCAGATCGGCTTGCAACCAAAAACGTCCGCGGGTTAATCGGAGGCCAACATGGAATCACTCAGCAGCCGGGAAATTGTCAAACGCTGCATCGAATTTCGCAGCCCGCCGCGCATCGGAATGCACTTTGAAGGGTCAAAAGTTTTCGTGTAAGAACGGCGTCATTTTGGGAAACATGGAACGCAGGGTGGCTTGCTGTTCTGCGTCGAGGTTGCCCCAGCCGCGCCAGGGCAAATCTTGCGCATCCAGCGCGCCGGCGACCAACGCCGAGAGGCCCTGGATGCTCAATTGGCAGTATCCCTGGCAGTCAACCTGATAAGCTTTCGAGACGCGCAGCCGGCCGTCGCAGGCCTCAAAGCGCCAGAAGCCCTCGTTCCACGGGCAGAGCGCGTCCACAACCCTGATCGAGAAACTCCCTTCGCCCACCTGCATTCCGCCGATCTTCTCCACATCCAACACCCGGCACATCGCCGGGCGGATCGCCGTCTCGACCTTCACCTGGAAATCGGACAGCCAGGTCTCAGGATATTCATCCGCCGCCAGCCAAAGCTCGACGCGGTCAGCCTGGTCAATGTGGCGGGCGATCCAGTTAAGCAGCAGGTAGCGCGCCCGGCTGCTGCGATAATAAAAGCGGACGCCAAAAAAGTTGTATTTCGTCACTTCCTCGCCCTGCAGGGCGTACAACATCAGGCCCTCAACGCGGCCCTCGAAGCGGGCGATGGCGGCCCATAAACGGTTGCGGTTGGCTGCGGCGCGGTCGCCGGTATCGAAAAAAGCCATGCCATGCTGGGATTGGCGCATCTCAGCCAGGTATTGGCGGTAGGTCTCATAGGCTTCGCCGATCAGGAGCAGTTCAACCTCGCTGCCAAATTCCATTTTCAGCAGGGGGGAGAGCGCCAGCGGGGGGAATTTGGCGATCTTCGTCAAAGGGAAGGCGACATACCCCAACCTTTCATAAAAGGATTCGCGGAAGGGGTAAAGGTTGGAGAAGACCTTGCCGGCGGCGCGCTCCGCCGCCAGCAGGCTGGCCATCACCTCGCGGCAGTAGCCTTTACGTCGCGCCGAAGGATGGGTGGCGACGCCCCACACCCCTGAAGCCGGGAAAAGTTGACCGCGCAGGTTTTGCGTCATGGCGGTGCTGACGGCGATCGAAACCGGCGTTTCGTCTTCAAAGGCGGCGTGACAGGTAACGCCTTTGCGTTCGCGCACGATCGCATCCCACTCCTCTTTGTTTTGGAAAGGCGGCGAAGAATGCAAGGAGAGCATATCCAACGGGTAGAGGGCGTTGAGCATGGCCTGCCCCTCTAGCGGGCGAATGGTAATATTCATAAGAAATGCCTTTCTGCAAATAAAACAATTTTCTTGATCTTACTCCCAATCCAATCAATTGCTATCCTCCTTAAGTAGGGTTTCGCCGCAAACCGGTCAGGATACTACTTGCACGCGCCGGCGAGGGTCGCACCACATCGTCCAGAGAATCAGGGCGACCACCGCCGCCAGGCCAAGCGCCAGCAGCCAGCCTCGGCCCAGCAGCAGCGCCAACAGCGGCGCGGCCACGATCGTCAGCTTGCTCGGAGTGTAAACGCGAATGGGCAGCTTGAAAAGCGCTTTGAGAATCGCCAGGATTGGCAGGGAGAGACAAAAAAAGAGCGCCAGCATGAGTGTGAGCCAGGGATCGAGCAGCAAGAGCGCGCCGCCCCCTGGCGCTAAACCATTCCCGCCGCGAAAACCCAGCTGGGCCGGGAAATCATGCCCCACCACCACCGCCGTCAACACCAGGAAGCGCGCCAATGGAGGCAGGCCAAAGGCATAAGCCAACGCCAGGGCCAGGACGCCCTTCAACACATCCCCCAGCAGCGTCAGCGCAAAGCCGGGCGTCTTCAACACGCGCCCCACGTTGAAAGCCCCCGTCGCGCCGCTGCCGATCGTGCGAATATCTATGCCGCAGCGCCAGCGCACCAGCCAGTAGCCGGGAGAAAGACAGCCCAGCCCGTATGCCATCAAACACACCAGGATTGTCTTGGCGGCCATATTCCAACGATCAGAGATAGTTTTTATGCCTGGCGGCGCGGATGTGATCGGGATGAATCTTGCGATCGGTGTTTACGACATTGAGATAGTGAAATTCGGATTGGGCCGAGAGCGCCGTGACCGCCGGCAGAATGGTGCAGGGGCGCGTGGTTGAGATCAGCCAGTCCACCAATTCACGCTGCATCCGGCTGACTACTGCGGCGTATTGCGGATCGAAGAAGAGATTGCGCATTTCCCAGGGGTCTTGCTCCAGATCGTACAGTTCGCCAAAGCCATCCGGGTAATCGGCGGCAAACATCTCGCGCGGGTAATACACCAGGCGGTAGCGCCCCTGCCGGACGCTCTTGCTCCAGGCGAATTCGGTGACGCCCAGGCGGTGCACTTCGCCGGCCTCGCCGCGCAAAAGATGGGCATATTCTTTGCCATCTGAGGTTTCCATCGCCGGCAGACCGGCCAGGCTGCACAAGGTATTGGCCAGGTCTACCGTCTCCACAATCTCAGCCGCGGCATGGCCGGCCTTAAAGCGGCCTGGCCAGCGCCAGATCAGCGGAATGCGCGTGATGGCGTCGGAACAGATGCCGGGCGCTTTCTCCATAATGCCGTGTTCGCAGGCGTAATCGCCGTGATCGGATGAATAGACGACGATAGTATCCTGCTCCAGATGATTCGCCTCCAACCAGTCCAGCAGCTCGCCCACCGCGTGGTCTACGTGGCTGACGCTCCCCAGGTAGCCGTGCAATTTTCTCAAGCGCCCGGCCTCAAAGGTCTTCGGCTCGAACAACTGCCACGGCGCGTAACGCCAATGATGGGCCGTCGCGCGCAGGTGGGGCGCTTTATCTTGCAGATCGGCGTCCGCATTGGGCGGCAGGGTCAGCTTCGCCTCATCGTAAAGGTCCCAAAACTCCTGCGCCGGGGTATAGCATTGGTGCGGTTTTGGCAGGCTGACATGGATCAGAAAGGGCTGCCTGTTCGTCGCGCATTGGCCCATGAACGCCATCGCCTGCTGCGCGATCCAGCCCTCCTGCCCATCCGCATACGAGACTTTGGACGGCCGGCCCTCGATGGTTTGCATGCCCTGTTCGCCGAACTCATTCATGCTCGCATGATCTTCCAGGTCGGTCAACCCCCGGCGGGCCAGGTAATCGGCATACTCACTGGAGCGCCCGCCAACGCTGCAATCGGTGGTTTCGTGGAAGACATCGGCGGCGTTTTCAATCCAGTTCTCCGGGCAGTGAATTTTGCCAATCGCGGCGGTGCGGTAGCCGGCCTGGCGGAAATGACTCAGGATGTTCGGCAGGCCCTCCGGCTCAGGCCCCGACAGGCCGTAATAACCATGATTGTGACAGTACTGCCCGGACAGCCAGCAAACCCGGCTGGGCGTGCAGATCGGGTTCTGGGTGATGGCGTTTTCAAAACGCACGCCCTCCGCCGCCAGGCGATCCAGGTTGGGCGTTTTCACGTCGGGATGGCCTTTGTGTCCCAACACTTTTGCGTTGTGCTGGTCAGAAAGAATGAACAGGATGTTCGGGGGTATTTTTGACTCGCTCATGGTTTTTCCTTTCATCCTTTATATTTTAGCACGATCCTTTCAAGCGCACATCATTCTTCGATGGGATCAAGCGCGCTGAGCCTGTCGAAGCGTGAGCTTGTCGAAGCGCCTCTACCTTTCGACGGGCATCAGGTCATCCTTCGACAAGCTCAGGATGCCTGATGCCTATGCCTATCGCGCAGGCGCGCTGAGCCTGTCGAAGCGTGAGCTTGTCGAAGCGTTTCTGCCCTTCGACAGGCATCAGG
>CAIQJJ010000075.1 GCA_903872065.1 uncultured Anaerolineales bacterium | reverse complement strand
GTCTTTCATCTCAGCAAAACACAACTCGATCCCGGCGTCCTGCAGCTCGCGATCCAATTCCGCCAGGGCGTCCGCCGCAGTAATATCTATATCCGTCACCGGTTCCGCCGCCACCACCACCCACCGCGTCCGCGTCGGCGCATCTGCCACAGATTGCAGCACATGCTCGTGAAATGTCTCGGCGTTAGCAAAAAACAGGGGCGCATCCCAGCGAAACAACACCAACCCCGGCACACGCCTTGCTGAAGGATGGCGCGTGATGTCGTGATAGCCCTTCAAGCCGTCCACCCGTCCCAAGATGGCGTCGTAAGGCCGCCAGGCTCGCCAGATGAAGGCCAGCAGCGCCAGGGCCACGGCGATAAAAATGCCCTGGATCACATCCAACAGCGCGACCCCCAAGAAGCAAACCAACGACAGCACGAACTCGCTGCGCCGCAAATGGTACAACCGCCCCACCTCGCGCAGCTCAATCAAGCCCAGGCAGGCCGTAATCACCACCGCGCCCAGGGCGGCGTGAGGCAGGTTTTGCACCAGGCCCGGCGCGGCGATCAATAGCAGCCCGATCCACAGCGCGCCCCACACCCCGGTCAACTGCGATTTAGCGCCCGCCGCTTCGGCGACCGGGGTGCGCGAAGCGCTGCTGCTGATCGAAAATCCCTGGAATAAACCACTGGCAATATTGGCGGCTCCCAGAGCGATCAATTCCTGGTTGGTATCCACTTCATAGCCGCCCCGCAAGGCAAAAGTGCGCGACAGGACACTCATATCCGCAAACGACACCAGCGCAATCGCCAGGGCGCTGGCCGCCAGGCTGCCCACGTCGGCCCAGCTCACAGCAGGGATTTGCAAGCCCGGCAAGCCCTGCGGCAGGCGTCCCACCACCGAAACGCCGGCCCGCGCCGACAGATCAAACAGCGCCACAACCAGCGTCGCTCCCACCACAGCAATCAACACCCCCGGAACTTTGCGCAGCCAGCGTTTGAAGCCCAGGATGACCAGCAGACAGGCTGCTCCAATGAGACAGGCCGCCCAATTCGTCCTTCCGGCCAGAACGCCTTGCACAATCTGCGCCGAGCGCGCCAAAAGCCCATCCCCATCCACCGAAAAGCCCAAAATCTTTGGCAGCTGCCCGATCAAGACCGTCAGCGCAATCCCGTTTAAGTACCCATAGCGGATCGGTTTGGACAGCAAATCGGTGATGAAGCCAAAACGGGCCAGGCCGGCCAGGATGCAAAACGCGCCGGACAGGAGCGCCAACATGCCGGCCAGCGCCGCCGCCCGCTCACTGCTGCCGCCGGCCAGGGGCAGCACCGTGGCGGCGATCAAAGCCGCCAGCGCCGAATCGGGCCCCAGCACCAAAATGCGGCTTGGCCCAAAGAGGGCGTACGCCAGCAGCGGCGCAATCGTCGCATACAGGCCGTAGATCGCCGGCAGGCCGGCCGCTTCGGCATAGCCCATCCCCACCGGCACCAACACCGCCGTCAATACCAGGCCGGCGAGCGCATCGTGCCAGAGCCAATTGAAGCGATAGGCGCGCATGGCGCGCAGCCCGGGCAGCCAGCGCCAGAGACCTGTTGGCTGCGCCTTGCGTTGAAAAGGATTGACCGCCGCTCCCGCATTACCCGTCATTGCCTCGACCTCCTGCACACGAAAAACCAGATGAATGATATTCATTCTACACCAAAATCACAGAAAGCATGACTGCCTCTTGACATTCGCCCCTTAATCGTGTATAAATTACACTAAACAGGAGATGCAGCCTGTTTCTTTTTACCGGTCAAATAGTGTAAAAATAACACAAAGGAGCTAGACATGACCGCCGCCTCCCCTCAATTACCCATTCCACCCCACTTTAACCCGGCCTCCGTCGGGCAGGTGTGGGCTGTTCCCTATCAACCGCGCGCCGCCGAAGCGCAGCGCTGGGCCGCCGAACATCACCTCACCCCTGCCGCCAACGACGCGCGGCGCGTGGCGCTTATTCTGGTAGACGTTCAAATTACTTTTTGCCTGCCCGGTTTTGAACTCTTCGTCGGCGGGCGCAGCGGCGACGGCGCGGTGCAGGATAACCTGCGCCTGTGCCAGTTCATCTACCGCAACCTGGCGGCGCTGACCCGCATCATCATCACCCTCGACACCCATCAGGCGGCGCAAATCTTTCATCCCCTGCTGTTGATGGATGAGCAGGGCGCGCCTCCGCCGCCGCACACCCTCGTCTCGCTCAGCGATGTGCAGCAAAACAAGTGGCGCGTCAACCCCCGCGTGGCGCAGATGCTCGGCCTCGACCCACAGTATGCCCAGCAGCACCTGGAGCGCTACACCGCCGAACTGCAGCGCCGCGGCAAATATGACCTGACCATCTGGCCCTACCATGCCATGTTGGGCGGCATCGGTCACGCCCTGGTACCGGCCGTCGAAGAAGCCGTTTTCTTTCACACCATCGCCCGCGCCAGTCAGCCAGAGATCGAGATCAAAGGCCAACACCCGCTCACCGAACACTACTCGGCCATCGGGCCGGAAGTGCTGACAGGGCCGGACGGGCAGACGATCGCCGCCAAAAACCCCAAGTTCCTCAAAATCATGCAGGATTTCGACGCCGTTTTGTTGGCCGGGCAGGCCAAGAGCCACTGCGTCGCCTCCACAGTCGAGGACCTGCTCAGCGACATTCAGCGCACCGACCCTGCCCTGGCCGGCAAGCTCTACCTGTTGGAAGACTGCACCTCGCCCGTCGTCGTGCCGGGAGTGGTAGACTATACTGAGGCGGCCGACGCCGCCTACCAGCGCTTCGCCGCGGCCGGCGTCCACATCGTCCAATCCACCTCGCCCCTCACCGATTGGCTACCCTAAAACAAGACCTTTAGGGTTTAAGAAAACC
>CAIQJJ010000074.1 GCA_903872065.1 uncultured Anaerolineales bacterium | reverse complement strand
TCAGCTATACCCAATTTGCTTACAGCCAGCTTAAGTTGAGCAAGAAGAACGTCGCCGCCGGCGAATCGCTCTCGCTGACGCTGATGGTTGAGAACACCGGCGCGGCGGCCGGCGACGAGGTGGTGCAGGTCTACCTGAGCGGCTTGAGCGCCTCTGTACCTGTCCCCTTGCAGCAGTTGGTCGCTTTCCAGCGCGTGAGTCTGAAACCCGGCCAGCGTAAGCGCCTGAGTTTTACCATCCAACCTGAGATGATGATGATCTTTGACGATGACGGCAAACAGCAGTTCGAGGCTGGCGAATTCCGCCTGTCGGTGGGCGGCAGTTCTCCCTCTGAGCGGGCGCTGGCCCTGGGCGCTGCGCCGCTCCAAACCGCCATCTTTAATTTAGTATGAGCAGTGTACCTTCCCTCCCGCGCCTTTTCGTCAGCGCCAACCATCGCTTTTTGATCACTGCCGATGGGCGGCCTTTCTTTTGGCTGGGCGATACCGCCTGGAATCTCTTCCATCGCACACGGCGGGATGAGGCGGAAAGTTATTTCGCCGACCGCCAGCAGAAGGGTTTCAATGTCATCCAGGCGGTCGCCCTGGCCGAGCAAAACGGCTTAAATTCGCCCAGCGCCAACGGCCAGCGCCCGCTGCACGATAATGACCCCGCCCGTCCCAATGAGGTCTACTTTGCTTATGTGGACGATTTGATTGACCTGGCCGCGGCGCACAACCTGTACATTGCCTTGCTGCCCACCTGGGGCGATAAGGTGACGCCCAATTGGGGGGATGGCCCGCTGATCTTCACCCCGCAGAGCGCCTATGCCTACGGCAAGTGGATTGGGGCGCGCTACGCTGCCCGCAGCAACCTGATCTGGTGCCTGGGCGGCGACCGTCCGCTCTACCGGGGCGACGCCGATTGGAGCCTGGTCTGGCGGGCGTTGGCCGCTGGCATCCGCGAAGCGACCGGCAGACAAGGCCTGCTGACCTATCACCCGGACGGCGGGATGACCGCTGCGGCCTGCGTCCATGCGGAGGCCTGGTCGGACGTGGTCATGATCCAATCCGGCCACTGGGCGCGCGAGAACCCGGCCTGGGAATGGATCGAGTCCTTGTACAACCTGCAGCCGCCCAAGCCGGTCCTGGATGGCGAACCAAACTACGAGGATCATCCCGTCGCCCCCTGGCCCACCTGGAACCCCGCCAACGGCTACTTCCGCGACTACGAAGTGCGCAAGCAGACCTACCGTTCGGTCTTCGCTGGCGGCTGCGGCGTCACTTATGGCCATCACGCCATCTGGCAGTTTTTCGGCCCGCGCTACGAGGTCATCAACTACGCCGACCGCCCCTGGTACGACGCCTTGCAGCGTCCGGGGGCGGCGCAGATGGCGCACTTGAAAAACCTGCTGCTCTCGCGGCCCTACTTCAGCCGCATCCCCGATCAATCCCTGATTCTCTCTGAGAACGACCCTGGGGCGGAACACCTGTGCGCCACGCGCGCCCACGACGGCCAATATGCGTTCGTCTACTTCCCCAACCCCTTGCAGACCGCCTGGATTGACCTGGAAAAGCTCAGCGGGCCGGCGATCCACGCCTGGTGGTATGACCCGCGCAGCGCCGCTGTCCAGCGCGTCGGCGACTTCACGCTCCACCCTGAAGCCTTCACCTCGCCCGCCGATGGCCCGGATTGGGTGTTGGTACTCGACAACGCCCGCGCCGGCTTCAATCCGCCCGGAGTTGTCGGCTAGAAGCGAGCGGCGCTCGAAGCGAGCAGCGCCCGTCCAGGAGCTTTATCAGTGACACTCGAAGAAATTCTCCAGGCATGTAAAGCGATCCTGCAAAGCAGTTACCAGGAGCAATTCCAGGGCTTGGTTTTGTATGGTTCTGTAGCGCGCCGCCAGGCCACCCCGGCCAGTGATATTGACCTGCTGGTTTTGTTAAACCAGCCTTTCGATTACTTTGATGAACTGCGCCGTATCATCGAACTGCTCTACCCGGTGCAACTTGAGTCAGAGCAGTTGATCTCGGCCAAACCAGCTTTACTGGATGATTACAATCGCGGCGCGTGGCAGCTATATCGCAACGCGCGTCGTGAGGGCGCGATGGTATGATACGTAAAAACTTGTTGGATTACTTTCTCCGTCGCGAGGCGAAACGCCCGCTGACCAGCGAGAGCGTCAGCGTCGCCGAGTTCCGCCGCGCCATCCAGCGCCTGCCCTCCGATGAACCAAATCTGGACTCTGGCGTCTGGTACACCACCCAAAAAGAACATTGGCTCGGCTGGCTGAGAGGTTACTCTGGGCCGGGCGCTTACGGGCGCAAGGGTGGGGAACACCGCAACGCCCGCTTTGCCTATAATCACATCGTCTGCGACCAAATGCTGCTCTGGCTGATTGACGCCGCCGGCATCCCGCCCGAACGGATCGCCGCGGCGCACGCCGCCTGCGAGGGACTGCCCACTTTGCAGCAGCGCTCCGCCGCCATCCGCAAACACGTCCCCTGGGAGATGATCTTCGTCGCCTTGTGGGAATAGCGCCTCCCCAGGCGCGCTGAGCCTGTCGAAGCGTGAGCCTGTCGAAGCGTGAGCTTGTCGAAGCGTCATCCTCCGGCAATCCTTCGACAAGCTCAGGATGCCTCGGTAGGCGCGCTGAGCCTGTCGAAGCGCCTCTGCCTTGCAAAGATAGCGCCTCTTATCTGAATTCCTCTATGCAAACATTCCACCACACCTACACCTCCGTCCTGACCCCTCAGGACATGAAAAAACACCTGCCTTACCCACTGCACATCCCGCCCGGCACCCGCTCCTTGCAGCTTCGCCTGGCCTACGCCCCCCAGGTTGTCGAACAAACCAACAACCTGATCACCCTGACCCTGCTCGACCCGCAGGGCTTCCGCGGCTCCGCCCATCGCCACGTCGCCGTGCTGGAAGCGATCCTCCAGGAGGATGCCGCCTCGCCCGGCTTTGTCGCCGGGCCGATCCTCCCCGGCGAGTGGCTCGTCCTGCTCGACACGCACATGATCATGCCCGGCGCGCCCCTCGCCGTCGAACTGGAAGCAACTGGCGATGATTGCAGCGCAGCTTGCTCTCTCCCTGGTTCGACAGCCGCGGCGGCCGCGCCGTCTGCCCCCCGCCCGGCCGGCGGCGCGGGTTGGTACCGCGGCGACCTGCACACCCACACCTTCCATTCGGACGCCGAGTGGGACGTCGCCGGCCTGCTGGACTACGCCCGCGCCAATCAGCTTGACTTCCTCGCCCTCACCGACCACAACACGATCAGCGGCCTGGCCGAGTTTGAGCGCCGCTGCCCGGACGGGCTGGCCCCCATCTACGGCAGCGAACTGACCACTTTCTGGGGGCATGCTCTGGCGTTGGGACGGCGCGAGTGGGCCGATTGGCGCATCGAAGCCGGGCGGCGTTCGATGGCGCAGGTCGCCGCCGAAGTGGAAGCCCAGGGCGGGTTGTTTGTCATCGCCCATCCCGAGGCCATTGGCGACCCCTACTGCACCGGCTGTCACTGGAGTTTTTCAGATACCTCCCCCGGCCAGGCGCGGGTGGTGGAGGTGTGGAACAGCCCCTGGGTTTCCGAGAGCAACAACCAGGCCGGCCTGGAGTTGGCGTACCACTGGATGAATCAAGGGCTGCGCATGGCGCTCACCGCCGGCAGCGACTGCCACGGAGGGTCCTATGCTGCCTCGGCGGTGGGCTTCAATGTGGTGTATGCCGACGACCTCCACGAAGCCGCCCTGTTGCAGGCCATCCGGGCGGGACGCCTGTACATGAGCTGCGGCCCGCGGCTCGATCTGGCAGCGCGGGTGGGGGGGACGTCCTTGATGATGGGGGATTCCTGCCGCGCCCAGGCGGGCGAGACCATCTACCTGCACGCGGAATGGAGCGGCGGGCCGGCCGGGGCGCGCCTGGAACTGATCGTGGATGGGGCAGCGCGCGCCGGGCTGGCCGGCGAGGATTCGGCGGCGGATTGGGAACTGCCCGGCGGGCAGACCGGCTGGGCGCTGCTCACCCTGCGCGCCCCGAGCGGCGACATGCTGGCCCTCACCAACCCGATTTATTTTGACGGGCGCTGAGGACAAGTTTTTTCCGTCTGATTTGGATTTTCAGGAGTGAGGGGGTATACTAGCCATAGCGAGGGAGACGCCGGGGTTTCAACCTGGCGTCCCCCAAATTTTGCGACCCAAAGGAATCGTTATGGCCGAATACAACCCCACCCTAAAAGCGCGTTATGAACGCGCCTTGTCTCAGGTACTGCCTGAGCCGGTTCAGATTTCTTTAGCCAACAGTTTTGTCATCGGGCCTTTTGAAAACCACAACCTGGTTGGGGTTTTCACGGCCTATCCTCCCGAACAGGCCGCCGCCGGCAAATTGGACTTCCAGGCGCGTTATCCCGGCAAACGCGGTGAAGTTGCCTGGCAGCGCGCCGCCCAGTTGGACGGTTGGATCGCCCAACCGCTATCATGGGAGCAGTCCCTGCCGCCGGAAGAGCGCAGCGTGGTGTATTACGCCGCCCAGGTCACAGTGGCCGAGCCGACCGCCGCCCGCCTCAACCTGCAAGCCTCCAGCCTGGCGCACGCCTGGCTCAATGGCATCCCGCTGATCGTCCCGGCCATCCCTCACGACAGCGGCGAAGCCTGGGTGACGCTCAAGCCGGGCGTCAACCAGATTTTGGTGAAGATGATGTTCCTGGATTCGCTCGATCAGCGCCTGGCGGTGCAGGTGCGCGGCTTTGGCCCGCTGGCCGACGCCCTCTCGGCCATCCGCCGCGTCGCCTCCGATCAGGCTTTGGAAGCTGGCGTGCGTCTTACGGCGCGCGTCACGCGGATTGAACTGCTGGGCGTGGCCGAGGATGAGGCCGGCGTGCGCGCTGCCCTGGCTGACCTGCGCCAGGACGCTTACGCCACCCGCTGGGATGTCGCCTGGGCGGATGCAGTCGAGCGCCAATCTGAGCGCAGCGGGCATTTCGCGCCTTTTCACGATCCTGTGATGGCCTATCAGCCGGTGACTGAGGTGCAGCCTTATCCTGAATACTGGCCGCAGTCCAGCCCCACCGCCAAAGACCTGCTGGTGGTGGATGTCAGCGCCTCTTCACCCTGCGAAGAATTTGCCCTGAGCGTGCTGCAAGGCCTGGTGAACCGCAAGCAGCCGCGCCTGTACCTGCTGCACACGCGCTACGCTCGCCAGGATCAGCAGTGGTTGGATGAATTGGTTCTGGAAGGTTACACCTGGGGCGCGATTTCGCTGGAGCAGACCTGGGAGATGTTCAAGGCTGAACTGCGCGGGGCGGTGCTTTACGATGCCGCCATCATGGATGAGATCGGCTCTTTTCATTCCGATCAGTTGAACCAGACCAACGTGATCATGATGATCTGCGCCCTGGAGGACGCCGTCCCCCTGACGCCGGCCATGAACCAGGCCTTGGGGCTGCCGGTGATTGACGACGCCCGCGGCAAGTGGGCCAGCCAGTACGAGATGATGCACTGGGCCTACCTGGAGCTTTTCCCGCGCATGAACCACCGTCTGCTGGCCACCAACTACCCCGGCATTTTCATCCTCACCGATTACCTGGTCAGCTTCAAGATTTTCACCTTCTGGTTCCCCGAATATCGCACCGTGGTCGAGGAGAACCTGCTGCGCGGCATCCTGGCCTCCACCCCGCCCAACAGCCCGATCCTGGGTTGGTGGTTCGACTGGATGCCCAACCCCAAAGACCCAAGCCGCCAACACGCCGACGCCGTGATGGAGACGCCCGGCGTCCTGCGCGGTTCGTACTTCGGCAAGTTCTTGACCCCCTCGCACGAGGCCGCCAACTTAACCGTCCATTCCGGCGTCCCGCTGGCGAATGAGCGCCACAAGACGCCCGAGCGCCCGGAGTTCGACCCTGGCAAAGTGTACTACACGTTCATGATCTCGGATGGCGACAACATGGGCGAGGCTTTGATGCTGCGCACCCGCGATTTGCAGTGGGATAAGCCTGAGCGCGGCCAGTTCCCCATGGGCTGGTCATTTGCCCCGGCCACCTCGCGCCTGGCCCCGCCGGTGTTGAATTATTACCTGCGCACCGCCTCGCCCAATGATGTGTTGATGGGCGGGCTGGGGGTAGCCTACACCGAACCGGTGATCTACCTGCGCGCCTTCCCCGATCAGTTCGAAGCGCTGTGGGAGGAATACGCCCGCGCCACCGACAAGGCTCTCGGTTGGATCGATTCCACCGTGCTGTGGCTGATCAACGGCCGCCACGAAGAGGCCGACCGCTACGCCCGCGGCTCCAGCGGCCAACTGCGCGGCATCTTCATCGGCTACGGCGGCGCGCCGGAAATCGCCGAAGCGCGTCTGACGCACAACCAGGTGGTCGCCTTTTACTCCGCCACCCGCACCCACTGGAGCGACAACAGCCCGACCGAGGCGCGCATCCAGGCCATGGTGGATGAGATCCGCGCCGGCGTGCGCCAGCGTCCCGATTTCATCGAAGCCTGGGTGCTGAACTGGGGACTGGACATGAACATGCTCCTCGAAGTGCAGCGCCGCCTCGGCCCTGACTACATCTGCGTGCGTACCGACGTCCTCGCCGACCTGCGCCGCCTGGCCGGCTAACCCTCCTCTTCCCTTCCCACTCCCCTCTTCCCACTCTCCACTCTCCACTTCCCACTCGCCATTCGCCACTCCCCTCTTCCCCCCCAGGAGTCCCCCATGTACATCGTCCACGTTCACGTTCACGTCAACCCCGAAAGCGTCGCCGCCTTCCACGAAGCCAGCCTCGACAACGCCCGCAACAGCGTCCAAGAGGCCGGCGTCGCCCGCTTCGACGTCCTCCAGCAGAGCGACGACCCCACACGTTTCGTCCTGCTGGAAGTCTACCGCACCCCCGAAGACGCCGCCAAACACAAAGAGACCGCCCACTACGCCCGCTGGCGCGACACCGTCGCCGGCATGATGGCCGAACCCCGCAAAGGCATCAAATACACCAACCTCTTCCCCTCGGACGACGGCTGGTAGCCCGTCGCTTCCTCAAAAAATGGGCCGGCTGGAGGGGGGAACGATCCAGCCGGCCGGCATGTTTTTGTAACGCCCCAAAGGATAAAAATTGCACCGCCGAGATCGCAGCGACCGCTGAGTCTTTTCTCTGCCTTCTGCGTTCCGCGGTAAAACCTTGAACGGAGCAATCGTTGAGCGCGCAGATTTACAGTGCACGATGGATTGCACGGGCAAAAGCGGCGTATTGGGTCTTCGGATGGCATAATCCTTGAAATTCCTCCAGTAAATCTTTTCTCTTATCCAGATCCGCTTCTTTCTGGAACAGCAATGCCATTGTGATCCAACCTAAAACGACACTCTGTCGCACTGCCGCCAGACTCCTCCCTTTCTTATCGGTGGAACGGAAGCCATTGAGCGCAAAGAAATCAACCGTGATCCTTCCCATTTCATCCTTGCCTTCGACATGAGACTCCAATGTCTCCACATCAAACAAGAAGCTTAGATGATCGGCTGGTTCTTCACTCGTTGGGTTGATCAACAGTGGTCGCCCTTCTGGGTCTACCGGAAAATCATCCCCTTTAAATTCTTCGTTACAAGAAACACAGGCTATCAGTAAATTATCCCAATCGAAGGTTTTGTCTAAATACACCGCCTTGGGGTAAAAATGTTCAATATCCTGCCCTTTTGGAGATTCAATCGCTGTTTCACAATAGGCGCATTTTGTGGACTTGCTCACAACTCCACCATTAAACATTGTCTGCAACGCTCTTTTGATGGTCGAATGATTATACTTGCCTTGCGCCGCCTTAAAACTTCTTTCCGCTTCAGCCTTTTCTTTCTCTGTTGAATTTGGATCGTTCTTAATCCTCTCGCAATCTGTTTTGGCCTGCCGTAAATCCTTTAGCCATACCGGGCCTTCCTTTTGTAGTTTTTTCGGGCATGGACTGCGGCGCACATGTATCATCGTCTATTCTTCCCATTCATTCTTTCAGCGAGCTTTTTTGTCTCAGGGAGGTTGTTCAACAAAAACTCCTGCACCCGTTCTTCGATGCTTCCGGGTTCAGGGATTCCCAGGTTTGCTTTGCGAACATCTTCTGCCAATATTTTCATCTGAGATTGGATTTCGGCAATCCGGTTTGCAGTCTCGCCTGCCTCCTTGCCCTGACTGTTTTCCAGACGATACAATTCAGTTCGCAGTTGTTTGTAATCCACAATCTTCTCCGCCATTTCAGGTGCATGGGTGGAACCCAGGCGAAACGCCGGGCTGCGCAAAATTTCATCCACATCATAGAACCAAATCTCCTCCACCTTCTCATACCTGATTTTGTTTTCTTTCCAGAAAAAGTGCAGGGTTAATGCGTTGGAACCTGCTCCCGCAGCAATCATTGGACTATGCGTAGAGACAATAAATTGCAAATTCGGAAAGGTCTTCTGCAGCCAGGATGGGATATAACGCTGCCAGGATGGGTGAAGGTGTGTATCCAATTCATCAACCAAAACCACCCCGCTGGCTTTGGTAATGTCTGCCAGGTGGGGAAAGGTGCTGAATAAGCGCCAAATCAAGTCTCCGGCAAAGGCAACCACACTCCGAAAACCATCTGCCCATCCTGGACTGGAAATGATCTCCCTCTCGCTCATTCGCAACCGCGCCCGATTGCGCTCGTCAACGCCTTCCGGTGTAATTTTTTGCTCCTGTCCAGCGTAGTCTTGTTGGCGAGGCAGCAATTCGGGCAAAATGGCATGAATCAATTCGAGAGCTTTTTGGATATCCTCGCCGCTCCTATCTTTTTGCGACTCTAAATAAGCCAGCCACTGCTCATAAGAGCTGATCGGCTCATCCTCGTTGAACAATGATAAAAAGTTGGATGAGCGTTTGATGGATGGCAAAGTTGGGGCAATCACATCGTCTTTTTTGGAGAGGCGGCGGAAAGGCCCATAACCAGCAGCAAACCAGCCCTGGGCCCCAGAATATAACGCATTCGTGCGCAGCCAGTTCAGGGTTGTGCTGCGCTCCATGACAATTTGCGGCTCTCGATAAGGTATATTCTGAACCTTGATCGGCTCATAGCCGGTCACATAATAGGAATAAGTAAAATCACGCGCCCTGCTGCGCAGATCATAGACACCCTGATCCATCTCGCTTGTTTTTTGGTCAGCGCCGCTGACTTCTTGCGTATCCTGGTGAATGGTGATTTTTATTTTTCCGCCAGATGGAGCGGCGCGATCTTTTAGCCAGCCGTGTGGGCGACTGAGCAAATCACTGGCAGCTTCAGGCCCTGCCAATAAAAGGCCCGCGCACTGTAAGACCGTGCTTTTCCCGGCGCCGTTTTCGCCAAGCAAAGTGATCCAACGATAAGGTTCCGGCTCTTTGTTTTCGGGATCCAATTTGCGCGTTGGATGCTCGAATGACAATTCAAGCTTGTCGAAGCACTTAATATTCGTAATTTCTAGCTTTTTGATCCACATCACGGACTCCGAAGGCAAACAAAATTCTCGCAGTATACCTGGCGCGGGCGCAAATTGCGTTTTCTGCTTAAGAAAAAACGCAAACTTTAGCGTATCAAGTATACATCATTTCCCACCAATTATTTCGGCTCCCCCAGCAATTCCAAATCTGGAGGCGAGTTTGGCGAAAAAACTGTCCAACGGATTGGGGAACTGATTGAACGGACATCCTGCCGCGAGATGCTGCGCCTGGGTAGACAATCCGCTCAATCAGTTCCGATAATCCGCTGGACAGCTTCCCACCCGGCCCCCAACGCACTTCCAGTGCGTTTCCCATATCATCCGATGAATTCTATTCATCGGTGGAACGGAGCCGCACGCGCGTTCTTTGTC
>CAIQJJ010000073.1 GCA_903872065.1 uncultured Anaerolineales bacterium | reverse complement strand
GCCAGCCTGGAATCGCCCTACGGCCTGGTATCCAGCGAATGGGAGATCGTGGGCGATGAGTTTCGCCTGACGATCCAGACGCCGGCCAACACTCACGCCACCGTCTTCCTGCCCGGCGAGACCGCCGGGCGCGAGATGCAGTGTGGCAAGCATCGTTTTCGCTTGCCTTTCAAAAAATAGTCCTCTTGAGTTTTTCTCTGCGTTCTCTGCGGACTCCGCGGTGAAGCCTTGAACAGTGCTGTTTTCGCAGCAAAGGAGTTTTTATGAATACCATTCCATTGATCCCACGCAAGGTCTTGTTCGGCAACCCCGACCGGGCCGGCGTCAACATCAGCCACGATGGGGCGTACCTATCCTGGCTGGCCTCCCGCGACGGTGTGATGAACGTGTGGGTCGCCCGGCGCGACAACCTGGCCGCGGCCGTCCCCGTCACCCACGACACCGGGCGGGGCATCCGCTTTTACTTGTGGGCCTACACCAACCGCCACATTCTTTACATCCAAGATCGCAACGGCGATGAAAACTGGCGCATCTACGCCGCCGAGGTGGGGGGGAACGCGCCGGCAGATGGGGCGGTCAAAGACCTGACCCCCTTCGATGGCGTCCAGGCGCAAGTTTACGCCATCAGCCCCAATTTCCCCAATGAAATCATGATCGGCTTGAACCAGCGCGAGGCGCAGTGGCACGATCTCTACCGCTTGAACATCCTGAGCGGCGAGATGACCCTGGTGCAGCAAAACGAGGGCTTCGCCGGCTTCGATGTTGACGATGACTACCGCCTGCGCGATGCGGCGCGAATGACGCCGGACGGCGGGATGGAAATCTTACGGCCCGGCGAAGACGGCTGGCAGGCGTCGGAAATCATCCCGCCCGAAGACCTGCTGACCACCAACCCGATCCTCTTTGAGAAAAACGGCGAGGTGCAGTATTACAAAGACAGCCGCGGGCGCAACACCGCCGCCCTGATCGCCTATCACTGGTCGAGCGGCGAGAAAACCCTGCTGGCCGAAGACCCCCTGGCCGACGCGGGGGATGTGCTGTTCCACCCGCGAGACAAGCGCGCCCAGGCCATCTCCTTTACCTACGACCGCAAGCGCTGGCAAATCCTCGATACGGCCATTCAGCCCGACCTGGATTACCTGTGCACGGTCGCCGACGGCGAACTGGAGATCGTCGCCCGCACGCTGGACGATCATTTCTGGGTGGTGTTGTATGTGGTGGATAACGGCCCGGTGCGCTTCTACCTGTACGATCGCGAGCGGAGGCAAGCGGCATTCCTCTTCACCAACCGCAAGGCGCTGGAAGAGCTGACGCTGGCCTCGATGCAGTCGGCGGTGATCGAGTCGCGCGATGGGCTGAAGCTGGTGGTGTATTACTCGCTGCCGCCCGGCGCTGACTCGAACCACGACGGCCGGCCCGACCGGCCGCTGCCGCTGGCGCTGATCCCGCACGGCGGCCCGTGGGGGCGCGACTTCTGGGGCTACAATAGCTGGCATCAGTGGCTCGCCAACCGCGGCTTTGCCGTTCTGAATGTCAATTTCCGCTCCTCGACCGGCCTGGGCAAGGCCTTCACCAACGCCGGCGACCGGCAGTGGGGCGAAAAGATCATCGAAGACCAGGTGGACGCGGTCAATTGGGCGATTGCGCAAGGCATCGCCGATCCGCAAAAGACGGCGGTGATGGGCGGCAGTTTCGGCGGGTATTCGACCCTGGCCGGGCTGACCTTCACGCCGGAGTTGTTCGCCTGCGGCGTAGACCTGGTAGGGCCATCCTCGCTGATCACCCTGCTCGAATCCATGCCGCCCTACTGGAAGCCGATGCTGGAGATGTTCACCACGCGGGTGGGCGATCACCGTACCGAAGAGGGGCGCGCCCTGCTCAAGAAGCACTCCCCGCTGACCTACGTGGAGCGCATTGTGCGCCCGCTCTTGATCGGGCAAGGCGCCAACGACCCGCGCGTGAAGCAGGCCGAATCCGATCAGATCGTCGCCGCGATGCAAAGCAGAGGCATCCCGGTCACGTATGTGCTGTACCCGGACGAGGGCCACGGCTTTGCCCGCCCGGAGAACAACCTGTCGTTCAACGCCATCGCCGAAGCCTTCCTGGCCAAAGTGATCGGGCTGGACGTGGTGCGCTATGAGCCGATCGGCGATGATTTTGCCAATTCCAGCCTAAAGGTGTTGAGCGGCGCCGAAGCCGTCCCCGGCCTGGCGGAAGCTTTGCAAGGCTGATTTCTATGAACCTCACTTCTCCCGCCTCGGTTGGTTTTTCGGCTGAACGCTTGCAGCGCCTGAGCGCCATGCTGCAAGGCTACATCGGGCGCGGCGACCTGGCCGGCCTGAGCGCCACGGTCGCCCGCCAGGGCAAGACCATCTACTACGAAAAATTTGGCTGGATGGACAAAGAAGCCCAAAAGCCCATCCAGGACGATACCATTTTCATCATCGCTTCGATGACCAAGCCGATCACGGCGCTGGCGACGATGATGTTATATGAAGAAGGCCACTTCCACCTGAATACG
>CAIQJJ010000072.1 GCA_903872065.1 uncultured Anaerolineales bacterium | reverse complement strand
TGGAGTTCAGACGTGTGCTCTTCGATCTACGGGCAATGTTATAGGCAAAGAGAGGCTTGTAGCGCAGTCCGCCAACATTGCCATGCAAAGCCCAATCCTGGTACATTTTCCAATAGTCAATCAAATGATAGAGAAAAGCCGATTTCAACACCTCGCTATAAGGCTTGAGAACGCTAATCTCGTGGAAGATTTCTTCTGCCTGCTGCCACCCAAAAGTATCACCCAACACAGTCAACTGATCTCGCTTGCGCGGGCCATCTGGGGTGCGCCGCGGCCTCTCCTTGGAAAGCTCCAACGTCTCTTCGGCGTCGCCGGCGGCGCGGGCAATGGGGTAGCGCTCCTTGGTGAAGAGGATGCCGGCCGAAAGCGAAAGATCGGGGTTGGCGGCGACAAAATCCTTGAAACGGGCATAGATCAGGCGCGCCAGGTCGGCGGCTTTATCCCACGGGCCAACCAGGAAGAGATCGTCGCCGCCGGAAAAGATGGTGTAAAAGTCGCCGTAACCGGCCGCCTGGTCGGTGGGGCGGGCGCTGAGCAAGTGCTGGATCCAGCCGGAGAAGAACCAGTCTAACTCACGACTGAGCGCCATCAGGTGCGCGGCGGTGTCGCAGCCGCCCTGATCCTGGCGCAGCCCCAGGGCAAAGAGCAGACCCAGGTAGTCCACATCCGCCTTGAGATAGCCCAAGAGCGAGCGGCCTTCGGCGCGCTGGGCGATGTCCTCAAAGGTCAGTGGCTCGCCTTTGGCAACCGGGACGTGATTAGCCAGGTAGCGAAAGCCAGCCGGGTGGGCGGACACAGCCGACAGGTCGGGATCGTTCAGGCGCAGCAGCAGATAGGGCGAACCGGCTGCGGCCAACTCGGACGCTGCCAGCAGGCGCACACTGTAGCCCTGCGGCATGGGCAGCGCGCCGCGATCTTTCTGCGCGCTGCGGTAATAGGCGACGTAGGCGGTGTTCGGCAGCCGCCCGCCGGCGAGTCGGTCGCGGGCGCACTGCGGGCAAAGCGTCCCATCCCGTTCTGCGGGGAATTTGCTGCAACTGAGGCAGAGGCCGGTGCCCCAAAAGTCGCGCCGCAGGACGAAATTCTCCTCGACCCAGCGCCCGTCATGGATCAAGACGCCCGCCGCGCGGCGCTGCCTGGCGCGTTTGAGCTGCTGCGCCAGGGTGGACAACACTTCGCCAAAGCGGCCGGCGTGAAAATCGGTCGCGCCCAATTCCATCCAGGCCAGGTTGAGGGCAATCTCGCCGTTGTATTCATCGCGCAGCCATCCATCAATGCCCTGGCGCAGGCGCTGAAGCTGCCCGTCCAGGCCGGGCAGGTTGGGCAGTAAAACGTAAAACTTGCCGCCGGAGGACATGAGGATATTGCCCAGCGGCAGGTCGAACTGGTGGACAACCTGGTGGCTGAGGACATCGGACAGGGCGGAAATGAAAAAGGAGCGGGCGCGCAGGCGGCGCGCCACACCGCCGGCCCCGATGTTGGCAATGTCGAAGATGTAGTCTTGAATGCCGGAGAGGTCGCCGACCAGGAGAGCAAAACGCTGTTCCGCCTCGCCGGCCCGGATGGAGGCAGGGGTCAAATCCTGCGCATGGCAGCGGTAGAGGCAGGCGGCGAGGGCGCTGACAAGGCGGGCGTGATCGAGCAGGGGCAGGTCGGGGGTATGGACGGGCAGGCACCAGGCATGGCGCTGCAAAACGGCGCTCAAATGGGTGTAGAGGCGTTCGAAAGATTGCAGGCCCACCTGCCGCGCGACGCGGGCCAGTTCATCCGCCAGGCGATCAAGCTGCGGGCGCAGGCCGCCAGGCTGCGCCGTCTCGGACGGAAAGAGGACGTCCATTTCTTTGGCGGAGGCCGGGGGCAGCGGCGCGGCGGCGTAGAACCGGGGCGGCGGGGGTTGAGGTTGAAAGAGGCTGAGCCGGGCGAAGATGGAAATGAGCGGCTGATCGAGCAGGGAAGCGGCCGCGCCCGGCGGCGTGGCGCAAGCCTGGGCCTGCTCCAGCAGGGCGGCGCAGGCGGGCGATAACGGCGGCAGTTCCGCCAGGGGAGGCGGCAGCCGGCCGGCCAGTTGGATGTCGTGCAAGAGAGCAGCCAGGGTCAGTTGTTCCAAGTCATTCATGCGTCCTCTGAGCGGGCGGGGGAAAGAAAAAGCCGCCCGGCTGACTGCGCCGGCGGCTGCTGAACGCGGCCCCAGCGCGTGTTTCCCCCAGTGGACTGGGTTGGATAGGGGAAGTATATCATACACGCGTGATTCGCGCGGAAGGAAAGGTGGGAACCACCGGTAGGTGAACGACAAAAGCCTGCAACCTGGCCCACAACGTCTCTTTTCTCCCCTCTCGAAATCACCCGGCTGCGCTGGCGTTCTCTGCTGTCCACCGGCCAACGCGGTTTGCGAACGGTATTCGCTGCGATGTGATTTTTTTCACAGAGGTCTCGCCCGCGCCGTGGGGAGATACTATCCAACCCTGGGAAACGTGAGGTCATGCCAGGTCGTGAATGGCATTACTGTTCTGCTCAACCAACTGCCTGATCTGCTGGATGCCATTCGCCAAATCTATATATGGATGGGGTTGGGGTGGATTTGCCAGGCGCGGGGCCACTTCGAGCAAATAGGCTTGCGTCATCGCCGAATAAGGCGCTTCTGGCTGCATGGCCCAAATGAGCAATGTGCGTGCTTCACGGTGAAATGTTGGAATGGTGGCTAACAGCAGCAGTTGGCAAATTTGATCCAACCAGCGCGCCCGCTCCTCTTCTAAATCCAACCGTTTCAAGCCAACCAGTTCGATCGTCTGCTTACCCCGTTCGGTTTTTTCAACCACAATCGGGCCGACAAAGCCAATATGCTTTTGCGGGTCTTCAATGATCGGATGGATCAGGCAGGGAATCGGCCCACAAAATGGCATGTGGCTCCATTTTGCTTCGTTGCACCTACCGCAAGAGAGAAGCCAATTACGCCAGGCAAAGGTCTTGTGTGGGAATTTGGACTTCGGCCAAAAATGCTCGATGTGCGGCGAACTGACATGCGCCATCTTGCTTTCGCAAAATGCGCACTTGCCATGAAAGTTACGGAACAAAATCTCTGCATCAGGCCGAATTTCTTGACGAACAGCAGCCCAGAATTTAGAAATGGTCAGTTTTGGATTTCTTGCCCTTTCGGCGGAAAAGCGTCTTTCCCAATCTTGCGCACGCTGTGAGAAGTTATCCGGCTGCGGTAGACGCTGAAGACGGATCATTGCAACGCTCCCAGAACATCCTTCGCCTTTTCGACGCGTTCTCGCAGCGCTCTGGAATGGGCGCGTTCCTCCGCGGACTCAAATGGCGGGGGCAGTTTTTCCACCCACAACCGAAGTTGTGTATATTCTTGCTGCTCAGTCGGCTCCAACCCGGCGGATTTTTGGCGCAATTCCAGGTAGCGCTGCAGCTTTCGTTCTGCTTCGGGAGAACGGGTGGATTTCAAATCCTGCAAATCGGTTAAGACTTGATCCGCCCGCCAGCCTTCGACACTTTCAATATCATTGCGGCTAAACACGGCTTCCCCGGATTGATCCAGAATCACATTCCCGCCAGGTTCGTCTGCCACCTGGGCTAAGAAGGGACTGTGTGTGGTGACAATAAATTGTAATTGGGGAAATTTGCTGCGCAGCCAATGGCCAATTTGGCGCTGCCATTCAGGATGAGCGTGGGCGTCAATTTCGTCAATGAGCACGATGCCAGGGACTTGAAATAGATTTTCCGTTTCTGGAAAAGATACTGCCGCCCGGCGCAGCAAATCTATGCCCAGGGCCAACATGCTGCGATAACCGTCGCTTAAATCGCGAAAAGGGACAGGGCTGCGGCCATCCACTTTGAGCAATGCTGAGTGTGAGTTGACGTCTAGCTCGCAGGCTTCAGGCAATAATTCACTTCGCAGGGCGGTTTTTACCTGCTCCAAAATTGCCCCATTGATTTCATCGCCATCGCGCCAGGTGTTGTAAAGCGAGATCAGCCAGTCCGTCGCATTGGTCAACGCAGCATCTTCACGGAACAAGGTGATAAAACGCGATGCTTTGCGCTCAGAATACAAAATTCGATCCGCCTGCTGGGCGCCGCCGCTTAAGCGACGAAACGGCCCATAGCCGCAGGAAAACCAGCCCTTCTTGCTTTCAGAATAGGCGGTCTGTTTCAGGCGAATCATGTCTTTGGTGATTTGCTCACGTTCTTTGGCTGAACCTTCTCCAGACCAATCTATAATTACCGGCGGCGCATCTTGATATTCGACCAGCGCTTCAGGAACGGCCTGAAGAATAGGATTTTTGCCCACTACCGCATAACGGGCGGTGTATGGACGCTTGGTTTTGGGCCAGTGCGGAGTTTGAGCGTCTCCCTCAGTCCACAAAATTTCAGCTTCCAATAACCCATAACCAGCGCCGGCGCGCACCCATCCTTCCGCCACAGGGATTAATTCTCTCACCGCCACCGGGCCTACCAAAGCGACCCCAATCGCCTGCAAGAGGGCACTCTTCCCCACCCCATTTTTCCCCAAGATAGCCGTCCATTTGCGTGGATGTCCACCTGGGGCAAAATCCAATGTCAGGTTCGAAAAGCACTTGATGTTTTGAATAGTAAATTTTTTGAGATACATGGCTGCCTCCGGTTCACTATTCATTATACTGTAAGCTTTTGTATCACCGCTGCCATCCTTGAAGTTTGTCAGAAATCTGAGGAGCAGTGGATGAGGCGCTTCGACAAGCTCAGCGCGCCTACCGACGGGCCTCAGGCATCCTGAGCTTGTCGAAGGATAGTTGAAGGAT
>CAIQJJ010000071.1 GCA_903872065.1 uncultured Anaerolineales bacterium | reverse complement strand
ACCTGGCTCCCCTGTTCTTGATGTGCGATCCGCGCGACCTGGGCGTCAACGCCGATCCGCAGTCGCCGCTGGCGGAGGGCAAGCCAGCCATAGTGATTTACGATCAGGTTCCGGCTGGCATCGGCTTCAGCGAGCGCCTGTTCGATCTGCACCAGGAATTGGTGCAGCGGGCGCGGGAGGTGGCAGCCGGCTGCGCCTGCGCCGATGGCTGCCCCTCCTGCGTGGGCCCGGCCGGCGAGAATGGCTACGGCGGGCGGCGCGAAACGCAGGCCATCCTGGAGGCGCTGCAAGAAAAAAGCTACCCAAAGCTATCCGATTAAGCGCTAGACAAGACGCAAGCTTTCAGGTATCATTTGGCCGTCCTAATTAATTAACCGCTCCTATTTATGGAGAACGATATTCATACCATCCACACTCCTCGGCTGCGGAGGGAGCATGACCGATCTGATTTCACAAATTACCGCTGAACTTCAACAACAGATTCAATCTTTTAAGCCTACTTATGGGTTGACCGAAGTAGGGACTGTGCTGGAAGCGGGCGATGGAATTGCGCGCGCCAGCGGGTTGGAAGGGGTTCGCTCGCAAGAATTGGTGCAATTTGCCAATGGCATCATGGGCATCGCCTTCAACCTGGAAGAAAATAACGTTGGCATCATCATTATGGGCGAGTATGCCGGCATCGAGGAAGGCATGGCCGTGCGGGCAACCGGACGCATTGCCTCGGTGCCAGTGGGCGACCAACTGGTTGGTCGCGTGGTCAACGCCCTGGGCGAACCGATTGACGGCAAAGGCCCCATCAAGACCGCCAACTACCGCCCCATCGAGCGCATCGCGCCGGGCGTGGTGGCGCGCAAAGATGTGGACACCCCCGTCCAGACCGGTATCAAAGCGATTGACGCGATGACGCCCATTGGACGCGGCCAACGTGAGTTGATCATCGGCGACCGGCAGACTGGCAAAACCGCCCTGGCGATTGATACGATCATCAATCAGAAGGGCAAAGACCTTTACTGCATTTACGTGGCGATCGGGCAAAAGAAAGCCGCTGTCGCCCGCACTGTAGCCACGCTGGAACGCTTCGGGGCGATGGAGTATACGATTGTCGTCGTCGCCTCGGCAGACGACCCGGCCGCCCTGCAGTATATCGCCCCTTACGCGGGCTGCGCCATGGGAGAGGAATTCATGGAAACCGGGCGCGACGCGCTGGTGGTCTATGATGACATCTCGAAGCACGCCTGGGCCTACCGCCAGGTTTCGCTGCTCTTGCGCCGCCCACCTGGGCGTGAGGCGTATCCCGGCGATGTGTTCTACCTGCACTCCCGCCTGCTGGAACGCGCCGCCCGCCTGGCCGATCAATTTGCGATTACGCCAAAATCCTACCCCGAAAAACTGGCCGACGCCAAAGACGCCTTGAATGGACAGATCTTCAGCGGGCCGTTGGCGAAACATGACGCCGAACAAAGCTTGAAGAGCCTGGCGCAGGCTGACAACTACAAAGTATTGAAGGTGCGTGGCAGCGGCGGCTCACTGACCGCTTTGCCGATCATCGAAACCCTGCTGGGCGATGTGTCTGCCTATATTCCCACCAACGTCATCTCGATCACCGATGGGCAAATCTACCTGGAAGGCAACCTGTTCTACGCCGGCATCCGCCCGGCGATCAACGTGGGCATCTCGGTCTCGCGCGTGGGCGGCGACGCCCAAACCAAGGCCATGAAGCAGGTCGCCGCCAAGCTGCGCATGGATATGGCGCAGTTCCGTGAACTGGCAGCCTTTGCTCAATTCGGCTCCGACCTGGACAAGACTACCCAGGCCACCCTGAACCGCGGCCAACGCATGCAGGAGATTCTCAAACAACCCCAGTATGCGCCGCTCTCACTGGAAGAAATGATCACCGTCATCTTCGCCGGCGGGCAAGGCTTTGCGGACAAAGTGCCGGTGGAACGGATGCGCGAATGGGAAACTGCTTTGCTGCGCTTCATGGCGACCAACTATCCCGCCATTGGCCGCTCCATCGCTGATGAAAAACGGATCAACGATGAGACGCGCGCCGCGCTGCTTAAAGCATTGGAAGAGTTTAAGGCTACCTTCGTCCCGTAAGCTGAAAAACGTGGAATATTCCTATGGCTAACGCGAGAGAATTTCGCCTCCGTATTCGGAGTGTTAAAAATATTGCTCAGGTGACGCGAGCGCTGCAGGCAGTGAGCGCCAGCAAGGTGCGCAAGGCCATGCAGGCCATGCTCAACACGCGGCCATACGCTACCAAAGCCTGGCAGGTGCTGACGCACATCGCCGGGCAGCCGGGGCGCGCCAGCCTGCACCCGCTGCTCACCCCACGCCCTAACCCCAAAAGTGTGATGGTTGTGCTGGTGACAGGCGACCGCGGCCTGGCAGGTGCCTACAACAGCAATGTGGTGCGCTTCTGCATGCAGCAATTCAATCAGCACCCTCTGGCGGTGCGTTACATCACTGTGGGGCGCAAAGGCCGTGATATGCTGCTGCGCCGCCGCAAGACCATTGTGGCTGAATTCAGCAACCTGCCGGCCGCGCCGACCTTTACCGATGTATCGGCAATTGGGCGCATGGCAGTAGATGAGTTTTTGATGGGCAATGCAGACCGCGTCTACCTGGTGTATACGGATTTCGTCAATATGGTCAAGCAGACGCCAGTGGTCAAGCAGCTTTTGCCGCTGGAACTTGACTCAGGGGAGGGGCGGGTGATGAGCTTTGCTACGGCCAGCCGCACCCCTGCCGCGTACACCTACGAACCCGGCGAGACCGAAATCCTGGATGAAATTGTGCCGCGCTTTACCGCGCTGCAAGTCTTCCAGGCAATTTTAGAGTCACTGGCCAGCGAACACGCCGCGCGCATGGTTGCGATGAAGAATGCGACCGACAGCGCCACCGACCTGGCCGCCGAGCTGCAACTGGAATACAACAATGCCCGCCAGCAAAGCATCACCAACGAAATGCTCGATATTGTGGGCGGCGCAAACGCCCTGGGCGACTGATACCGATTTTGTAGGTAAACTTTGAACCTACACTTGAATGGAGAACTCATGACCAAATCAACCGGACATATTGTACAAATTTTGGGTGGCGTGGTGGATGTCGCTTTTCCACCAGATCAACTGCCACAGGTATATGAGGCGCTCGAAGTCCCTCGCAGTGAGGGACTGCCGCTGGTATTGGAAGTTCAAAAGCACCTGGGGCAGCATTGGGTGCGCTGCGTGGCGATGGACACCACAGATGGTTTGCAGCGTGGGGTAGAAGTCGTGGCGACTGGCGCGCCGATCCGCGTGCCGGTTGGACAGGCCACCCTGGGACGCATCTTCAATGTCTTGGGGCGCGCCGTAGATAGCAAAGGCGTAGTGGAAGCCGATCAATACTACCCGATCCATCGCTCCGCTCCGCCCTTTGCCGACCAATCCACCCGCGTGGAAGTGTTTGAGACCGGCCTGAAGGTGGTGGATTTGATCGCCCCCTTCACCAAAGGCGGGAAAACGGGCATCTTCGGCGGCGCGGGCGTCGGCAAGACGATCGTGATCATGGAGTTGATCCGCACCATCGCGACCGTTCACAAGGGCAATTCCGTGTTTGCCGGGGTCGGCGAGCGCACCCGCGAAGGCACACAGCTTTACCGTGAAATGCTCGAATCGGGCGTGATGAAAGATACAGTTATGGTCTACGGCCAGATGAACGAGCCGCCCGGTGTGCGCTTGCGCGTGGCGCTCTCGGCGCTGGCCATGGCCGAGTATTTCCGTGACGCCGGGCGTGACGTGCTGTTGTTTGTGGACAACATCTTCCGCTTCTCCATGTCCGGTTCAGAAGTGTCAGCCCTGCTCGGACGTATGCCCTCGGCGGTAGGCTATCAGCCCACCCTGGCGACCGAAATGGGTGAACTGCAAGAGCGCATCACCTCGACGCGTTCAGGCTCCATCACCTCCATGCAAGCGGTGTACGTGCCAGCGGACGACTACTCCGACCCGGCGCCGGTGGCGACCTTCACCCACCTGGATGCGACAATCGCCCTGGAGCGTTCCATCGTCGAGAAAGGCATTTACCCGGCGGTCGATCCCTTGACCTCGACCTCCCGCATTCTTGACCCGCGCGTGGTGGGTGAAGAGCATTACACCACCGCCCGCGAAGTCCAGCGCGTGCTGCAGCGCTATAAAGACCTGCAAGACATTATCGCCATCCTGGGCGTGGACGAACTGAGCGAGGATGATAAGCTGATCGTCTCACGAGCGCGCAAGATCGAGCGATTCTTCTCGCAGCCGATGGCGGTAGCGCAGCAGTTTACCGGCCTGGAAGGCAAATATGTGCCTCTGCGTGAAACCGTGCGCGGCTTCCGCGAAATCCTGGACGGCAAGCACGATGACCTGCCCGAACAGGCCTTCTTGATGGTCGGCGCCATTGAGGAAGCCCGTGAGAAGGCAGAGCGATTATCTCAATAGTCTATTGAAACACGAGGGCTTATGCCTATCCGTTGCGAAATTGTCTCCCAAGATCGCCTCGTTTACGAGGGCGACGCCGATATGGTGATTGTGCCGGGCGCAGCCGGGGAGATGGGTATTCTTCCCAATCACTCCCCGCTGCTCTCCACCTTGAAGTATGGCATTCTGCGAGTGCGCTCGCGCGGCAAAGAGGAGGTTTTCACTGTCGCCGGCGGGGTGGTCGAGGTGCAGCCCAGCATCATCACCGTGATGGCCGATGCGGCTGAAAACGTGAGTGAAATTGATGTGGCGCGCGCCGAGGCGGCGCGCAAACGCGCTGAGGAACTGCTGGAAAAAGCGCCTCCCGAAAGGGACAGCGACGCATTCCTGGCGCTGGAGGCGGCTCTGCGCCGTTCAAACCTGCGCTTGCAGGCAGCAAAACGCTACCGCAGCGGCCATGCGCGTGGCCCTGGCGGAGAACAATACTAAAAAAAACGTATGGCGCTATTTTCACGTGACCTGGGCGTAGACCTGGGAACGATGTTTATTCGCGTGGCTGAACCAGCGCGCGGGGGGCGCATTTTGCTGGAGGAGCCAACCGTCGCAGCAATTGTGGTGGAGGAGAACAAGCTGGTGGAGTGGGGCAAGGCGGCGCAGGATATGTATGGCCGCGCCCCCGAAAGCCTGGAAGTGATCCGCCCACTGCGCAATGGAGTCATCGCCGAGTTCGAGGTCACGGCGCGCATGTTGGAATGGATTTTCAAGAAGCGCCTGGCGGGGCCGCTCCCGTTCTTCCACCCACAGGTGATGATCACCGTGCCGCACGGCGTCACCAGCGTGGAGCGGCGCGCCGTGCAAGAGGCGGGCCTGCAAGCCGGCGGGGATGTGGCGCTGATCTGGCAGCCGCAGGCCGCCGCCCTGGGCGTAGACCTGCCGATCGGGACGCCGACCGGCAATATGCTCTTGTGCCTGGGCGGTGGGGCGACCCAGGCCGCTGTGCTGGCTATGTATGGGATTGTAGCCGGCGAGACCATTCGTATGGGAGGAATCCAGCTTGATGAGTCGATCGTGGCTTATGTGCGCAAGAAGTATGGCATTATCATCGGCCAGATGACGGCGGAGCAGGTCAAAATCAAGATCGGGGCGGCGGTGATCCAGGATGAAGAGCAAAGCATGGAAATCCAGGGGCAAGACCAGGTGACAGGTTTGCCGCGCCCGGTGACGCTGACCACGGGGGAAGTGGTGGAGGCGATGGAAGAAACGCTGAAAGCGATGGTGGAGACGGCGCGGCGGGCGCTGGAAAAGACGCCGCCCGAGCTGGTTTCGGACATCATTGACCGCGGGGTGGCGCTGACCGGCGGCGGGGCGCTGCTGCGCGGGATTGACAAGCTGATGACGAAAGAATTGGGCGTGCCGGCATACGTGGTGGATAATCCAACAACGTGCGTGGCGGAGGGGGCGGCGCGGGCGGTGAAGATGCGCGAGCAGTTGCGCCGGAATTTGCCGCCGACTTAAAGAATAATGTCAAAAGGTGCAATTTTTAGCCACGCGTAGATTATAATAATCTACGCGTGGCTTATTTTATCCGGAGGTGCAGCGATGTTTGTAGATCGCCAGCAAGAACTTGCTTTTTTGAACAGCCTGTTGGAACGCCGGCGTCCAGGCCCGGCGCAGATGGCGCTGCTGTACGGGCGCAGAAGGGTTGGTAAAACAGCTTTGCTGCGCCATTGGTCTGCTCAGGCAGGTATTCCGGCGGCTTATTGGTCTGCCGAAAAAGAGCCGGCCGCGCTGCAGCGGCGCAAACTATATGCCACTTTACTAGGAATGCCGGTTCATCGCGCGCCAATCTTCGAGAGTTGGGCCGATGTTTGGAACGCGACGGCGGAATTGATCGGAATGCAGCGGCGGATTTTGATCCTGGATGAACTGCCTTATGCCGCTGAAGCCGACCCGGCCATGCTCTCTGCGCTGCAGCACGCCTGGGATCATCATTTCCAGGCCTCTAACCTGATTTTGGTGTTGTGCGGTTCGCAGGTGCACACCATGGAAATGCTGCTGTCGCGCCAGTCGCCGCTCTTTGGGCGCATGACCGGGCAGTGGCGCTTGCAGCCGCTTTCTTTTGCCAGTTTGCGCCAGTTCTTGCCCAACTGGTCGGCTGAAGAACGGGTGGCGGGGTATGCGATGGTGGGTGGTGTGCCGGCTTACCTGGAATGGCTCGATCCTGAGCGCTCGTTAACGCAAAACATCCGCGAGGTGATGCTTGCCCCAGGGAGTATGTTCGTGGCTGAACCGGCCTTCTTGCTCTATGATGAAGTGCGGGATCCGAATGTGTACCTGGCAGTCATCAAGGCGATCGGGCAAGGGGCGCATACACTCAACGACATCAGCAACGCCAGCTTAATTGACAAGGCCCACCTTTCGGCATACCTGGCGCGGTTGCAAGAGCTTTACCTGATCGAACGACGTTTGCCCGCCACAATCCCGATCAGCGGCTTAAATAAATCTCGCCTGGGACGCTACCATCTCAGCGATCCCTATTTTCGCTTTTACTTTCGCTTCCTGGCCCCCTTCCACGATACATTGACTTTTGACCCGGAACGGGTTTTAGCGCAGGTTAAAGAAGGTTTGCGGGCCTTTGTGGGGCAAACCGCGTTTGAAGAAATTGCGCGCGAATGGGTGATGCGGCAAGGCAGAGCCGGGCAATTCCCTTTCGAACCAGAAACGGTGGGCAGCCATTGGAACGCTGCGGCGCAGGTGGATGTGGTTGCCATTCACTGGCGCGAGAAGCAAATTCTCTTGGGAGAATGCAAATGGGGGCAGGATGGAATTGACCGGCAGATCGCCGGCGAGTTAATTGAGCAGAAAACGCCCAAAGTTCTGGCGGCGCTGCCCGATGGCGGGGAGGGATGGAAAGTTCATTACGCCCTCTTTGCACGCGGCGAGATCACCACCGCAGCGCGCGCCGAAATGCAGAAATTGGGCGGGATGGTCGTAGACCTGGAAAGATTGGATCGCGATCTGTGACAGTCAGGGCAGAGTGAAATAAAACGTCGCGCCCACATCCGGCTGCGCCTCGGCCCAGATGCGCCCGCCGTGCCGCTGGATGATGCGCTGCACCAGGGCCAGCCCGACGCCGGTGCCTTCGAATTGATCGGCGTTGTGCAGGCGCTGGAATACACCAAAGAGCTTGCTGGCATAGCGCATGTCAAACCCAACGCCGTTATCTTTGATCAAGTAGATGTATTCCCCTTTTTCGCCGACCTGGCAGCTCACCTCGATCCTGGCGACTGCCCGCCGGCGGGTGTATTTGAGGGCGTTTGAAAGTAGATTAACCCACACTTGCAGCAGTAAAATATGGTCGCCCGAACAGGCTGGCAGGTCGCTGATGATCCATTCGATCTGTCGGCCTTCCTGTTCGCTGCTCAACACAAGCAGCGCCTGCTGGATCAAACTGGCCGGCTGAAGCTGGCGCTTATCCAATGCCTGCCGCCCCAAACGTGAAAACTCAAGCAGTTCGTTAATCAAGGCGCCCATTTGCCCGGCGCTGGAGCGGAGCGAATCGAGCAAGTGGGCCGCTTTGGGCGGCAGCGAGTCGGCGTATTCCACTTCTAACATGCGGGCGTAGCCGTTGATGGCGCGCAGCGGGGCGCGCAGATCGTGCGAAACCGAATAGCTAAAGGCTTCCAATTCCTTGTTCAGCGCTTCCAACTGCACCGTGCGCTCAGAAACGCGCCGCTCTAGTTCATCATTCATGCGGCGAATCTGATTTTCTGCTCGCAGGCGCTCAGTAATATCGCGGGCGAAGCCATTGCAATATTCTTGATCGCCAAATTTGCCATAAGTTGACGTCAGTTCCACTGGAAACTCAGAGCCATCTTTGCGACGATGCGTTGATTTGGCAACAAACGTCTTGCCTTCTTTGAGCAGTTCCCAAATCTGCGCCCACCTTTCGGGAGTCGCCTGCGGGTTAACCTCTGAAACGTTCATCTGCAGCAGTTCTTCGCGGGTATATCCCAAGACTTTACAACCGGCATCGTTGACATAGATAAAACGTCCCTGGCGATCCATCCAATACGCCCCATCCGGGGCCATATCAATCGAGCTTTTGAGAATCTGAAGCTGCTCCTCGGCATGTTTACGCGCCGTAATATCGCGCGAAACCCCAATAATTTCTAATTTTCCCTGTTCATTGACCAGGTAGGTCGTCGTGACTTCCGTGTGAACGATCGAACCATCCTTGCAAGGCTGATCCACCTCATCCACAAAAAAGAGCGGCAGCGCTTCGCCGGCCAAAAACCGTGGAATACGGACGGCTAATATCTCAGCCACCTTCTGCGCCGACTCGAGGGTCAAACTTTCGCTGACCGGCTGCGCCATCACCTCTTCGAGCGTATAGCCGCGCAGTTTTTGCACCGAGGGACTCATGTATTTAAAACGCTGCGTCTCCACATCCAATACCCAAATGACATCGGCGGTGTTTTCGGCGATCAAACGATACCTGACCTCGCTCTCGCGCAGCGCATCATCGGCCAATTTGCGCGCGGTAATATCCTGGAACAAACCGATTGAGCCATAGGAAACCCCTTTTTCATTCCGCAGTTCCACCGCCGCCTCAAAGACCCAGTGTATTTTTCCGTCCCGCGCCCGGATGCGGTGATTGCATTTCCAGATGGCTCTGCCTCTCAGGCGCACCTGGTCAATCGCATCTAACCAGTTTTGCCCGGCCAAATCTTCCAGCAGTTCTCGCTCCAGCGTGATTTCATCCCACAGTTCGGCGGTGAACTCTTCCGGGCCATAGCCGGTGATGTCGCGAATCCCCTCGCCGATAAAATCATAGTGAATTAATGTACCAACGCCGATATAGGATTGAAGATAAGGCACCGCGCCGGCCACTTCAATCGCCTGCCGGTAAAGCGCCTCCGATTTTAACAAAGCAGCTTCAGCCCGTTTGCGCTCACTGATATCCAGGCCAATGTTCGCCAGGTACGTTTGATCCCCAATCCACAACTGCGAGCCTTTCAAATGGTAGGGAATGACGCTGCCGCCCTTCGTCAAGAGATTGACATCGGTTTCAAATTCACCGCCGGCAAAGGCAGCCTGCATCTTTTGGTGAGCGAGATCACGATCGGATTCGGCGATGATTTGCAAAGGAGCCAATTTCAACAATTCTTCAGCAGAATACCCGGAAACAAGCTCAAGGTTCCGATTCCACCGGATCATCCCTTGCCAATCATGCACAAAAAAGATGCCTGGCAGGCTGTTGAGAATGGTGTCGGAGAAATTTCTCTCCCGCAGCAAGGCTTCCTCGGCCTGCTTGCGGGCGGTAAAATCGCGGGTGGCGGCATGAATTTCCACCACCTGGCCAGTTTGCGGGTCGCATATTGCCCGGCTGGTGGTCTCCAGCCAGATCAGACGACCGTCTT
>CAIQJJ010000070.1 GCA_903872065.1 uncultured Anaerolineales bacterium | reverse complement strand
GCCCGTTTGTCTTCGCCGAATGGGAATCGGGCAGCTTTGCCCGCTTCACCGCCAACCCGAAGTATTGGGCCGGCCAACCCAAGTTGGCGGAAATCTTCGTGCGCTTTGTCCCCGATGACGCGGCGCAAATTGCGGCCCTGACCGGCGGCGAGGGCGACCTGGGAACTTTCTTCTCCAATTCGGATGTCCCCAGCCTGGAAAACGCCGGCGTCAAGGTTTACCGCGTCTACTCCGGTTATAACGAAGGTTTCTACTTCTATCTCGATCCTGAAAAAGGCCACCCGGCGCTGCAAGATGTGCGCGTGCGCCAGGCGATCGCCTACGCCACCGACCGCTTCTCGCTGGCCAAAGACCTGCTGCTCGGCCTGACCGTGCCGGCGGTATCCATTTGGGATAATATGCCCTATGTTGACCCCGCATTAAAGCCTTATCCCTTCGACCCGGAGAAAGCCAGGCAACTGCTTGACGAGGCCGGCTGGACGGATGGCAACGGCGATGGGGTGCGCGAGAAGGATGGGGTTGACCTGAGCCTGACCTACGGCACGACGACGCGCCAGGTGCGCCGCGATACGCAAGCGGTCTTCCAACAGCAGTTGGCGGAAGTGGGCATCAAGGTCGAACTGCTCAACTTCGACTCGGATGTCTTCTTCTCCGGTTACGCCGAAGGCGGCCCGGCGGCCAAAGGCGAGCTGGATATCTTCGAGTATTCGACCAACCCGCAGTACCCCGATCCAGATACCTTTGACTTTTTGTGCGATAACATCCCCAGCGATGAAAACCCAACCGGCACCAACTGGTCAGCGATCTGCGACGAGGAACTGGTCGCCCTGTTCAAGGCACAATCTACGCAGGTGGACTTCGCAACCCGCCAGCAGACTTTCTACCAGATTTCTAAACTGATCTTCGACAAAGTCTATTGGATGGGCATCTGGCAAGACCCCGACCTGTGGGGCGTCAATCAACGCCTGGCAAATGTGCGCCTTTCCGGCGGCACCCCGTTCTTTAACATCATGGAATGGGAATTGGCGAAATAACGTTCTTGTAGAACATGTAACGATCTTTTAACGCAGAGCCGCCGGGAAGCAGCGTGAAAACAAGACAAGTTTTTGCTTTGCGTCCCTGGCGGCTCCAATCTTTTGAGTCTGCCATCGAACAATCATGATTCGCTATATCGTTCAGCGCATTTTGCAGGCGATCCCGCTGCTTTTCGTCCTGAGCCTGGTGTTGTTTGTTCTCATGAAGAACGTCGGCGACCCGCTGGCGACGATGGGCGGGCGGCGGGTGACGCGCGCCGCCGACCGTGAGCGCTTGAGCCGGCAGTTGGGCTTAGACCAACCGGTCATCTTGCAGTATGTCTACTGGCTGATCGGCAACGACTGGGCTAAAGTGGACATGGACGGCGATGGCGTCGCCGAAACGCCGGGGACGCGCCAGGGAGTGCTGCGCGGCGATTTTGGCGTCTCGCTGACCAACCGCGGCATGCCAGTAGTGAAAGTCATCAGTGAACGCATCCCAAACACGCTGGTCTTGATGCTGACGGCGGAAGCGGCGATCATCCTGGGGGCGCTGTTGATTGGCATTTATTCCGCCCTGCACCAGTATTCCTGGGTAGATAACCTGGCGACGGCTTTTTCTTTCGTGGGCTACTCGATGCCGATCTTTTTCATCGCCCTGGTCAGCATCTATCTGCTGGGCGTGTATCCCAAGCAAGCCGGGCTGCCCTACCTGCCCTGGGTGGGCATGTTCGATCCCAAAGAGGGGAAAACGTTCGAGCAGGTGGCGCTGCACACCATCCTGCCGGTGCTCAGCATCGCCATGATCAGTTTTGCCGCCTACAGCCGCTATGTGCGCAGCACGATGCTCGAAGTGATGAGCCAGGATTATATCCGCACCGCCCGCGCCAAAGGGCTGCCGCGCCCGCAGGTGGTCTTCATCCATGCGCTCAAAAACGCCGCCCTGCCGTTAGTGACTGTGGTGGGACTGGATCTGCCGCTGCTGTTGGGCGGAGCGGTGGTCACTGAGCGCATCTTCGCCTGGCCGGGCATGGGGCGCCTGTTCCTGGACGGCGTCTCAGATGGCGACACACCGTTGGTGATGGGGATCATGATGCTGATTGCAATTGCAATTGTCACTTTCCAGATCATCACCGATATCACCTACGCCTGGCTCGATCCGCGCATCCGCTATGAATAACCCCACCGCCTCCCCATCCCCGATCGTCCAACTGGCGGCGGATGATCTGCAAACCCCGCCGCTAAGCCTGCGCCAGCTCACCTGGCGGCGCTTCCGCCGGCACAAAATGGCGCTGTTCGGCCTGGCAATGCTGTTTGTATTGGTCGCCTATTCTTATGGCGGAATGCTGCTGGTGTCTGAGGAATACGCCAACCACAACGACACCAAGCTGCGCATCAAGCCCCCTTCCAACGAGCATCTTTTCGGCACCGATACGGTTGGGAGAGATATCCTGGCGCGCACCATCTACGGCGGGCAAATTTCCATCGTGATCGGCCTGACCGCGGCGCTTTTGGAGGTGTTGATGGGTGTCACGATCGGGGCGCTGGCCGGCTATTACGGCGGGTTTTTGGACAGCTTGATGATGCGTTTCACCGAGGCGATCCTCAATATCCCACAAATCTTTTTGCTCATTGTGATGGCCAAGTTCTTCGGCGGCAACCTGCCCAATGTGACGCTGATGGGCCGCGAATACAGCGGCAGCCTGTTGGTGATCATTGCGATCATCGGTTTGACCAGTTGGCCTTACCTGGCGCGCATCGTGCGCTCGCAATTTTTGTCCATTAAGGAAAATGATTTCATCCTGGCGGCGCGCGCCACCGGCACTCCCACCTGGCAGATCATTTTCTATCACATCCTGCCAAACAGCATCGCCCCGATCGTCGTCGCGGCCACGCTGGGGGTTGCCAACGCCATCACCCTGGAAGCCTATATCAGCTTTTTGGGCCTGGGTGTGAAGCCTCCCACCGCCACGTGGGGAAACATGCTCGAAGGGGCGTATGGCTATATTGACCAGGGCGCGTATTGGCTGTGGCTGTTCCCTGGCCTGCTGATCCTGCTGACCGTCTTGAGCGTCAACTTCCTCGGCGACGGTTTGCGCGATGCCCTCGACCCCCGCAGCCGGACGGTTTGATATGAGCAATCTCCTGGAAGTCTCCAATCTCAAAACCCGTTTTCACACCCAGGAAGGGACGGTTTATGCGGTCAACGGCATCTCCTTCCACCTGGAAGAGGGCGAAACGCTGGCCGTGGTGGGCGAAAGCGGCTGTGGCAAATCGGTCAGCATGATGTCGCTGCTCGGATTGATCCCCATCCCACCGGGTGAGATCGTGAGCGGCAGCGCAGTGTATCGCGGCCAAGACCTGCTCAAACTGCGCGACCGCGAAATGGAAAAGATCCGCGGCAGTGAAATCGCGATGATCTTTCAAGACCCGATGACCTCGCTCAACCCGGTGCTGACGATCGGGCGGCAGATTACCGAAGCCCTGCGGGTGCATACGGGGATTGCGGCGGATGAAGCCAATCAGAAAGCCGTTAAACTGCTGGAGGCGGTGGGCATCCCCGATGCGTCGCGCCGCCTGCAAAGCTATCCGCACCAATTCTCAGGGGGGATGCGCCAGCGGGTGATGATCGCCATGGCGCTGGCTTGCAACCCAAGCATCTTGATCGCCGATGAACCAACGACCGCCCTGGATGTGACCATCCAGGCGCAAATTACCGACCTGGTGCAGCGCATTCGCGCCCAGTTCAAGATGGCAATGATCTGGATCACCCATGACCTGGGGGTGGTGGCGGGGCTGGCCGACCGTGTAATCGTGATGTACGCCGGGTTCATCGTCGAAAAGGCTGATGTGAACCAGCTTTACGAAAGCCCGCAGCATCCCTATACGCTGGCGCTGCTCTCGGCCCTGCCGCGCGCCGACCGCCGCCGCGGGCAGCGTCTCAAATCAATCCCCGGCGCGCCGCCCAACCTGCTCAAAGAGCCGGTCGGCTGCCCATTTGCGCCGCGCTGTGAGTTCGCTCAAGAGCTTTGCCAGGCGCAAAACCCGCCCCTGGCAACCGTGGCCCCCGGCCAAAAAACCGCCTGTTGGGTCAACCTTCAAACTGGAGCTTTGCGATGACCTCCCTGCCTCCTGCTGCAAAGACGCCGCTGGTCCAGGTAGAAAACCTGGTCAAACACTTCCCCGTTACGCAAGGCCTGGTGCTGCAACGAAAAGTAGGCATGATCCGGGCGGTGGATGGAATTTCCTTCACGATTGAGCGCGGGGAAACGCTAGGTATGGTGGGGGAATCGGGCTGCGGCAAAACCACCACCGGGCGCACCCTGCTAGGCTTATATCCGCCGACCAGTGGGCGCGCCCTGATCGAGGAACAGGATATCTTCCAGGCAAAGGGAGCGCAATTGCTCAATATCCGCCGCAAAGCGCAGATCATCTTCCAAGACCCCTACGCCTCGCTCAACCCGCGTTGGACGGTGAATGACATCATCGGCGAGCCGCTGCGCGTCCACCACTTACGCTCCAGCGCCGCCGAGCGCACCGAACGAGTGCAAGAACTGCTCCAACTGGTTGGCCTGAACGCGCAGCACATCAACCGCTTTCCACATGAGTTTTCGGGCGGGCAGCGTCAGCGGATTGGCATTGCGCGCGCCCTGGCCTCACAGCCGGTCTTCATCGTCTGCGACGAACCGATTTCGGCGCTGGATGTTTCGATCCAGGCGCAGGTGGTAAACTTGCTAGAAGATTTGCAGGATCAGTTTGGCCTGACTTATCTTTTCATTGCGCACGATTTGAGCATGGTGCGCCACATCTGCGACCGGGTGGCGGTAATGTACCTGGGGCTCATTGTGGAAATGGCTGATCGCAACGAGCTTTACGAGAACCCCCTGCACCCTTACAGCCAGGCGCTGCTTTCGGCGGCGCCGATTCCCGACCCGAAGAAGAGCCGCGCCCACCAACGCACCATCCTCAGCGGCGACGTCCCCAGCCCAATTAATCCCCCTTCAGGCTGCCGCTTTCATCCGCGCTGTCCGCTGGCCGAACAGCGCAAAAACCCGGCCTGCCGTGAGGTGGCGCCGGAATGGCGCGAGGTGTGCAGCGGCCATTGGGCGGCGTGTCACGAAGCATAAGCTGGCTGTCTCAAACGCTGTATCAACCAGGCAACAGCGACCCCCCAAACAGGCAGACTGGCAGGGATGATCAGATACAGATCGGCTTGCTGCCAGGAAAACAAGTGGTCAATGCGAAAATCCAAAATTAAGGTATTGTAGGTCAGGAACATATAGATAAAGGCCGCCAGGGTGTAGCGCCAGGTCCAGGTGTTTTGACGCGCGGCCAGCCCAAAAGGCACTATCCAGGCCAGGTATTGAATTGAAAAGGCATGGGTGGTCGCCAGGAAAGCGACCAGGATAGTCAGCCAACTTTCCAGCAGTGATTGGCGGCGAGCCTGCCACAGCCAGATCACACCCAAACACACCAGGGTGATATACCGCGCATTGAGGTATAAGAACGTCATCGCATCCGAGGGGAGCCGCTGCGCCAAAACGCCCAGGCGGATAAAGTAGGTGTAACCATAGACGCCAACGCCGTGGTTATACCCCAGGGCGCGCTTCAGGATGAGGACAGGATCGGCGTTAAACCAGAGTACATAGACAAGCAGCGCCGCCAGTGGAATTAAGGTTGCTCCTAGAATAATCCAGACTTTGCTGCGCCAGGAACGCGCCTGGATAAACAAGGTCGGTAGGGCCAACACCGGCCAGCCTTTGACCAGGATTCCTGTCCCTAACCAAAAACCAGCTTGCGTGAAAACCCCGGCCGCGCCAGCCTGAAGCGCCAGCAGAGCAAACAGTGCTGGAACGGCATCGAACTGGCCATGATAGGCGCTGACCAAGACAACAATCGGGTTGAGCGCATACAGCAATCCGCTGCGCTGGGCTTCTCCTTCCGAAAGGTCTCTGCGCACCTGGCAATAGATCAACACGGCCAAAGCGGCATCCGCCAGGATCGGCGGCAAGCGCACAATGAAGGCCGAAGACCAGCCAGTCGCCTGGGCAAACCAACTTGTAAAGATAAGCCAGTAAACATACAGAGGCAGGTAAGGATGGCGCTTTTCCAAAACGGGCTGGGCATAGATATCCTGGCCGGCCGCCCCGGCCTGTCCCACCATCTCATAGGCATCCATATCGCCATTGGCGCCGCCCGGCAGCAGCATATCGGGGAACAAACGCACCGCCAGAGCGATCACAACAATCCACAAGACCGGATGTTCCAGATTGATCAAGCGCCGGGTTCGTAAAAGGGCGTAAAATCCGATCAGCAGAAGCAGCGACCAGCCGGCCGTTATCAAAAGGGCCTTTGAGCTAACTGCGTCAGCGACGAGTGCGATCCATCTGGCTTGCATGGGGAATCCTTCCTGCTGCCCAGTTTAAGAACGGGCGAAATAAAGTGAGGCGGTCGGCAGAGGGTAAGATGAGAGGCAAACCATGAACGACAACCAACGTCGCTATGATAGCATAAGAAAAGCTTTGATGCAAATGTGATCCTGGGTGGAAACGGAATAAAACGCAATTCTCAACCAAGTTGCTGCACGCGCTTCACATTTCCGTTGTACAATTAACAAAATTGAATTCCACCCATCAAACTGGAGGTTTGTTATGCCCCCCAAAGGATATGTCGAACGAATGCTCGGACAAAACGAGCGCATTCTCTTAACCACACGCCAGCATTGGTTTGTCGTCTTTCGCGCCATCTTGCTGGAGATGGTTGTCATTGTGTTGGCGATAATTGCGGCCGGCGCGGCGGCTACGTCACTCGTCCCGCTCATCGGGCCATTTGCGCTTTTGGTGGCGGCAGTGGTGATGCTGCTGATCATCTTCCCTATCATCACACTGGTTTATGATGTGATCAACTGGTATAACCGCCAATACCTGGTGACCACGCGGCGCGTGATGCAGGTTTCGGGCATCTTCAACAAAAATGTCATCGACTCGTCGCTGGAAAAGGTGAACGATGTCAAGCTCTCGCAATCGGTCTTTGGCCGGGTGTTCGGTTACGGAGATGTCGAAATCCTGACCGCCAGCGAACTGGGCGTCAACCTGTTCCGCCGCATCGAAGACCCAATCCGGTTCAAG
>CAIQJJ010000069.1 GCA_903872065.1 uncultured Anaerolineales bacterium | reverse complement strand
GCCCCTTCGCCGATCACCAGGCCGTCACGATTTCTATCGAAAGGCTGCGGGGTCATCGAATAGTCCTGGTTGCGGCGCGAGAGCGCCCCCAGGCGGTCAAAGGCAGCCAGGCCGACATCGCAGACCGCCACATCGCAGCCGCCAGCCACGGCGACATCCATCATGCCGGCGCGGATCATCGTCCAGGCCATGCCGATGGCGTCAGAGCCGGAAGCGCAGGCGGTGGTGATGGACATGGAAGGCCCTTTGAGGCCGTAATCGAGCGAGATGAGCGCCGCCGCCCCATCGGCGACAAACATGGGGATCAGAAAGGGGCTGACGCGGCGCGGCCCTTCGTTAGCCAACAAGCGAAAATTGTCGAACAATGAGATCAAGCCGCCCACCGCCGAGGAGAAGATGACGCCGATGCGCGGCGCGGTTGGCTCATCCACCCCCAGGCCCGCTTGACGCATGGCCTCCTGCACAGCGGCGGTCGCCAGCAGTTCATAGCGGTCGCGGCGGCGCGCCTCTTTGCCGGGCAGATATTTTTCGGCGGCGAAATTTTTGACCTCGCAGGCGATCTTGACCTGGTGTTGACTGGCATCAAAAATGGTCACCGGGCCAACCCCCGAAACGCCGGCCGCAATGTTTTGCCAGGTCTCTGGCACAGTCAGGCCAAGAGGGGAAACGGCCCCCATACCAGTAATGACGACGCGATCCATAGAAGCACCTCCATCAACGTATTTCGCCGGCTTTCAGGCCGCTGCCGGTCAGCACAACAACAACGGGCGGGAGCAGCGGCTTGCCCGGCTGCTGTAAGGCGCTCCAGGCAATCGCGGAAGTCGGCTCTACATAAAACCCCCGCCGCGCCAGGTCGTCGCGGGCCGGCGGGATCGCGTCTTCGTCTACGGCCAGCATCCAACCGCGGCTGGCTTCGACTGCCTGCAGCACGGCGTCGCCGCGCAAGGGGTTTTTCACACGCACGCCCTCGGCCAGGGTCGGCGCTTCGCGCACCCACATCAGGCCGGCCGCGCCGTAGGAGGCCAGGGCCCAGAGCGGGGCGCAGGCGCGCGCCTGCACGCCGATCAGGCGCGGCAGAGCGGCGATCAGTCCAGCCTGCTGCAAAGCGACAAAGCCGCGCGCCGCGCCCAGGAGCAGGCCGCCCTGCCCGGCAGGAATCAGCACTGAGCCAGGCGCCTGCCCCAACTGCTCGAACAATTCATAAGCCAGGGTGGCGTAACCGGGCAAGTTGAACGGCAAATAGGCATGACTGGCGTAAGGCATACCCTGGGCAGCCTCTTTATAGGCTGCTTCAGCGGCATTGGAGCGCGGCCCGGCGACAGGGATCACTTCGGCCCCATAGGCGGCAATCTGGCGGAGCTTTGGCCCAGAGGCGGATTCGGGGGCATAGACGCGCGCTTGAACGCCGGCCCGCGCCGCGTAGGCGGCAAACGAGGCGCCGGCGTTGCCGGAGGAATCTTCCACCGCCTGGGTGACGCCGCGAGCGCGCAAAAAGCTGAGCAGGGTGGCTTCGCCGCGGTCTTTAAAGGAGCCGGAAGGGTTCTGGTACTCGCATTTGAGCGCCACCTGATCAAAGTCGCCATTGGAGACCTGGCGGGCGGCCGGCGGGGCGTCCACCCAGATCAGCGGGGTATTGCCTTCGCCGAGAGAAAGCGTGGGGGCGTCGGCCGGCAGGCCAAAGGTCTCGCGATAGCGCCAGATGCCAGGCAGAGAGGGGGAAAGGGTGGACGACCACGCCAGTTGGGGGATATCAAACAAGCCGCGACATTTGGGACAGCGATAGGGCGCGCCCACTTCGGGGTAGGGGGTGTGACAGTTCGTACAAAAGATTGATAACATATAATCAATCGCCTCGCGTGGGTGTATAACTCCCCTCCACCCAGGCTTCGCCGTTCGGGCCAAATTCCTTCTTCCAAACGGGGACGATCTCTTTGAGGCGGTCAATGCCGTAGCGCGCCGCCTCGAAGACGCCGGTGTCGCGGTGGGCGGCGGAACAGGCGATCAGGGTGGTGGGCGCGCCGGCCGCCAGGCGTCCGAGGCGCTGGACAAGCGCCACGCCCTCGACGGAGGGCCAACGGGCGCGGATCTCGTCCGCCACCTGGCGCATTTTGGCTTCGGCCATCGGTCGGTAGGCTTCATACTCCAGGGCGGTGGTTTGGTGGGGATCGTCGCGCGTGGTGACGGCGCGCACGACGCCGGTGAACAGGCAGACCGCGCCGGTGGTGGGCAGGGTGATCTGGGCGACCAGGGCGTCCAGGTCTAGTTCAGCTTCGGTAAGCAAGCAAATCGTGGGAAGGGTCATTGGGGGAAACCTGCGGCAGGAGATTCTTTACCCGCCGGAGACGGGGGGAAAGAGGGCGACTTCGGCCTGGGGGGGCAGCACATCGTCATCGAAAGCATATTGACGGTTGACGGCGACCAGGGCCGAGGGCAGGAGCGGCGTCAAAGCCGGGAACTGCCGCCCCAGGGCGGCGCGCAGGTCGCGCACGGTGGCCCCGGCGGCCAGGTCTATGCTCGCCTGCCGGCCGCCGGCGCGGTCTTTCAGCGTGGCAAAAAATAAGACGGTGAGATGGTTGGACATCAAGATCAGCCTATCGTGACGCAGTTGCGACCGTTAGCCTTGCTCTGATAGAGCAGTTGATCGGCGCGCTTCAGAACGCTTTCGACGCTGTCTTCTGCCAGGGCCAACGTGGCGCCGATTGAAACCGTAACGTTAATTTCATCATCTTCCTCAATCAGAAGGGAGCGCTCCACCAGGGTGCGCAGACGGTTGGCGCTTTCGGCGAGAAAATCGGGGTTCAGATTGTTCAAGATGATCACAAATTCCTCGCCGCCAAAACGCCCGACAAAGTCGAAGGCGCGCACATTGCTTTTGAAGACATTCGCCGCCATCTTTAAGACTCTGTCGCCGCAATCGTGACCGTAAGTATCATTGACGCGCTTGAAATGGTCAATATCAGCAAAAAGCAGGCCAAAGGGGAACTGATTGCGCTGCAGATCGAGCAGGCTGCCCTGTATTTTCATCTCCAGGTAGCGCCGGTTGGCGACGCTGGTCAGGGGATCGAGCAAAGCGGCGCGCTGCCATTCTTCAAGCTGCTGCAGGGCGGTCAACCGGGAGGCGTTATTGTTGAAAGCCTCAATCGCCCCAACAATACGCCCGTCTTGATCGCGCACCGGCGAAGTGCGCACGCTTACCGGCAGGCGGTGCCCATCGGCATGATGCAGAAAAACATCCGCTTCGCGCGGCTGGCCATCGGCAATGGTGTTGGCCAGGGGACACGCCGTCAGGCACAGCAGATCGCCGGCCGAATTGACGTGCATGAGCAGGTTATCGGCGCAGCACTTGCCGATCACTTGCTGGCGAGAATAGCCGGTAATGCGCTCTGCCCCGCCGCTCCAATAGACAATCCGCCGCAGTTCGTCCACAAAATAGACGCCATCTGAAAGCGAATCGAGCAGTTCACGATAAAAGTTGTCCTGGTCGTTCATCAAAGCTCTCTCTCCTCTAAAATGACACTACCACTCTTGCCGCCATGCTTTTCTACCAGGCGGATGTTTTGAATGCGCATGGTCTTTTCCACCGCCTTCGCCATATCATAGACAGTCAAGGCGGCCACCGCGACCGCGGTGAGCGCCTCCATTTCGACCCCCGTCTTGCCTCGGGTGCGGGCAATCGCGGTAATGCGCACCCCCGGCAGATCGTCGTCAAGCGCCAACTGCACATCCACCTGCGTCAAGGGCAGGGGATGGCAGAGCGGAATCAACTCGGCGGTGCGCTTGGCAGCCATGACGCCGGCAATCTGCGCCACGGTCAGCACATCCCCCTTTTGGATGGCGCCGGCGCGGATCAGCGCCAGGGTCGCCGGCAGCATCAGCACTTCGCCCCTGGCCATCGCCAGGCGTTCGGTATCGGGCTTGCCGCTCACATCTACCATGCGGATGCGCCCGCTCTCGTCAAGGTGGGTTAATTCGGTCATCGGTTAAGAATATCCTGCAAAACAACCAGGTTTTCGGCGGGGTCAAAGATGGCGCGCACGGGAATCTCAAAACCGCCGATCACCTCGCTTTGCAAGATACCGCTGCGCGCTTTGATGGCTAATTGATAGGCGGAAAATTCTTCGCGATCAGGATTCCCTTCGGACGGTAAAAGGTACTGCTCCACAGTTTGATGTTCGGGGTCTACCAGCCAATATTCACGCACGCCATGCAAGGCATAATCTTCAAATTTGACGCCGCGGTCGAAACTTTCCGTAGTGGGAGAAAGCACTTCGACAATCAGGTCGGGGGCCGGGAACTTCATCTGATCAGGCGAAAAGGCGCTGGCTTTCTCTGGAGCGAAAAAGCAAATATCCGGCTCATAATCATTACGCGCCAGCGCAACCAGCATTTTTTCGTCGCCGACCAGCCCCAAGTGATGCTTTTGCACATAGGCGCTGAACAGCATAGACAAATGTTTGCGGGCAAGCGTGTGCTGCAACCTGGCAGGGGATTGCATGATGATTTCTCCGTTGATAAATTCGGCCTTTTGAAATTCCGTCACCTGGTCATAAAAGCGCTGGCGCGCCTGGCGTTCCGCTTCCAGGGCGGCTTCAAGCTGGCTGACGACCTGCGGCAGGCGCGGCGAATGCAAGAGCTGTTGGACGGCGTTTCGGGCAGGGCTTGCGGCAGGAAAAGAAGTGGTTGTGACGCTCATAATATTAGTATACCACGCGATAAGCGCCCTCAGGCGCGCTGAGCTTGTCGAAGCGCGTCTCCTTCGGCAATCCTTCGACAAGCTCAGGATGCCTCCCGCCAGGCGCGCTGAGCTTGTCGAAGCGCGTCTCCTTCGACCATCCT
>CAIQJJ010000068.1 GCA_903872065.1 uncultured Anaerolineales bacterium | reverse complement strand
TGTGGCTCAGGCGGTACGGCGTTGGCGGCTTTGATGGAAGGTCGAGCGGCAATCGCGATTGATCTTTCCCCGGCTGCTACCTTTATCACCAAAAACTACTGTACACCAATAGATGTGGACGAACTCCAGCGCGCATTTGATGAGCTTCAGCGTAAAGTGAAGCCAGAAATAGACTGGCTTTACGAAACTCGCTGCGACCGCTGTGGCGGAAGGGCTACCACTGCCTACACCGTGTATTCGTACATCTTTCAATGCCCGCGCTGCCTGGAGAAAGTGGCTTTATTTGATTGTGTTGAAGTGCAAAGTCAGACCGCAGATGGCAGACCCAAAACCATCAGCGCATGCCCTAATTGTTTTGCTCGCGGTATTACTGAAGAGATCAGTACGCGCAGCCATCGTTTTGATCCTGTGCCGGTATTGGCTAGTTACCTGTGTGAGGATGGTTGTAAACCACGACGCGGTGAACGCCGGCATAACGATCCCGACTCCAAAAAACGAGATTACTTCCAGAAATTTGACCTTGGTAAGCTTGCTGAGATTGAAAGCAAACCCGTTCCTCATTGGTTTCCCCCGCAACGTATGATGAATGTAGATAGTAATAACGAGCCGTGGGGTGATAAATGGCGAGCTGGTACAAGTAGTTTTCGTACTGTCGCCGAATTGTTCACAAAACGCAATTTGTGGGCGTTGGCAGCAATCCGAGAAAGCTGCGAGGCAAACAAGCAAGGTGATTTTCTGCTATTCACTCTAAATACGGCTCTGTTGACACTAAGTCGTATGTGCCGTCACGATTGGCCATCCGTGATGGCTGGCACGTATTATATTCCCCAAGTAAACCGTGAACTTAATGTCTGGAATAATTTTGCTGAACGATTACCTCGTAAGGTAGAAGGCATTCAAGAAATAGCTGGAGCCTTAAATGGCTACTCTTTGTTGATTTCCACTCAAAGCGCTACCCAATTACTCAATATACCTACAAATTCAATTGATTTAATTTTTACAGACCCGCCATACGGGGGGAATATTCAGTATGGTGAGTTAAACTTTGTCTGGGAAACTTGGTTAGGACTTAACGCTTCCTGGCATGATGATGAAATCGTTATTAGTGAAACCAGAAAGAAGACAGACCATAGTTGGTATCTGCTCATGCTGCAGGCAATGCAAGAAAGTTATAGGGTACTAAAGCCTGGTCGCTGGATTTCTGTATGTTATCATGATACAAGTGAAGGTACTTGGCAGTTACTCCAGGATATTATGACTGAGGCGGGATTTATCCCAGAACAGTCTGGTGAGACACTGTTTATTGATACCGGCCAAAAATCCTTTAATCAACTAACCGCCGAAAAAGTCACCAAACGCGATCTGGTGATTAATTTCCGCAAACCGCACCCGAAAGAACTGGCTCCAGCCACAATCCTCACGGGTGACGAAGATGCCAGCACCTTTACTGAGAAAGCGCGCCTGATTTTGGGCGAACGCCTGGAAGCGCATCCCGGCGCAACCGCCGACCGGCTGTATGATGAGCTGGTCAGCCGCATGGTGCGACGCGGCGAGTTTGAACGCCACGATTTCGATGCGCTGCTGCGCTCTGTCGCCGAGGAAACCGGCGGCCGCTGGTACCTGCTGGAAACGGCCGGCCTGGTGGATGAGGCCGAAAGCAAGAAAGAAGCGGCTGCTGCCAAACGATTGGAATCAGCGATGGTGGCGAAATTGAAGAGAGAAAAAGGGGAAACAGAGGGCGTCCATTACTCGGACTTGTTTGAGGCTTATCTGCCGATTAAAGATAAGCCCCGCCGGCTGTTGCAAGACTGGCTACCAGAGTTCTTTTATAAGACCCCAGATGGCACATGGCGTTTGCCAGCCAACGAAGAAGAACGCCAACAAAAAGCAGCGCTGCGCTCCAGTGGCGCGCTCCGACGCATCAAACGCTTTGCCAACGCATTGATAGACGGCGTCCCCCCGTCCGAGCGCGACCGGCCCGAAAATGCCGTAACGCTTGCGGATTGGATCTGCCAGTGCCGCCGGGCCGGTCTATTTGAATTGGGCCGGGTGATGTACGAAAAGGGCGGACTGAAGTTCGATGACCTCAACGAAGAAACACAGTTGCTGGTGGAAGAAGATTATCAGATATGCGTGGGGCGCAGCGAAAAGAAAGCCCCCAAAGCAAAAGGCAAGGACCAGCAATTGTCCTTGATGGAGGAATGATGGCGGTCGAACAATGGATTTTAGAAAAACTCGAACGCTTGAAAGGGTCATCGCCGATTATTATCCGCGATCCGCAGCGCATGATCATCTCCGGCGCGCAGGTGGTGGATGGATGGGCCGAAGAGCACGGCTATGCTGTCTTGTTTTGCACCGGCAACCTGGCGCTGCGTGAAATGTACGAGGCCATTCGTGAGGACGCCGAAGCAAAAATCCTGCTGGTGGATCGCAGCCGCGCCGGGACGCTATTTTATCCCGATATCCAGGCCCGCACCGCCAAAGACAGCGTCCTCTTGCTCTCGCTGCGTGATTTTCTGATCGAGCAAACTGGCGATGCGGCCTGGCCCAAACTGGTCGAAGAGCGCGAATTGGCCGGGCTGCTGCTGGAGGATGCGTCGGCAACTTTGCAAGCCTACCATCACCTGCGCCAGGCCGCCCCGAATCGCTTCAGCGACAGCGACCTGTACAAAGTGGCGTTGGGCGCAGCGCTCAAAATCAATCCCTTCAAAAAACTCAGCCCCAGCGAAATCCGCCGCCTGTGCATCGAGCAGCATCCCCGCCTGGAAAACCTGAAGAGCCGTCTGCCGGAGGATGTTTTGGCCGCGCTGCACAGTGAGATTGCCAAAGCCCCCAAACCCTTCTGCTGGCTGCTCGATCGCGACCCGGCTTTGGTGATGCGCGCTTTCACCCTGGCGGCCATTTTGCGCCAGCACAAACTGGATTACCGGCTTTTGATGGCCAATGTGGACCCGATGCTGCACGACTACAAAGAAATCGAGCCGGCCTTCCTTGACCAGGCGCTGCAAGATCAACTGAGCGCCGACCCAGACCAGGTGCTGGTGGATGTACGCCTGGTGGAAGATGCCCTGCGCAAAAACCCGGCCGGGCTGGCCCTCATCTTGCGCGATCAGCTTCACCTGGATGATCCACAGCAAGCGCTGGGGGCGCTAAAAGCGGAGCGCCTGTCGAATCTGGTGCGCTGCCTGGCGTTGACTTCCCTGCTGGTGGACCTGATTCTAAACCGGGATTTGAAATTTCACCGCGTCACCTTGAAAGACCTGGAAGCCCAGGAACGCGACGCGGCCCTGCCGGCGCTGCGCCGGCCGAGCGATCAGTGGCTGGCGCTAACCGCCACGTACCGGCGGGCGGTCAGCGTTTTTGAACTGATCACCACCTTAACCAAAACGGCCAACCAACTCAAAGTGGCCAGGCCCACGGACTTGAACTTTGCCGCCTTTGACCAGGCCTGGAACGCAGAGCGTCTGAACCGGCTGGATTTTTACCTCTCCGACCTGGAGCGTTTGTTGCGCGTGGGGGATATCTTGCCTTTGCCGATGGGCGCAATCTGGCCGGAGATGGCCAAACGCTGGAGCGAGGCGCGCCAGGCTTTTCAGCAAACGTATGCCACCGCTCAGCGAGCGCTGGATACGATCAACACACGCTTTCAAGATTTGTATCGCTTGCATTATGCCGACTGGCTGCAGCGCAGCGACATCCCGGTGATTTTTACGCACCAGTTCTTATCCCGGATGTTGAAACCGTATTGGGATGCCGCCAAAGGGCCCAAAGCTATCATCCTGGTCTTCGATGGCCTGCGCACAGATGCCTGGGATGAGTTTCTCCGCCCGGTGCTGGAGGAGCGTTACGAGCTGATCCACAGCCAGGCCGGCAGCGCCATTTTGCCCACCGAAACCGAACTGAGCCGCAAGGCCATCAGCGCCGGGAAATTACCGGCGGATTTCCCGTCCGGCAGTCGCCGGGAAAGTGAATTGCTGAAGGCCTGGCTGACGGCAAACATGGGCATTACGCCTGACTTTCAAATTCTGCGCGATGACGAGATGGAAGCATCGGGCATGGTGGTGCGCTATGTTTCGCCGCGCATCGAATATATTGTTTTCAATTTTACGGATGAAAACCTGCATCACAATCAAAACGAACTGGCGCTCATCTACCGGAATGTCGTCAACGAGCTGATCCAACAAGAAGTGCGCAGTGTGCTGCGCGACCTGCCAGAAGACGCCTTCATTTTTATCACCAGCGATCATGGCTTTACTCCCATGCCAGACACGATCATTAATATGCCATCCGAGGCGCTGCTGGATGATCACGATTCAAAATATCGCAATGCCCGCACCATCCAAAAGCTGAGCGGGTTGGATGCCGACAAAACGGTGGATTTTGATGTCCAGGCGTTGGGCATCCCGAAACTCAGTCCATCCCTGCGCGACACGCCGTTCAAGTATGTACTCTTTCCGCGCCCGGGCCATCTCTTCAAACGCGCCAAAGGCCCACATGACCCAGACCGCTACTCGCACGGCGGGTTGAGCCTGGCCGAATGCATGGTGCCGATGGCGGTG
>CAIQJJ010000067.1 GCA_903872065.1 uncultured Anaerolineales bacterium | reverse complement strand
CCCTCTCGCCGGAGCGCGTCAAGAAAAAATATGAGGCGCTCGAAAAGGCCATGGAAGAGAACAAGAACATCTTCCACTTCGCCATTCGCCGCCGTGCGAACCAACCGACAGATGCGGTTTCACCCGCCGAGGTGGCTTCACCTGCCGAGGTGGCTTCGCCCGCCGAGGTGGCTTCGCCCGCCGAGGCGGCGGCTTCACCCGCCGGGGCTTCTGCGCAGATCGATCGCCTGGTCGGCTTCACCCGCCTGGAATGGATCTCCTGGACAAACGGCTACGCCACACTGCGCCTGGCGATCGGCAGCCCGTCCGACCGGCGCAAGGGTTACGGCAGCGAGGCGCTGCGCTTGATCTTGCGCTTTGCCTTCGATGAGTTGAATCTGCACCGCGTCAGCGTCAACGTGCCGGCTTACAACACTGCCGCCCTGGCCTTCTTGCAAAAGCATGGCTTTGTCGAAGAAATCCGCCGCCGCCAGGCCTTGCAGGTGGATGGGCAGGTGTGGGACGCCTTGGGCCTGGGCCTGCTGCGCGTCGAATGGCAGGTGTGGCATGCGTGAGACACAGGAGCCTCCCATGAACGACAACTATCCGAAACAAAACTTGTTTGAGGGCAAGCTGGTGCGCCTGACCGCTGAAGACCCCAAGTCCCTGGTCGAAGCGAACATCCGCTGGGGGCAAAATTCTGCCTTTGGCCGCCTGTTGGATGACGAACCGCTGCGCCTGTGGTCGGCGAAGAAGATCAAGGAGTGGATTGATAAGGAACTGGAGCGCGAGCCGCTGGAGCCATCCTTTTCGATTCGCACCGTGGCCGATGACCGACTGATCGGCTTTATCGGCGCCTGGGGCTTGAGCTGGGCGCATGGCGACACCTTCTTTGGCATCGGCATTGGCGAAGAGGATCTGTGGGGCAAAGGTTATGGCACAGAGGCTTTGCAGCTTTTTTTGCGCTACGCCTTTTGCGAGATGAACCTGCGCCGTGTGTCGTTAAACGTCTTCGGCTACAATCCACGGGCGATCCGCTCGTATGAGAAATGCGGCTTCAAGATCGAAGGCCGTCAGCGCCAGGCGCTGCTGCGCGACGGCCAGCGCTGGGATATGATTTACATGGGAATTTTGCGCGAGGAATGGGAAAATACCGCATGAAAACCTCTCTTAGCCTGTATTGGAATTTGTTGGCCCATCACATCCGCCCGCAAAGGGGACGCTTTGTCCTGCTGGCGGCGCTGCTGTTGGGCAATATCGGTTTGCAGATCGTCAACCCGCAAGTGATGCGTTCGTTTATTGACGCCGCGCTGGACGGGGCCGCGCTGCAAGGCCTGATCTGGACCGGGCTGCTCTTTTTGGGCGTGGCCTTGTTTCAGCAGCTTGTCTCTGTCGCCGTCGCCTACCTGGGGCAAAATGTGGCCTGGACCGCCACCAACGCCCTGCGCGCCGAACTGGCCGAGCACTGCCTGAATCTCGACATGAGCTTCCACAACGCCCACACGCCCGGCGAATTGATCGAACGGATTGACGGCGACATGACCGAGATGGCGACTTTTTTCTCGCAGTTCGTCGTCATGCTTGTGGGCAATGCGCTGCTCCTGGTGGGCATCCTGGCGGCGCTCTATCGCGAGGACTGGCGGATTGGGCTGGCCTTCACCTTGTTTGCCGTCTTGACCCTGGCGGTGTTGTTTCGGCTGCGGGATGTGGCTGTGCCGGTGCAAAAAGCCCGCCGCCAGGCTGAGGCCGAGTTGTTCGGTTTCATCGAAGAGCAGTTGGCGGCGACCGAGGATGTGCGTTCCAGCGGGGCGGTGGATTTCTCGATCCGCGAACTGTTCCGCTTTCAGCAGAACATTCTCAAGCCTTACCGCCGCGGCAACAAAATTGGCATGCTGCTGGGGCTGTTGATGAGCGGCCTGCTGACGGTTGGCAACGGGCTGGCGATCGGCCTGGGCTATTGGTTTTTTGTCAACGGGGCGATCACCATTGGGACAGTCTACCTGCTGATTTACTACGTCAACCTGCTGGAGCAGCCGATCTGGGCGCTGACCCATCAGACGCAGAGCTTTCAGACGATCGGCGCCTGTGTGGAGCGCCTGAACGATCTGCGCAAGGTGCAAAGCAAGGTGGTGGACGGGGCCGGCGTAGCGTTCCCGACCGGGGCGCTGGCGCTGGATTTTGCCAACGTCTCCTTTGCGTACCACGATAGTGACAATGGCGGGGGAAAGGTGTTGGAGGGGGTAAATTTCTGCCTGGATGCGGGGCGTGTGTTGGGGCTGTTGGGGCGCACCGGCAGCGGCAAGACGACCCTGGCGCGGCTGGTCTTTCGCCTGTATGACCCGGCCGCCGGCCAGGTTGCGCTGGGCGGCTTCAACCTGATGGACGCCCGCCTCAGCAATTTGCGCCAGCGGGTGGCCTTTGTCACCCAGGATGTGCAGTTGTTCCGCGCCACTGTCCGCGACAACCTGACCTTTTTCGATCGCTCTATCGCCGATGAGCAGATTTTGGCGGCCATCGCTGACCTGGGCCTGGAGGACTGGTACGCCGCCCTGCCCAAAGGCCTGGATACTGAACTGGAGGCGCAGCGGCTTTCGGCCGGCGAGGCGCAGTTGTTGGCCTTCGCCCGTGTCTTTCTGCGCGACCCCGGCCTGGTCATCCTGGACGAAGCCTCCTCGCGCCTCGATCCGGCGACGGAACAGCGCGTGGAGCGGGCGATTGACTGCCTGCTGCAAGGGCGCACGGCGATTATCATTGCGCACCGCCTGGGCACAGTGCAGCGCGCTGATGCGATCATGATCCTCGATCAGGGGCAGGTTTGCGAGGCCGGCGACCGCCTGGCGCTGGCCGCCGACCCCGATTCGCGTTTTTACCACCTGTTGCAAACGGGTTTGGAAGAAGTATTGGTGTAAAATGGCTGCAACAACATTTCCCCCTCAACCGCGCGCCTTACCCGCCTGGCGCGTCGTCCTGGAGATGATCCGCTTTCGTCCGCTGCTGTGGCTGGTCGATCTGTTGGCGATCATCATTTTGCGCGTCGCCTGGCAGCTCTTGCCTGGCTTGACGATGAAGGCTTTTTTCGATATGCTCAGTGGGCAGGCGGCGGCCGGCGTCAATATCTGGACCATCCTGGCGCTGATCGCTGGGATGTACGTCATCCGCGCCCTGGGTGAATACGGCTTTTACTTTGCCGATGTGCCGCTCTTTGCGGAAGGCTGCACTCTGCTGCGCAAGAATTTGCTGCGCCACATTTTGCGCCGTCCGGGGGCGTCGGCCCTGCCCGAATCGCCGGGCGAGGCGGTCAGCCGCTTTCGCGAGGATGTGGTCGAAATCCCGGCCTTTGTGCTGTGGTTCAACGATGCCGTCTCTGGCCTGGGCATCGCCATTTTTACCGTGGTCTTGATGCTGCGCGTCAGCGTGTCCATGACGCTGCTGGCGCTGCTGCCGGTGGTCGCGGTCGGCTTTATCGCCAACGCCGCCTCAAATCGCATCGAACGCTATCGCCGCGCCAGCCGGCAGGCGGCCGGCAAAGTGACCGGCTTCATCGGCGAGTTCTTCGGCGCAGCCCAGGCGGTGAAAGTGGCCAACGCCGAGCGCAATGTGATCGCCCACTTCAGGCGCATCAATGACGAGCGGCGCAATCTTTCCTTGCGCGAGGCGCTCTTTGATCGGGTGCTGGATTCTTTGTTTGAAAACACCACCAACCTGGGGACGGGTTTCATCCTGATCCTGGGCGCCGAGGCGATGCGCGGCGGCATGTTTACCGTGGGCGATTTCGTCCTGTTTGTCTCGCTCTTGGGTTCGATCAGCGGCCTGACCACCTTTGCCGGCCGCTTCACCGCTCGTTACAAACAGCTTGATGTCTCGGTGGAGCGCATGTCGCGCCTCATGGAGGGCGCGCCGCGCCGGGCGCTGGTAGAGCTCAGCCCGATTGACCTGAATGGCCCGCTGCCCGCTGTGACCTACCCGGCCCGTTCTGCCCAGGATGTGTTGGAGCGCCTCGAGGTACATGATCATTGAGTTGGCTGTAGCCCTGCTGGTTTTCTTTGCTTTCCGCTGGTTGGCAGGCAAGATGCGCAATGGCGAGGCCCCTAAGGGTAAGCTATGGAACCTGCTCGAAGGAGCGGTGCAGTTTGTACGCAATCAAGTTGTGGTTCCAGCGATGGGAGACGATCATTCAGCGGATCGATTCCTCCCTTTATTCTTGACGATATTTTTCTTCATCCTCGGTTGTAACTTGGCTGGGATGATTCCATTTCTTGGTGCTCCCACAGCATCTTTCTCGACAACT
>CAIQJJ010000066.1 GCA_903872065.1 uncultured Anaerolineales bacterium | reverse complement strand
GATCTTCCCCATGGCTTCGTCCAGGGTCGCATCCAGGCGCGCCGGGTAGCCATCCAGAAAAGGAAAGACGGTCTGATCGTAAAACGTCGCCCCAACCGGCATTTTGGCAATCGCCTCGCCGTTTCGATAGGCAAGAAAAGAACCATCGGGCTGACTTTCAGGCTGAAACCACCTGGGCTGGTAAGCCGTCCGCCCATTGGCCAGTGTATAAGGCTGCCAATCTTCATCCCGCGTGTTGAACGTGCGCCCCAAATCCACCGCGTCGATCTGGAAATAATCCAGCAATTCATCCGCCGGCTGTGCGACTTGCTGCACCACGTCATACACCCGCGTGCGCTGATCTTTGAGATTGAGCTGCTCCACCAGCCGGTCGTAAGCAATCGCCGAGATGCCCGAACTGGGGGTAGCGCCCAGGTCTACCGGCAGATGATCCGGCTCGATGTGATCGATGGCAGAGAGAATGCGTTGACGTGAATTCATGGGACAATCTCCTCATCAATTTCCACCACCAGCACCGAGACATTGGCGTCAGGCGCTTGCGGGGGAACGCTAATTTCAAGATGCTGCTCGCGCTGGACAAAGGGCAAGGTCTCGCCGGCAAATAAGGCCGCTTTGCGAGCGCGGTAGGGAAAAGACTCTAGCTCCAATTTGCCGTTGGCCGGCCACTCGAAGACATGCAAGTACAGCCGATCCCCTTTGCGCGTCGCCTGGCCCCACGGCAAATTTTGCAGAGGCGTGTAAGCGCTGCCGTAGATGGCCTCGGAATAAGTATTCATCCACTGGCCGATCGCCTGCAGACGTTCGACCGCCTCAGGCGGAAAAACACCCCGCGCGGTCGGCCCTACATTGAGCAGATAATTCCCGCCGCGGCTGACCACCTCGACCAGGTTGCGCACCAGGCGGCGCGGCGCTTTCCAGTCCGTTTCCTGCGGGTTATAAGCCCAACTGCGCCCCAGAGTCATGCAAGTTTCCCAGGGTTGAAACTGCTCCGGCGGCGGATAGGGATGCCGCAGCACCTGGGTCAACTCCGCTTGACCGTCACCGTATTTCTTCATCTGGCGGTGCATCACCTGGCGGATGCCGGGAATTTTATCCAGAAAAAGGATCAGGCGGAAAAAGTCCTCGCTGCTCTTCTCGTTGCTGGCCGGGGGTTTGCCCGTGCGGATGGGTATGCCAGCCCTGGGAATAGACTGCTCAGGGGTGATGAAATCGTAATCGTCGCCCAGGCGATCGTTGATCAGCGTCTCAGGGCTTAGGTCGTGGATCAGTTTATGGAAGCGCGGCGGATCGTACTTGGCGTGATACACCAGGCCATCGAACCAAAGTACGCTCACTTTGCCATAACCGGTGAGCAGCTTCCTGAGATGGCTTTCCATGTAATCAAGATAGCCGCCCCACTCTTTGCGCTGGGGTTCGCCTAACCAATTTTGCGCAACTGGCTTGCGCGTATCGCGATAGCCAGGGTGGTGCATATCGGGCGGGGAATAATAAAATCCCAGGGGCATGCCGGCCCTGGCGCAAGCCTGCGCCAACTGCAAACAGATGTCTTTGCCGTAAGGCGTATTGGTGATCTTGTAATCCGTCCCTGGAGCGTCGAACATGCAAAAGCCATCATGATGCTTAGTGGTAAAAACCATGTAGCGCATTCCGGCGGCCTGCGCCATGCGCACCCAGGAGTCTGCATCGAAGTCTACCGGGTTAAACCTGGCCGGCAGAGAAGTATATTCGGCTTCGGTAATTTTAACTTTTACTCCAAATGTAACCTCAGACAAGCCCGGCGTCATCATCGGCCACGAAGCTTCTACTCCGTTAACAGAATAAGCGCCCCAATGGATGAACATACCAAACTTCGCGACGGAATCCTCCTACCAGG
>CAIQJJ010000065.1 GCA_903872065.1 uncultured Anaerolineales bacterium | reverse complement strand
TTTCCCCGAATGAGGAACAACTGGGGCTGGCAACGATCAATTTAGCCATGAACGCCGACTAGTCCATTTGGAAGGATCGCCTGGTCGAGAAGATTCTCGCACAAGAAAATAGTTTGCTAAATCAAAGATAAGCGCAAACGGCGCCTTCGGATGAGCCGGTAACGGCGAGCGAAACTCAAGGAGATTCGCTTGTGCTAAACTCCGCAAAATAGCGTGTGAAATTATAGTGGTGCCGCCGCAGACACGTTTCCGTATCTTCACGCAAATCCAAGAGGATCGATGAGTTATGTTGCAATTACTGACGCGCGCCTTAATATCTTCCCGCTGTTCCAATATATTGAAATGCATCATGTTTATGGTGTGCTTTGCGGAGTATGGCGACGCGGAAATTCAGTTTCCCCGGCCCGTTGGATGGGGCGTGCCATCGCCCATACGGTGAAAAAACTCCACCGATGCTCAAACTCTTATATTTGAGCCTCTTGTTCAGAATCTGTGGGTCATTTCAGGCTCCGGGAGATGCCCCAGCGTATGAAACAGGGCGATTTTCAGCACTTCATGGCTCTTGTAGCCATACGCTTTTCTCGTGACTAAATTAATCTTGCGGTTCATGCCCTCTACCGCACCGCTTGAATAGAGCTTCTTGGCCTTGAACCAGTTCATAATCAAGTCCTCATGGCTGCGAATCGTCTTCACGAATTTTTTGATGGGCGCAAGACGGCTGCGCATGGCTCCCTTGCACCACCGGCGCAGATAACGTTGCGCCCAAAAGGGACTGGTGTATTCCCAGAACAACTGAAACTTCTCCTTCCAAAGATAGGCCCGGACGCTTCGAAGCCAGCGCTGGCCCATAATCCCCATCAGCGCCTCCTGCTGGCCCGGCGTCAGGTTTTCCGGCCGCTTGAGGAACACATACTTGAGACCCTTGAGCAGGTCCAGTCCTTTCTTGCGCAATGCGCAGTCTTCCTCGCGGCGCACCTTGTCAACCGCCTCGTTAAGCAGTTTGACGATATGAAAACGGTCCAGGATATGCACCGCGTTGGGCAGCCGTTCCCGGATGACCTTGAGGTAGGCCTTCCACATGTCGCTGCACGCATGTCTCACCCCGGCGCACCATGGCGCGCCCATCTCGTCGAAGAATGCCGACAGAGAAACCGCTTCCCGGTCCTTGCCCACATACAAAAGGCGCCTCGTTCCGCCGCACAATTGATACACCACCGTCAAATACCGATGCCCGTGGCCGCATTGGATTTCATCGACGCCAATCGCCGTAACCCCGCTGAGGTCCCGATGCGAAAGGCCATACGTCACCACATGACGCACCGACTCGAACACTTGACGCCAATTCACCCCGAAACGGCGGGCCACCTCCTGCCAGGAAAGCACCTTGGCCCAGTCCGCGAGAAAAATCGCCAGCGAGCTCGTGATGGGAGATTTTCCGCTCGCCCACGGAACCCGTTCCACTTTGACGCCGCATTCGGGACACATTACCCGGCGCATCGCATAGACCAGCACCACGGCAATCCCCCACAACGGAACATACTCAAAACAACGCTCTGGAAGACGATCATAAGACCGACATGCAAGGCCGCAATTGGAACAGGACGCCTTGCTGTTCCGGCGAGGGATAATCGGTATCTCGATCCGCTTGTTGCCTTCGCTGTCCAGGCCCATCCGAGCCTTTCCGTAAACGAAACCCTTGCGTTTCTCAATCGAATTCAGTATTGTGGTAACGAGCATCCACAGTTCTCCTTGCTATCCAATTCACTGAACAGTTCTGGACATCAAGGATACTTGGATGCTCTTGTTTATGTCATTTTACCCACAGATTCTCACGAAGACCCTCTTTTTTAAGTAGTCTGTTCCTCTTCTCATAGAACACCCGACGGCATAAAGCAACACGGTTCCGATAAATCCGCCTAGAGGGCGGCCACGCTCTTGGCAGCATTTTTCAGTGCGTGATAGCGCCGGATGGCCTCAAAGGCGCGCTGGGCGCACTCCGGGCAATAGCCGTGGCTGATGTCCTTCACGGATGCCTGACGGTCGGGTGGAACCCAGCCCTTTTCATTGCGGACCTGTTTGCACACGCAGCATTGAACGATCATAACAACCTGCCTTTCTACCTTTGCCTTGTACCAAGAGGCTGAAGCAGTTTTGAAGGAGCATTTCTTGTGCCAAGAACCTGCAAACACAATAATTTGATTCGCTTCCCGGCGAGCCACTAGACTATGTGGTGTGTACCGTTCGATTTGGGGCTGCGGGCGGAATTTTTTTCCGCAAAGGGTATCAAATGCCCCAAATTGGTAATTATTGCGGTGTTTATAATGCGCATAATTGTCGCTTCTGTGTCTATAAATAATTTGCGCACCGTCC
>CAIQJJ010000064.1 GCA_903872065.1 uncultured Anaerolineales bacterium | reverse complement strand
TCCGCCCATCTCCGCTCTATAGGAGCGCCTCTGTCGTCTGCGTGGGCAGGCTGTGACTGCCCACCGCCGCGTTCGTCTCCGCCGCGCGTGGCCCGCCCAGCCGCGGCGAAATTTCCCCTGCATGGCAGGCGTTGAAGATCAGCAGCATCCGCCTGGCGCGCAGAGTGCGCAGCTTATCCAGCAGTTCGGCGTTGCTGATCCCCGTCCCTGCCATAATCTTGCTGTCGGAAATGCACGTATCGTGCGTCGTCAGGTAATAATTGCCGTCCGTGCCGTAATCGCCATGCCCGGAGTAGAAAATGAACACCGTACTCTCCTCCGTCGCCTGGCCGGCCAGTTGATCGAGCGCCTGCAGCACCCCGGCGCGCGTCGCGGCTTGATCCGTTAGCAAGCGCACTTGCTGCTCCGGGTAACCGCACAGCGCCGGGTTGAGCAGCGTCGTCCGCACCGCCTGCGCATCGCGCGCCGTAATCGGCGCGTTAAGCTGCGTCGCCTTGGGGTAACTGCCCACCCCAATCAGCAAAGCATGTCCCTGAGAGAAAATATTCGGCATAGAACCTCCTGCGTCTTCAGTCTTCAGCCTATTATACAACCTCCAGGCGTGCGGAGCCTGTCGAAGTGCACTGAGCGTAACGAATTGGGTAAAAAGAGGATATGGAACCGCAAAACGTTCAGGCGCGCTGAGCTTGTCGAAGCGCACTGAGCGTAACAGATTGTGTAAGGCTTTCACGATTGTCCACAGATTACAGATTTTAAGCTAGATTTGCAAAGATGAACCACGAATAACACGAATTTCACGAATAAGAAGGCTAAGAAAAATTCGTGTAGATTAGCGTTATTCGTGGTTTTTATAATGGCTTTAAACACAAAAACCTGCCAGTAAGCAGGTTTTCTGTGGCGAGGGTGAGACTTGAACTCACAACCGATGGATTATGATGCCACTGCTCCGCCATTGAGCTACCTCGCCGTTTCCCTCAGAGCGGGCAAAAGTTTACTATGCTCTGCCCAATTTGTCAACCACTTGCGCGCACTTTTTCTTCCCAGCGGATCAACCGCGGCCGCAAGGTTGTGTTAGAATAGGTAAAGATTGCCCAAGAGCATTGTCCTGAATTGGTCGGTGGTGTTATCGAACAATTACACCCATTGTGACAGGCGTCAAATCTGCAACCGGAAGGTGATTTAAGATGAGCGTCTTATTTTCTGACACCCATCCTAAAATGGAAGCCCTGCAAATCCAGTTATGGCGGCAGGCAAGCCCCACCCGTAAAATGCACATGCTGGCGCAACTGAACGCCTCGGCGCGCCTGCTGGCATGGACGGGTCTGCGTGCACAATTTCCACAGGCCAGCGAGGCCGAACTGCGGCTCAAACTGGCCAGCCTGCTGCTTGGAGAGGAACTGGCGCGCAAAGTCTATGGAGAAACCAGCCATGCAAAATGAACCGATTGAAGTGACACTGAAAGTAACGGGCGTTTTCGAAAAACTTGCCGTGCCTTATCTCATCGGCGGTTCGCTTGCCAGCATCCTCTACGGAATGGTGCGCACAACGCAGGATTCGGACATCGTCGCCGAAATGCGCTCTGAGCATATCCAGCCGTTCATCTCGGCGCTGGAGGCCGAATTTTATTTGGACGAAGAAATGATCGCCGAGTCCATCTGGCGTCATTCCAGTTTCAACATCATTCACCGTGAGACTATGTTCAAAGTGGATGTCTTCATCCCGCTCCCGCGCCCCTTCCTTCAATCTCAGCTTGCGCGCGCTCAAAAGCAGACCTTCACCTTCGAGGTGGAAATCAGCGCCAAATTTGCCAGCCCTGAAGATACCGTCCTCTCCAAACTCGAATGGTATCGCATGGGCGGCGAGGTTTCAGACCGTCAATGGCGCGACATTTTGGGCGTGCTGAAAACCCGCGCCGGCGATCTCGATCTCGATTACCTTCGCCATTGGGCGCACGAACTCGCAGTGGCAGACCTGCTCGAACGGGCTTTGAAAGAATCTGCCTGATACCCAACAACTAAACCTTGGGGCCTGACACTTGACCCTTCGCCTCCAATTTGACCCTAACCAACAACACCAACTCGACGCCGTCGAAAGTGTGGCGCGCCTGTTTGATGGCTTGCCGCTGCGCAGCGCGGGTTTCATGCAGGAGGAGATCATCCCCATCATCCGGCGAATTTTCGATGAAGAGTACGAACGGCTGCGTCCACGCTGCCCGTTTTACGCCGGCATGTCTGCCGCTCAAGTGCGTTCGGCTTACTTCGCCAAAGCCAAGCCGGAAAAAGGAGAGAATGAGGGCCAGGCCATTGATACAGACAGCCGCAATGCGCAGGAGCGTGAAGCTGAAAAGGCTGCTTTCGCATTGATCATGAAAGACAAGGAACGCCTGCTCTCGTTTGATGAGCCGGTTTGCTTTCTCTTCGCTCATTCGGCGTTCAAAGAAGGCTGAGATAACTATCTACAGCGCGCCGCGATCAAATCTCATTATCTGATGGCTTCCATCAGCCTGGGGCGCGCCGCGGAACTGCTTCGCCTGCCTCAACCCGACCCGCCGATGCCAAGAGCAGCAGCTATCGGCGGCGATTAAGTACTGCTGTGACCCATTCCGGGGTCGTCGCCCTCGTAGGCAGTGCGAATTTTTTCCAGGTCAATCTTCTGCATGGCGAACATGCACTGCACCGCCCGTGCGGATTTGACCGGATCCGCGCCGCGCAGATAATCGGTTAACCCAGAGGGGATAACCTGCCAGGATAGGCCATATTTATCCTTCAGCCAGCCGCACTGCCCTGCCTCGCCTCCAGCGGTAAACTTTGTCCATAATTCATCCACTTCGGCCTGGGTTTCGCAGTTGACAAAGAGCGAGATCGCCTCAGTGAATTTGAATACTGGCCCGCCGTTGAGGGCTACAAACTGCTGACCATCAAGTTCAAAAGAGACCGTCAACACCGTCCCGGCGGGCATGGGCATCCCTTCACCGTAGCGAGTGACCTCCAAAATGCGAGCATTCTTGAACAGGCCAACGTAGAAATTGGCAGCTTCTTCAGCCTGGGTGTCGAACCAAAGATAGGGGGTGATTTTTTGCATCTTTCTCTCCTTTACCGGTAATCTCCTGTTTCGTCTGCATCTGTTAGAAATATCTTCTGACGCGCCCACAATAGTCCAGGTATTCCTGGCCATAATGCTGTTTCAGGTACGCCTCTTTGCGCAGCACCTGGCGGTGGAACAACCAGACGGCGGCTACCAGGTAGACCAGCAGCAGCCAATGGGAGAAGATCAAGAACTGCCCGGCCAAAACCAAGGCAAAGGCGACATAGATGGGATTGCGGCTGATGGCAAACGCGCCGCTGGTCATCAGTTTGCCGGGGTGATCTATGTCAATGCCCACCCGGAAGCTCTGTCCAAACGAGATCAGGCTCCATAAAAACAAGGCCAGCCCGGCCAGGCAAAAGATCACTCCGATCCAGGCGACCATTTCGGCAGGCAGCAGTTCTTGATGGGCCAGCGTCGGCCAGCCAAAGGCATGAGCAAAGACCAGGTAAAAATAGAACAGGGCAAAGGGCGGGATCAGGAAATCGGTCCTGTCCAGTTTGCCAAATTGCATGGCGGCGATGCCCTGACGTTTGAGCATCAAGGCCCGGCTGACCACCATACCAATCAGCAAGAGAATCGTCAGGACTGCAAAACATTCAGGCATCGGTACCTTTTCCTTGCGCCGAATCTGTGTCTGCCTCGATCAGGCCCTCGGTGACCGCTCTTTGGTAGTTTTCGGTGATGTTTTGCTCCAGCTGCGCTTCCACGCCATAATACCGGGCCATATCGAGGGCGGCCAGTATCACCTGCTTGATCTCTTTTGCCAGCGAGTCTGGGTCTGGCTGACGCCCGCTTGCGCGCTTGCGCCCGACGTTTTCCCACAGGTGCACCTGGTCGGCCAGTTCACCGGATTCTTCCATCAGGCGCGCCAAAATGCGAAACGGATCGCGATTGCCGGGGAAGCGTTTTTCCAGGGCTTCGCAAATCCGATAGAGTTTTTGGATTGTGGTCAGATTTTCCATGATGTTATTCCGCTTGTTGGTTCGGGCCGATCAAATCCCAGCGATTGCCGTATAAATCTTCAAAGACAGCCACCGGCGCCATAATCGGCGTTCTTGGGCTCACGCATAAATCGGATGCCAGCGGCCAGCATTTCATTGTAATCGCGCCAAAAGTCGTCTGTGCGCAAGAACAAGAACACGCGGCCCCCGGTCTGGTTGCCGATGCAGTTTACCTGCTCTGGGGTCGTGGCACGGGCGAGGAGCAAGTTCACCCCAGATGAACCGGGCGGAGCCACCAATACCCAGCGTTTATCCTGTTCGGGCTGGTAGGTGTCTTCGATCAGGGTGAAATGCAGTTTGTGACAAAAAAACTCGATGGCTTCATCGTAGTCTCGAATGACCAGGGCAATATGGATGATGGATTGTCTCATTATTTCTCCAGTCTCAAAACGAGGCGATCACTGCCAAGACTGCCGGCGCCAACGCGCCGCCGATGTCGAGGATGCCATTCACACTGTGCGAAATGGCAGTCCACTTACACGAACCGGTCTTATAAGCCACCAAAGCGTAGCATAATCCCAGGAAGAAGGTCAGCCCGGCAAAAGCGAACATGCCGCCGGGCATTTGAGCGGGGTAGATCAACTGCGGCGAGATGTGCCAGGCAGCAAACCCTAACGTGGGATAGAGCAACCCGGCAAAGACGTTTTTGGGGAATACTTTCACATACAACCCGCGCCAGAGAATCTCTTCACAAGTTCCAGTAATGATGGCTGTGGGGATTGCAATCAACACCAGTGTCCACGGTGTGTTGACCAGGTCATGCACCGCAAGCATCCCCAAAGCCCCGGCGGTCGTGGAGAGCAAGAGCAGGATCAGCCACCAATGCTTAACCTGCAAGAGCCTGTCGCTCTCGACAAACATGGACAGAAACCTATCTTTTCCCAGCAGCAGCACTGGAACGAGCAGGCACCAGAAGCCATCGTAAAAAAGAAATCCAAGCACATAGCCCCATTCCTTGCCGAGCCACTGC
>CAIQJJ010000063.1 GCA_903872065.1 uncultured Anaerolineales bacterium | reverse complement strand
GGTGATAAATGCGGCCATTCAGGCTCTAATTGATACATCAAAGTTCTCCGCTGCCTTCGATCCATTACAACTGAAGGTGCCATTTCTCGATGATTTTGAACAGCAGGTCGTTCGCTCAAACCATCCACAATGGTCGGCCTGGTTATTAGCCAGATTTGCGGAATTAATTTCAAATTTTGTGTTCTACAACTTGGCCGTAGCCAGTACCCCCCCATTACATCCAACCGTATTTTTAGATGAGGGCAAGCCAGCTTCCTTTGGTACGCTACGTGAGCGAGCTGTCCTTATTGTACGGGAGCGCATGATTTCTTTGACAGACCCGTGGACTACTTTTCTAGTGAACTTAATGACCCGTGATATTAGTGGACAGCGCTTACAGCGCTTAAATTCTGATCGCAATAACATTGCTCATGGACGAGCGTTTAGGTCTCCTTTGGAAATTTACCGAGATATTCAGGAATTTGTTCAAGTTGAGCGTTGGTCTGAACAGGTTGAGCAATATGGCGCTCCAGATATTAAGCGTCTGTATCCTTGGTTAGCTGAAATGCCAGATCAAATTCAAGGTTCCAGGATCGGGATGTTGGACAAATGGGAGCAGAAAAAATGGTTGTATCTGATTCCCACAACTGGTCAATCATTTAAGTTAGTGCCACCACCAGTCAATGAATAAAAGCCACATCAAATTTCTACCGTGATCCCTAAATGAGCCAGTCAATCTCGGCATCCATCAATTAAAAAATAGCGTAATCCCATGACATTTCAACAACCCCTGCCCATCCAACCGGTCGAAAAGCCCATCCTCTGTTCGCCCTACGCCGAGCCGGATAAGCACTGGGCTTACGACCTTGAGTCCGGCGCTGCCGCTATCGTGCCTTACCGACGCCCAGCCTCGTATTACTACAAGGTGCAGCGCACCGGCGGCGAGCAGCAACTGGCCTTGTTCGACGAAGAAACCCGCGAAGATTTGCCCTTCATCAACGCCCTGCGCCTGGATGTGAAGAAATGGCGCAGCGGCGGCTATGAAAATGCCACCACCATCACCAAAGAACTGCTCCACTACTGGCAGCGCAGCGACCGCCCACGCCGCCTGTTCTTTTGCCAGGTGGAGGCGGTCGAAACAGTCATCTACCTGAACGAAATCCTGCTTTCCGGCAAAAAGCCGCGCTTCAAATCGGCCCTCGATGGGCTGGCCGAGAAAGGCCACAGCCTGGGCTTAGGACAGGCGCTGGACAGGCTGAAAGACCAGCCCGCCGAGCCGTCTCTGTCCGCCCTGACCCGCCTTGGCCTGAAAATGGCCACTGGCAGCGGCAAAACCGTGGTAATGGCGATGCTGATTGCCTGGGCCTTCTGCAATCGCGGCCAGGTCCCCAGCGATGAACGCTTTTCCAAAGCGGTGCTGGCCGTTTGCCCCAACTTGACCATCAAAGAGCGCTTGCAGGTGTTGCGTCCGGATCACCCGGAAAATTATTACCAGAAATTCGACCTGCTTCCGGCCCGTTTGCGCCCCCATCTCCAGGCCGGCAAGGTGCTGGTGACCAACTGGCACCTCTTTGCGCCGGAATCGGAGCATGTGGAAGGCGGCAAGTCGTATACCGTGGTCAACAAAGGCCCCGAAGGCCCCGATGCGTTTGCCCGCCGGGTGCTGGGCGAATTATACGGCAAGGGCAGCATTTTCGTCTTGAATGACGAAGCGCACCATGCCTGGCGGCCAAACTTCAATATTGGTGACGAAAGGCGCAGCAAAGACTTGGAAGAAGAATTCCAGGAAGCGACGGTCTGGATCAACGGCCTGGACACGCTCAACCAGGCGGTTGGTGTGCGGGCTTGCGTTGACCTCTCGGCCACGCCGTTTTACATCGCCGGCAGCGGGCACGTGGAAGGCTCGCCGCTGCCCTGGCTGGTGAGCGATTTTGGTCTGGTGGATGCCATCGAGAGCGGGATTGTCAAAATCCCACGCCTGCCAGTCAATGACACAACCGGCCGGCCAGAACCCAGGTATTTCCGCCTGTGGGAGAACATTACCGATGGCTTGCAGCCCGGCGAGAAATTGCCAGGGCGCGGCGGTAAGCCCAAACCTGAAGTGGCTTACCGCGAGGCGCAGGGGGCCCTGCTGACCCTGGCCGGGCAGTGGGTAGAGCGGTTTAAGCAGATTCAGGCCGCCAGCAATCTGCAGGACAAAACCCCGCCCGTGCTGATTATCGTTTGCGATAACACCGATATTGCCGAAATCTTTTTCCGCAAAATCTCTGGCGAGGAGCAGGTTGAGGTGGTTCTAGAAGTTGAGCAGGATGACGACGAAACAGAGGGTGTGGAGACCCCCGCCGCCGGCAAGAAAAAGGCCAAGATGAAAATGGCCTATGGCCAGGGTGAAATCTTCCCCGATTATTTCTCCAATCGCGAGGGCTTGCGCCCAACCGTGCGGATTGACAGCAAACTGTTGGCTCAGGCCGAGGCCGGCGACGACAAAAGCCGGGATGAGGCAGCCCAGCAATTGCGCCAGATCGTCTCCACTGTAGGCAAACCCGGTCAGCCCGGCCAGGACGTGCGCTGCGTGGTCTCGGTAGCGATGCTGAATGAAGGCTGGGATGCGAACAACGTCACACACATCCTGGGGCTGCGGGCATTTGGCAGCCAACTGCTGTGCGAGCAGGTAGTTGGGCGCGGCCTGCGGCGCATGGATTACACCCCTGACCCGGCCACGGGTCTCTTAACAGAAGAGTATGTGGATATTTACGGCGTGCCGTTTAGCCTGATCCCATTCAAGGGTCGCAAAACAGACAAGCCAGAGCCGGGCGACCAGCCCAAGAACCACGTGCGCGCCCTGCCAGAACGGCAGGCTTTCGAAATCCGTTTCCCGGTGGTCGAAGGGTACGCTTTTGCTCTGCAAAAAAATATCATTACAGCCGATATTACCGCAATGGAAGTCTTGGCGGTTGAACCTTTTATTGACCCCACTGCCGTCTTTGTCAAGCCGCGCGTTGGCGTCCCGCTGGGGAACACGGGACTAGGCGGGCCAGGTGAGTTTGTGATGCAAGACCGCCAGGCCTTTTACGAGAGTACCCATATCCAAACCATCGAGTTCGAAATCGCCCGCCAGGTTGTATATAAGATGGTCGGCGACCAGAACCAGGCCCCCGACCCGCACAGCAACCCGCGTCTGCGCCTGATGGCGCGCCACCAACTTTTCCCGCAAGTGCTGCGCTTCGTCCACGAATTCACGACCACTAAGGTCAATTATCGCGGGGTGGATAAGCGTGAAATCGGCCAGGCGCGCTACATGCAGCAAATTGTGGAACATCTGCTGATGGCCATTCGCCCAGATGATGAATTGGGCGAACCGCCGCTGATGCCTTTGTTGAACCGTTACAAGCCGGTTGGCACAACAGCAGATGTAGATTTCAAGACCACGCGCCAGGTTTTTATGACCACTTTTAGTCATATCAATGCCGTGGCTGCCGATACTGCTACATGGGAGCAGTCTGCGGCATTCCGACTGGAACAAGCTGCTTACAAGGGAGTGGCGCGCTTCTATGCGCGCAATGACCAGCTTAACTTCACCATCCCGTATGAGTTCATGGGCGTCAGTTATCATTATGAGCCGGATTTTCTGGTGCGCTTACAAAATGACGTGACGCTGGTGCTGGAGATCAAGGGCCTGCTCACGGAGCAAGACAAAGCCAAACACGATACCGCCAGGCGTTGGATTGAAGCAGTCAATAATTGGGGACAACTCGGGCGTTGGGCATTTCACGTTAACCGAGACCCACAAATGCTGGGGAATGAAATAAAATTAATTACAGGTACTTAACAATGTGAATTGCCCGTCTCAGATTTAAAAACATAAAAGGTTTGGCTCCACAGCCAATTTTCCCATCCAACGGCGGCCTTCAGACGAAGAGGCCTCCCAGGCGTCATTGAGCCATTCGGGTTGTTTACCATTCCATTGCCACTCATTTAACGCTTCCATACGCACCGCTGCAGGGTAGGAACCCAGAATCAACTGCGTCTCACCTTTACCGCCGTGGCCTACGGGCACGCGCTCGGCGCTGGCAGAAGGGTATTGCGAATAGGAATCGAGCCCGGCAAGGCAAAACTCGGCTCGTTGACGAAGCGCTGCCAACCAACCTCCAGGCAGATTTCTGTGGCGGGAGGCAAATCCACCGCCAAGGAACTGGATTGAATATCCTGAGCCTGGTCAGCGCCGCTGACTTTAACCGTGGTAAAGCGGTGTTCGCCGTACGCCCCGGCCTGCAGAGTCAATTCGCGGCGCTGAGAAGGGCTTAAATTGACCAGACGAAGTTTGATCCCTTGCGGGTGGATGGCTTCGACCAGGGCGGCCACATCCTCCGGCAGGCCGGGGCGGCGGCGCTGGCGGTCGAAATAGCGCACGGCAGCCATCAAGTGCCCGCCGTTGTAGAGCGGCAGCAGTCCGCCCAGGGTGAGCTGCACCAGCCCTTCGAGCGTGATGGGGTTGCGCTGCTGCAAGTACGAATCGGTGTACGTTTTGGGGTCTTGCGTATCGTCCCGCATGAAGGCCAAACGCTGCTCCACCTGCGACAGATTGTAGCTCAAGATGTCTTCGGGGTAGGCGGGGTAATCGCCGTTCAGGTAGGCGGCCCAGGC
>CAIQJJ010000062.1 GCA_903872065.1 uncultured Anaerolineales bacterium | reverse complement strand
GATCTTCCGATGGGGGAGGGTCGGGGTGGGGTTATTTCTTGATCCAGCCCAGGCTGATCCGCCCGCGCTCAACCTCGACACGCAAGATTTCGACCTCGATCACATCCCCCACGGATAAGACGACGCCGCTGGGCGTCTGGGTGCGATGCAGGAGGCCGTCTTGCTTGACGCCCAAATCCACGAACGCGCCGAAGTCCACCACATTGCGCACGGTGCCTTTCAGCTTCATGCCGGCCGTCAGGTCTTCCATCTTTAACACATCAGAGCGCAGAATGGGCGGCGGGGCTTCCTGGCGCGGGTCGCGCCCAGGGCGGACAAGCTGCTCGAAAATGTCTTTCAAGGTCGGGACGCCCGCGCCGAGTTCCTGCGCCAGTTTGTCCAGCGAGGTTTTGGCCTTGAGCGCCTCCAAAGCCGCCTGGCGGCGTTCGGCCGGCTGCGCCAGGGAGAGGTTGGCGCGCTGCAAAAGCGCCTCGGCCACGGGATAGCTCTCCGGGTGGATGGCGCTGGCGTCCAGGGGGTTTTTGCCCTGGCGGATGCGCAAGAAGCCGGCCGACTGCTCGAACGCTTTCGGCCCCAGCCCTTTCACCTTGCGCAGGGCGCTGCGTTCGTTGAACGGCCCGCTGGCGTCGCGCTGCGCCACGATCGCCTCGGCCAGTTTCGGCCCGATGCCGGCGACGTGGGTCAGCAGGGCCGGGCTGGCAGTGTTGACGTCCACCCCAACCGCGTTGACCACACTCTCCACCACCCCATCCAGGCTGGCGCTGAGCTGTTTTTGGTCTACATCGTGCTGATACATGCCCACGCCGATGGATTGGGGATCGATCTTGACCAGTTCGGCCAGGGGGTCCTGGGCGCGGCGGGCGATGGAGACCGCCCCGCGCATCGAGACGTCCAGGTCGGGCAGTTCGGCGCGCGCCAGGGGGCTGGCGGAATAAACGCTGGCGCCGGCTTCGCTGACGATCAGGTATTTTAAGCCGCGCAGCGGCTGGAGATCGCTGCTGCGGGCGGCGGCGTTGGCGATCAAGTCCGCCACAAGCTGCTCAGTCTCGCGCGAGGCGGTGCCATTGCCGATGGCGATCAAGGTCACTTTGTGCTTGAGGCAGAGCGCGGCCAGGACTTTGAAGGCGCGATCACGCTCGTTCTGCGGCTCGTGGGGGTAAATGGTCGCCGTATCCAGCAGCTTGCCGGTCGGGTCTACCACCGCCGCCTTACAGCCGGTGCGGAAGCCGGGGTCCAGGCCCAGGACGGTCTGCCCGCTGAGCGGCGGCTGGCCAAGCAGGGCGCGCAGGTTGACGGCGAAGACGTTGATGGCGTGCGTGTCGGATTTTTCGCCCAGGGCGCGGCGCACATCGCGCTCGATGGCCGGCAGCAGCAGGCGCTCGGCGGCGTCGCTGATCGTCTCTTCCAGTTGGGCGGCCAGGGGGGAGGCGGGGTTGGGGCGGAAAGCCGAGGCGACGGCGCTGCGCCAGTCGCCCTCCGCCATCTCCACCTTGACGCGCAGCACCTTCTCGGCCTCGCCGCGGCTGATGGCTAAGACCTGGTGCGGGCGCAGGCGATCGACCGCACACTCGAACTGATAATAGGTCTCGTAGATCAATTTTTCGTCCGGCGCAGTGGGGATTTTCTCAACCTTGAGCAGGCCGCGCTTCATCGCCTTCTCGCGCGTCAGCCGGCGCACGTCGGCGTGATCGCTGATGACCTCAGCCGCAATATCGCGCGCCCCGGCCCAGGCTTCTGCTTCATCCGGCACTTGCTCATTGAGAAAGGGCTTGACCAACTGCGCCAGCGGGGTTTTAGTGGCCGGCTGCTGCAAAATCCAATCCGCCAGGCCTTGCAGGCCCTTCTCCCTGGCGATCGTCGCCCGCGTGCGGCGCTTGGGCTTGTAGGGCGCGTAGAGGTCTTCGAGCGCGGTCAGGGTGGCCGCGGCCTCCAGAGCCTTGAGCAGGGTCGGGGTCAGCTTGCCCTGCTCTTGAATGGACT
>CAIQJJ010000061.1 GCA_903872065.1 uncultured Anaerolineales bacterium | reverse complement strand
TGGGAGGCCTTTTCCGCCTTTTACCGCGATATTCATCCGATGCAGGAAGGCGACGCCTCGCCGGCGGCGGCGATTGACGCGGCGTTGAAAAAGCACTTTTCGCTTTCGTTGGATCAGCTTGAGAGCCAGTGGATCGCCTTTTTGCGCCAGCAGACCTTTACCCCTGAGCAGCGGGAAGATTTGCGCCTGACTGTCTTGTTTTATAACACGGTGCGGCGCTATCAGCAGGCTTATGATCCCTCCGCCTATTTTGCCACCGCCTGGTTGTTGGATGGCGCTCAAATGCGGCAGCGCGGCATTGTCGCCGATTACCTGCGCCGGCCGAGAGCGCTTGAGAACTTGCTCTTTGAAGCGATATTGATCCAGGCCGAACAAAAACTCTCGGCCGGCGAGTATGCGCCGGCCGAGAATTTGCTCAACACCATCAATCTGGCTTTGGATAGTGGGCCAAAGTGAATGGGGAATGCCCTGGCGTTGGTTATGGACAATAATAGGGTTGGCCGGTGAGCTGCAGGATGGCGTCGGTGATGATTTTGAGGGGGCCAAAACAAGCCAACTGTTCGACCAGGTTAGGCACGGCCATGTAGATCAGCAGGACACCCACCACGATCATACAGAGCATCAAGACCAGGCAGCTGCAGCCAGCCAGCGCCCATTTCTGGCAACTCATTTTCTTTGAGGGCGCTGAGGGCAGCGCCTCGAGAGGAACATCGGGCGGCGTTTCGCCGACCGCCCTGGAAAAGGAATCCAGCGGGGGCGGCGGAGGCGGCAGATAGGACTGCACTTGCGGCGGGGGCGGCTGCGGTGTGCTCTCGCGCCCGCTGCCCGGCGCTCCTCCGCCGATCTGCTGCCCGGCCATTAGCGTTGCGTTCAGGTCAAAGGAAATGGATTCGTAGAGCAGGCTGACGTTTTCTCCAAGCATCAAGATATCCCCCGGGCGCAAAGTGAACGGCCCCATCAAGCGATTGCCATTGACAAAAGAGCCATTGGTCGAACCCAGGTCCTCGACAATGTAACCACCCCCTTGCAGGATCAGGCGAACATGCTTGCGTGAGATCTCAGCATCGCTGATTGTGATGTCATTGTTGATATCCCGCCCGATATAGATTTCGCTTTTGCTGAGCGGATAAGTCTTGCCCGGCGTGGGACCAGAACGCATAACCAGTTGAAACAAGGCAGTCGCCATGGCGGATTACCTCCAGGATAAATTTCGCAATTTGTTGAGCATAGTTTAATCTTGTTCGTTTGCAGAGTCAAACAAAATTTGCGTGAAAAAGATCGTTCAACTATTGTGGCACAGCGTTAACAATCCATGCGCCAGGACACGAATGGCCTGTTCGTATTCAGCGATGACGATGCGCTCTTCGGGGGTGTGATCCAGGGTGGAATCGCCTGGCCCGTAAGCGACGATGGGGCAGTTCCAGAGCGGGCCGACGATGTTCATGTCGGCGGTGCCGTTTTTGAGGGAGAAGCTCGGCGCGCCGCCGGCCTGGCGGATGGCGGCGAGGAGGGCGCGCACCAGGGGGGTATTCTTCTCGCTGCGATAGGCCGCCACGCTGTCCAACAGCCTCAGTTCGGCTTCATCGAGCAAACTGCGCAGGGCGGCGTCGCAGGCTTCAATGCTCAACGAGAGTGGAAGTCTTAAGTTAAAGCGCAAGGAGGCTTTTTCAGCAAAGCCATTGGTCTCAGAGTTCATGCCGCGCAAGGTGGGGCTGATCTGCTCGAAAAGCCTGGAGGTGGGCGCATTCTGCGCGTTCACCCAGGCTAAGGCGCGCTGCCAAAAGCCGAAGGCGGCGTCACAGGCGCTCTCATGCCGCCCGGCGGTGTGCGCCATGCTGCGTTGGGCGGAGTATTCATACCAGGCGGAGCCTTTATAACCCAGGGCGATTTTTTCCCACCCGCTTGGCTCGCCAATGACGGCAAAGGCCGGGCGGTAAAGGTCTTTGAGGTAGTGTGCGCCGGGGCTGTCGGCTTCTTCGCCCACTGCACCGATGACGACCAACCTCCATCCGGGAGGAATTTGCGGGCGCGCCTCGGCCGCGGCGCAAACGAAGGTCGCCAGAGGGCCTTTGGCATCCACCGCGCCGCGGCCCCACAATTCGCCATCGCTGGCGCGCACAGGGATAAAGCCGGGGACAGTATCAATATGCCCAAGCAGGACGATGGTTTGGTCGCCCTGGCCGCAGCAGCCCACGGCATTGCCGGCGGGGTCAATGCCGGCCTCAAAGCCCAGGGCGCGCATTTGGTCTACGAGGAAGGCGACGGCAGGGAGTTCTTGCCCGGAGGGGCTGTAGATTTTGAGCAGGTTTTCGAGCAGGGAGAGGTGATCCATGAGCGGCCTTTCGGTAAAAAGGATTTTATCACGAAACCCGCTGGCGCGGGTTCGTCGAGAAGTTGGCTGGAGCGTTAAGAAAGTTGTATAAAGAGCCTGTGTTGCAAATAAAACTTACAAGACATGGTAAAATAAGATTAACGGTCTGTTGATCTTCCTTAAACAAGTTTGACCATTTCTGAAAGTCAGTGTATGAAGAAGATGATCACCCAAGTCAGACACCGGAAAAATCCTGGGCAGTTTCTGCAGGGTAAGGAAATAAAAAATTGGGTGAGCCCGCCAGCCGGGTTGCATTTGCCTGCGAATGAGGCGCTTTTTCGCGCCTTAAACGACAATGCATTGATCAATCTCTATGTCATTCAAAATGACCGCCTGATGTATGTCAACCAGGGCATGGCCAGGCTTTTTGGCTATGAGGCGGAGGAATTGATCGGCGCGGCGATCACCCAAATCATCCATCCTGAGGATCACGCCCTGGCGTTGGAGAATGTCCGGCGGCGGCTCGCCGGCGAGGTAGCGAGCCTGCGCTACGAGGTGCGCGGCCGATGCAAAAACGGCGAAACGATCTACGGTGAAGTTCTTGGGGTGCGCGCCTGCCTGAATGGTCATCCGGTGATCGTTGGGGCGGCAATTGGCTTCAGTGAGCGCCGGCGCGCCGAAGCCGAGATTGCCAAATCGCAGGCGCTGCTCAATGTGATCCTCAACAGCACGGCGGATATGATCTGGTCGGTGGACTCGCAAAGCTTCGGGCTGATGAGTTGGAACCAGACGCTTTACAGATACTTTCAGATGTGGGATGGAATTACGCTGGAGCCAGGGATGCGGCCCGAAGACCTTTTCCCGTCTGGCTCGTCACACATCCAATTTTGGCGCGAGAGTTATCAGCGCGTTTTGAACAGCGGGTCGTTTACGGCGGAATACCAGTTTTCGGCCGCTCACTGCATTTTACAGCTAAACTTCAACCGGCTTGAGCAAGGGGAGCAGGTATTTGGCATCTCGGTTTTTGGCAAAGATATCACCGCGCAAAAGACGGCTGAGGCGCTGGCTGAGAAGGCGCTGGCTGAAAAGGAGACCCTGCTGCGCGAACTGCATCATCGCACCAAGAATAACATGAACGTGATCCTGGCTTTGCTCCAGATGCAGGCCGATGCGAGCGACGATGAAGCGCTGCGCAAAGCTTTGCAAGAAACTCGCAACCGCATCTACTCCATGTCTTTGGTGCATCAGAAACTTTATGAAGCTCGTCATCTCTCGCGCATCAATTTAAAGGAATATATCAACGATTTGGTGGAACTGCTGCTGTCCGGCTACGAAATCTCCTCTGAGCGCATTGTTTACCTGCCTGAGATGGAGGACGTGTTTACCTTGCTCGATACGGCCATCCCCTGCGGCCTGATTTTAAACGATCTGATTTCTAATGTTTTAGAACATGCTTTTCCGGGCGGACGGCAGGGCGAGATCCGCGTCCAATTGCAGCGGACGGAAAATGACGAGATCATTCTGTGTGTGAGCGATAACGGCGTCGGCGCGCCGCCTGGCTTTGATCCCAGGGAGAACGCCGGCCTGGGTTTGCAGACGGTTTTCATCCTGGCGGAAAGCCAGCTTAAGGGTCGGCTTTATTTTGACGCCACGCAAGGCATGTCTTGCCGGCTGCAATTTAAGGACGATCTCTACCATTCTAGAGTGTAACGAATGCAGAAGACAAAAATTTTGATCATTGAAGATGAGGCCTTGGTCGCCATCACTTTAAAGAGAGGGCTGCAGCGGGCCGGTTACGAGGTTTGTGGGGTGGCGGCGACGGGCGAAGAGGCTGTTGAGATCGCCCGCAAAGAAGCGCCGCACGTGATGATTGTGGATATTCATTTGATGGGAGAGGTAGATGGATTGGAAGCGGCGCGCCAGATTAAGACTTTCTCTTCCGCCAACCTGATCTTTACCACTGGCTATCAGGACGCGGATTTGAAAGCGAGCGCCCTGGCCTTGCATCCGTTGGCTTACCTGCTCAAGCCGGTTGAAGCGCCGATGATTGACCGGCTGCTGCGCGCCCATCACATCGGAGGTTCCTATGTCAATGTATGTTCTCCCTCTTGCTGACCCGCAAGCTACCCTGGAAAGGGTGGGTGGAAAGGGGATGTCTTTAGCGAAATTGAGCCGCGCCGGACTGCCCGTCCCGCCAGGCTTTCACATTACCACCGATGCTTACCGGCGTTTCGTCGCCGAAAATGATCTGCAGCCGCGCCTCCTGGCGGCTTTGCCGGGTGACGCCCAGCCGGCCAGCCTGGAAGCGGCCGCGCGCCAGATCAGCGACCTTTTCTCCCAGGGACAGATCCCACCGGAGATCAGCCAGGAGATCGCAGAGGCCTACCAGGCGCTTTGCCAGCCGACAGGGCCGGCGGCGGTGCGTTCCTCGGCTACCGCTGAAGACCTGCCGGAGGCTTCATTTGCCGGGCAGCAGGAGACCTATTTGAACATTCGCGGCGTGGAAGCTGTGCTGGAGGCGGTCAAGAACTGTTGGGCTTCTCTGTGGACGGCGCGGGCGATCGCTTATCGCCGCTGGCAGGGGATTGGCCCGGAGGCGGTGGCGCTGGCGGTAGTGGTGCAAGAACTGGTGTTGGCGGACGCGGCCGGGGTTTTGTTCACCGCCAACCCGATCAACGGGCGGCGCGACGAAATGATGCTCACGGCGACCTGGGGCTTGGGCGAGGCGCTGGTCGCCGGGGCGGTTACGCCAGATACCTTGACCCTGGCCAGGCCGGGCGGGGCGGTGCTGCGCCGCGAGACGGCGGATAAGCAGGTGATGACGGTGCGCGACGAAAGCGGCGTGCATGAAACCGCGACGCCGGCCGCGCAGCGATCGCAGCCGGTGTTGAGCGACATCCAGGCGGCGGAATTGGCCCGCCTGGGCCTGGCGATTGAAGCTCTCTACGCGCGCCCGATGGACATCGAGTGGACGCTGCGCCTTGCCGGAGATGCGCCGGCGGGGGAATTTGCTATCGTGCAGGCGCGTCCGATTACCGCTCTGCCGCCGGCGGAGGCGGCTGCCGCGGAAGCGCTGGAATGGCTGCTGCCCTCCCCCAAAGCGGTGCTGGCGCGCGGCAGCTTCGCCGAGTTTTTGCCGGGGCCGGTCTCCCCATTATTTGCCACATTGGCGGTGCCAATTGCACGCCTTGCCAGCCTGAAGTTGATGGGCGACATGGGGGTGACAGAGGACAACAGTTATCTGTTTGCGGTGCTTAATGGCTATGTGTACATCGGGATGACATTTACCCCAAAGATGGCCTGGCAGATGACCAAAGCCTCGATCTCCATGTTAGGCATGGTGATCAGAACTGCGGCGCAGCGCATGCAAGAGGGGCGAGAGAAATGCCTGGCGGTGGTGCAAAAATGGCAGGCGCGTTCTCTGGAGGCGCTCACACCGGCGGAACTGCTGGCGGGGACGCGCGAAATCTTTGCTGCGACCGCCGAGTGTTATACCATTGCGCAATCAGGGCCCATCCCGGTGGCACTGGGCAGTGAGGTGGTCTTTGCGAAGTTTTACGGCGCCCTGATCAAGCGCAAGGATGACCTGCAGGCGGAGGCTTTTTTGTTTGGGATGGAGAACCAGGCCCTGCGGGCGGAGAAGGCGCTCTTTGACCTGGCAGCCTGGGCAAAGGATCAGCCGCAACTGGCGGATTATTTGCGGCGCGCGCCGGCGGAGCAGATCAACGCGGACTTGCAAACCGGCGCGCCCATTCTGGCCGGCGAATTCGCGGCGCGTTTCGCGGCTTATTTGCGGGAGTTCGGCCACGCGGTCTACGATCTGGATTTCGCCAGGCCTCTGCCGGCGGAGGAGCCGGCGCCGCTGTTGGAGAGTCTCAAAATCTACCTGGACGGCGGCGGCAATCCTTATGAACGCCAGCGCCTGGCGGTGGAGCGGCGGACGCGCGCCGCGGAAGCGATTACGGCGCGCCTGGATGGTTTGCGCCGCAAGTGGTTCCTCGACCTGCTCGCCTGGGCGCAGAAGAGCGCCCCGCTGCGCGAGGACAGCATTGCCGACCTGGGATTGGGCTACCCGCAAATCCACGCCCTGTTGGCGGAACTGGGGAGGCGGCTGGCGCAAAGCGCAGCGATCGCCGCACCAGCCGACATTTACTGGTTGGAAGCCCAGGAAGTGGAGCAGTTGGCTGCCGGGCTGGAAAAGGGAGCAGAACTGCCGGGTCTGCACGCGGCAGTTGAGCGCCGCAAGGCGCAGTGGCAGATGCAGCGGCGCATCAGTCCGCCGACCACCCTGCCCCAAAAGACCTGGCTGGCGAGATTCCTTCCCGCTGAAGATCAGGC
>CAIQJJ010000060.1 GCA_903872065.1 uncultured Anaerolineales bacterium | reverse complement strand
GCCGCGCCTTCGTAGCCCACCTCGCGGCTGGTGACGACGAAGCGGCACTTGGGATAGCGAGCGGCGAACTTCTCGATCAGCCGCGCCGTCCGCTGGCGGAGGGCGTTTTCGGCCACCTCATCCATCCCGTCCAGCAGCAGCACCGCCTTCCCTTCTGCCAGCGGCGGGTCGAAGAAATCCGGCGGCAGTTCGATCTTTTGGGCCTGGAAGTAAGCGTGCAGGTAGTTGAGCAGCAGCGCCGGGCCGTCCTGGCCGGGGTCGGGATGCTGCTCTTTGAGATGGCGTCCCAGGTCGCGCAGCGGCAGCAGGATCGGCAGAGTATCATTCTCGTTCAGCCCCAGGCGCTGCTGGACAGTCTGACCCCCATCGCGCCGGGCGCGGGCGTAGGTCAGCGCCAGGTAAGCCAGCAGGGTGGTCTTGCCGCAGCCCGGGTCGCCGATCACCACCAGGCGGCGATAGCGTCCCAGCGCGGCGGCAATGGTCAGTTCGCCAGTATTGCCGCCCCATTCAGAGCGATCGGCCTGGTCAGCTTCAAGCGGCGAACGGTTCTGGCGCGCCGCCGGCCGCGCCTGGGCGGCCTGTCGATCGAGGGCGGTCAGCGAGACGTACACCTTCTCCAGCGCCACGCTCAACGGCTGGCTGCCGGCGCGGATACCTTGCAACTTCAAGTGCTGATGGGTGGCGATCAGGTGATCCAGGTAAAGCGGCAAGGCTTCGGGCAGCGGCAGAGGCTTCGAGCCGCCGGCCGCGCCGTAGTTCACCTGCAGGTTCACATCGCCGTTCACCTGGCCGAACTGGACGGAATCTTTCCCGGCCTTCTGTGTGATCGGCGCGCCGGCCTCGGTTGAACCGCCCGGGCTGCGCAGTTCACGCTGGATCGTCTCCACAAACCAGGGGCGGTCGGCGGCGTCCAAAGCGCCCTCGGCCAGCGCGAAAGCATCCAACTTCGCCAGCACCGCCTCCAGTTCCGCCCGCAGAGCGGGGTCGGCGGCGGCGCGCTCCAACTGCTGCGCCGCGTCGGCCTCATCCTGCCAGGTCTGAACCTGGTTCGCCAGCAGAGTCGTCCCCAGGCTGGAGACAGTCAGGGCGGCCAACTGCCCAATCGCCGCCCAGTCGCCTCGCCGGGCAGCGTCCGCCACCGGCCACAGCGCGGCGGCCGAAAGAAAGGGGTAAACCGGCCTGTCCCCGTCCAGGCGGGCGCGCCAGTTCGACAGGCGTTTTGAGAATTGTCGTTTCCACTCTATCAGGTCAAAAGGCATCGCATACCTCTCCGGCAGAGATCAAGCATGACTCAGCGCCGCCGGCCGGCGGCGTACACAGGTTGATTGTACCGCTAATTATGGGGGAAGCCAGGTTTAATGCCGGGCGCGGCTCGATAGTTCGAGACCCCTCCCCCCATCGTCAGTATCTTCATCCCCTTCATCTTCTTTTCAGTGATTCCCTCGCAGCCGCCGCAGCGCCTCCAACCAATCCTCAGGATAGGGCGCGGCGAGGGTCAGCGGCTGCAGGCTGGCGGGATGCAGGAAGCTGATCGCCTGGGCGTGCAGGGCGCAGCGCCCGATCCAGGCGGATGGCGCGCCGCCGTACAATTCATCGCTCAATAAAGGAAAGCCGGCAAAGCCCAGGTGGGCGCGGATCTGATGCGTGCGCCCGGTCTCCGGGCGGGCCTCGAGCAGCGCCGCCCCCGCAAAGCGCTCCAGCACGCGCACGTGCGTCAGAGCGGCCTTGCCCTGCGGATGGGGCAGCGTGCGGTGGCGGCGGTCGCCGTCCGGCTTGAGCGGGGCGTCGAAAGTGAACTGCTCCCAGGGCGGCGCGCCGGCGGCCAGGGCGTGGTAGACCTTGCGCGGGGTGTGGGCGTCGAACTGCCCGTTCAACTGGCGGTGGGCGGCGGCGCTGCGCGCCAGCAGCAGCACCCCGCTGGTCTCTTTATCCAGGCGGTGCACAATCCACAGGCGGCCGTACTCCCCCTCCAGGGCGCGCCGGACGTGCGGCGCGTCCGGGTCGTAGCCGTCCGGCAGCGTGCGCAGCCCCGGCGGCTTGTTGATCGCCAGGAGCTGCTCGTCGCGCCACAGGACGGCGATCCCTGAAGCGCTAACTTCCATCCGCGACCGCCTCGCCGCGCCGCACGCCGTACATCATGACCAGCGCCGCCAGCATGAAAAGCGGGGCGATCACCATCACCGCGTTGTAGTTGCTGCCGCTGAACAGGATCAGCCAGCCGTTGATATTCGGTCCGACGATGGCCGCCAGGGTCGAGAACAGGTAGTAGAGGCCGGTATAGGTACCGATGCGGGCGGGCTCAGTCATATCCACCACCATCGGCAGCGAGTTGATGTTGACCAGCGACCAGGAAGCCCCGGCCAGCATCATCAGCAGGCCCAGCACAGGCACTTCCCCCAGGGCGGGTAGAGTGGTCAGGTGCATCGTCAGCAGGCTGGACGGCAGGGCAAAGATGCTCAACAGGATCAGCCCCATCAGGCTGACGCCGGTCATGATCGTGCGCCGGCGGCCAAAGGAGGCCCCCAGGTAGCCGGCCGGCAGGGCGCACAAGACGAAAATGAAGGAAAGCTGGCCGAGCAGGCGCGCCCCGTCCGCCGCTTCCAGCCGCAGGTGATTGATGGCGTACAGGCTGAAGAAGGCCTCGATGCCGTTGTAACCCACGAACCAGAAGAAGATCGCCAGCAGGATGCGCAGGGCGCTCTTTTCTTCGCTTTGCAGCACCTCGTTCAGGCTGACCATCAGGTTGGGCGCGGCCTCGCCGGCGGCGTACTCGCGCGGTTCTTTAATGAAGAAGAAGACCAGCAGCGTGGCGGCGATGACCAGCGCCGAGCCGAGCCAGAAGGGGTAGGCCGGGTTCATCTTATACAGCGCCGAACCGCCCAGGAAGGCGATGATCGAGCCGACCCCGCCCATGAAGTTGATCACGCCGTTGGCCTGCGAGCGCAGCGGCGAGGGGGTGATGTCGGGCATCAGGGCGACGACCGGCGAGCGCCACAGGGCCATGCTCAAGAGCAGGGTGGAGGTGCAGGCCACAAACAAGGGCAGGATGCCCGCCAGCGGGATCAGGCCAAAGGCGAGCGCCCCGATCGGCGCGCCGATCAAGATGAAGGGCATGCGCCGGCCGATGGGTGTGCGCAGCCGGTCGGACCAGGCCCCCACCGGCGGCTGGATCAGCAGCGCGGCGATGTTGTCGAGCGTCATGAAGAAACCGATCCAGCGCACATCCAGGCCAAATTTCTGTGAAAGAAAGACCGGTACGAACGCGTTGTACACGCTCCAGATGACGCTGACGCCAAAAAAGCCAAATCCGAGCAGGAATGTTTTCCCGTAGTTGAGCCGCATACACACCTCCAGGTCGAATGTTCCCTTGAGCAGGGTTGAATTTTTCCAGCCGTTTTCGCTGGGCTGCGCCGAGCGCTACCCTTCCTCTTCCTTATTCATAACCCCATCCTCCAACATTCGCTTCTCCGCCTCGCTTAAAGAGACGCCGGCGAGCAGGTCGGGGCGCTGCTGGCGCGTGCGCAGCAGGGATTGGGCGCGCCGCCAGCGGGCGATGCGCGCATGGTCGCCGGAGAGCAGCGCTTCTGGCACGCGCCAGCCGCGGAACTCGGCCGGGCGGGTGTAGTGCGGGTATTCCAGCAGGCCGGAGGCGTGGCTGTCGTCCTCGGCGCCGGTCGGGTCGCCCAGCGCGCCGGGGATCAGACGCGTCACGGCGTCAATGATCAGCAGCGCCGGCAGTTCGCCCCCCGAAAGGACGTAATCGCCGACCGAAATCTGATCGGTGACCAGGTGCTGGCGCACGCGCTCGTCAAAGCCCTCGTAGCGCCCGCAGAGCAGGCCCAGGCGCGGCTGCTGCGCCAGTTCGTAGGCCACGCGCTGGTTGAAGACGCGCCCTTGCGGGGTGAGCATGATCAGCGGGTAGGCCGGCGGGCGGCCCAGCACCGCCTCGACCGCGGCGAAGATCGGCTCGGCCTTCATCACCATGCCGCCGCCGCCGCCGTAGGGCATATCGTCGGTCGTGCGGTGGCGGTCAGTCGTCCAATCGCGCAGGTTGTGCAGTTTGACGGTCAGCAGATGGTTTTGGCGGGCGCGCTGGAGGATGCCGGTTTGCAGGTAAGGCTCGAAAACTTCGGGGAAGAGGGTGAACACGTCGCAGCGCATGCTCCGATTCTAGCCGCGAAAGAGGCGCGGCGCAAGCGATTTTTGGCGTAAAATGTCATTTGTACGGTCAAGACCCACAATAGTTCATTCATGGAGTTTCCTATGCGCATTTTAATCATCGGCGGAACGGGGCTGATCAGCACAACCACCGCTCACTGCCTGGCCGAACGCGGCGATCAGGTCACACTCTACAACCGCGGCCAGTCTTTTTATCCCACCGCCCCCGGTGTGACGACCCTGCACGGCGACCGCACGGCTTACCCGGCCTTCGAGGCTCAAATGGCCGCCGCCGGGCGCTTCGATGTGGTGGTGGATATGGTTGGCTACCAGCCGGAGGACGCCGACAGTGTGATCCGCGCCTTCCGCGGCCAGGTGGGGCAGTTCATCTTTTGCTCCACGGTGGATGTCTATCGCAAGCCGGCGGCGCGCTACCCATATACCGAAGCCGAGGGCTACGGCGGGCTGAACGATTACAGCCGCAAGAAGGTGATCATCGAGCAGCGCCTGCAAGAGGCCGCCGCCCAGGGCGCTTTCCCGCTGACGATCATCCGCCCGGCTTACACCTACGGCGAGGGGCGCGGGCCGCTGCACCCGATCAGTTGGGGCCGCCTGGTGGATCGCCTGCGCAAGGGCAAGCCGGTGGTGTCGCATGGCGATGGGCAGTCGCTCTGGACGTGCAACCACCAGAGCGATGTGGGGCGCGCCTTCGCCGCGGCGTGCGGCAAAGCGCAAACTTTCGGCCAGGCCTACCACGTGACCGGCGAGGAGTGGCTGACCTGGGATCAGTATTATCAGCAGGCGGCCGAGGCGTTGAACGCGCCCTGCCCGCGCCTGGTGCATATCCCCTCCGACCTGCTCTCCCGCCTGGGCGTCACGATTTGCAGCGAGAATTTCCAGTTCGATAATATCTTCGACAACGCCAAAGCGAAGCGCGATCTGGACTATCAATACACTGTGACCTGGAAAGACGGGGTGCAGCGCATGGCGCGCTGGTTGGATGAACATGGGCGGCTTGAGAACAGCGACGACGATCCCTGGGAGGATCGCCTGATCGCCGCCTGGGATCAATTGCAAGATCAACTGGCTGCCGCCCAGGCCTCCTGGCGTTAACGCTGTTCTCAGGCGCGCTGAGCGGTCAGACAAAATAGGTGAGAAGTACTACTTGACTTTTGTTCATTCCTTGATACACTCATATTTAGACAATAATTATCTAATTTGCAAATTTGTAAGGTCAACACACAATCATCGCATCGAAAGAATTGTCTAAAGGAGAATCAAATGAAAAGTCAACGTAGGTTGAAACAAGCTTTGCGACTGCTGCTGCCCGCCCTGCTCATTGCCCTGGCAGCCGCAGCCTGGCGGGCGGCGCAGCCCTCCCAAGCGCAGTTGAGCTTCGGGCCGGGCGCGCCGGACAACTCCCTTGCCGCGTCCGCGGCGTCCGTTCCCGCGGCGGAGACGGGCTTTTTGGTCAACGCCGCGGCCCAGGCCGGCCCGGCCTCGCCGGGCGCGGCTTGCTCCGGCGGCCCGACGATTGACGGTGTGCTGCTGGATGAATGCTACGACGAAAACTTTGTCGTCGGCGGCGTCAGCAAGACGATCCGCGTGTGGTACACCAAGAACATGACCGCCGCCTCCCGCACGGTGGACGGCGTCACCTATAACTTGCAGCATTGGATCAACAGCGACGCCGAGGCGCAGCGCGTCGGGCGCTTTGGGCGCGAAGCCTGGCAAAAGTATTACGCCATCTTTGCGCGCGGCCCCTATGACACCGGCTGCGGCAACCGCATCAATGTCCAATTGGAAGATGGCATCGGTTGGGCGGGGATCGCCTATTGGGCCTCGTCCGGCGTTTGTAATATCGGGATTGACTCGCCCACCGTGCGCGCCGGCAATGAACAGTGGGCGGTCTACCATGAGTTCCAACATTACCTGCAGTACGCCTATGACAGCGGCTGCTATGCTTTCTTGCAAGCCAATTACTCGGCTGACGCAGAATTTGTCGAGGGCTACGCCGACCTGGGGGCGGATGCGGTGGACGCCACAATGGATATTGCCGGTTACAACAATATCGGCTATGACCCCACGGTCAGCATGTTCGATACAAGCTACGGCAACCTGTACAACAAGTATTTCATTGAACAATTGGGGGTCTTATACAGCGCCTCGCAGCCTGAGCATCACATGGACGCCCTGCGCCACCATTACGAGGCTTGCGATGTCGCCGACACCCTGTATGTGCTGGATACTTTGATCCCCTCGCTCAAGCCCGGCAAAACCGAAGAATCTTTCTTCACCGATTTCTTCGCCGCCAACTACTTGAAGAAATGGGCAGATCCCGCCACACAGCCGGAGCTGGTCTACACCGATGACGACTCCAGCCCTTACGCTGACATCGCCCTGCGACAAAATGTCAACCTGTCCAGTGGGACGCCGCAAAGCTGGAGCGAGGCCACGCCCGACGATTGGGCCGGCTATTACTACCAGGTCAGGCCGCAGGCCGGCTGCGATTTTGTCGAAGTCAAGGTGGACGGCGCCTCGGGCGCGTACCTGGGGATCAACCTGATGGCGGTGGACAGCGCCGCTCCTACCAGCGTGCGCCGCTACGCCTGGCTGGGAGAGAACTTCTCGCGCATCTTCCCCGGCGTAGGGACGTTCGACCGGATTGCCGCCAGCATCAACGCCTTTGACGCGCCGGGCAGCTACACGGTCTCGTTCACCTGCGTCGCGCCCACCCTGCAGCTGCTGGAGCCGCGCCAGGTCAATTACGCCCTGGTGGGCGCGCCCGACAGCCCGATCGCTTTCCTGGCGCGCTTCAAGCTGACCAGCGGCGGCGCGCCGGTGACGGGTCTGCTCGAAGCGGATGTGACCGCCGACGCCGGCGGCGATGCGCCGAGCATTGTCCCAGGCAGTTTTCAGCAGGTCGGCGAGGAATACTGGGCGGTCATGCTGCCGCCGGTCAAACCTGCCGGCACGACCTTTGTGGATCTCAAGGTCTGCGCCAGTGGGACGGTTTGCGACACTGAAACCAACGCCCTGCTCTATGTCGCCCCGGGCAATACCGATTTTGCCCTGGTGTTCGATGGCTCAGGCTCGATGACGACGGAGGATTTGGTTGGCCAGGGGACGCGCCTGTTCAATGCGCAGCGCGCCGGAACGGTGATGGCCGATCTGCTGCGCGTCGGCGACCGGATTGTGATCACCGACTTCTCCGCCCATGACAACCCGCCCGGCTGCGGCATGCCGTCTGGCGATGGCAACTGCGCCCTGGACATCATCACCCGCCTGCCGCGCACCGATGTGACCGACCCGGCTTCCACCGTCATTGCCGCCGCCCACACCGCCATCAACAACCTGACGGCGCGCGAGTGGACGCCGATCGGCCCGGCCCTGGTGGACGCCAAAGACCAACTGCTGGCCGGCCCCGCCAACACCAACCCCAAGCACATTGTCTTGCTCAGCGACGGCGATGAGAACGTCAAGCCGCTCTACAACGATGTGCGCGCCGAACTGATCGACTCGGGCGTGGTGATTGACACGGTGCGCTTCTCCAATGACGCCCCCGGCGCGCTGCTGGCGCAAATCGCCGCCGACACGGGCGGCATCTACCGCTACGTCCCCACCACCACCGGCAGCCAACGAGCCAATGCCGACATCGTCCAGGCCAACCGCGCCCAGTTGAGCGCCTTGGGAGCGTCGGATCAGTTCATCAACAGCATGGCGGCTACCCTTCTGCCTGGTTCGCTAGGGTTGAACGATGTGTATGACTACATCGAAACCAAGAGCCAGGACGCCTCGCGTTTGTTCCATGAAGTCTACCTTGCCACTTCCGATGGAACTTCGAAAAAGTCTGAAATCTATGTGGATGGCAGCGTCAATACCTTGCGGATCGTCGTCTCAGGCAAACAGGGCGACTATTGTTCGGATGGCTTCACGCGCTATGTGGACATCTACCCGCCCGACCTGCCACTTGAGCAGCGCGGCTACCCGATCAGCCCGGCCAACAAAGCCACCCCCGCCGATTGGGATATCCGCAACTCGACTTATGACGATGTGCTGATCGTTACCAATCCCAAGCAGGGCCTGTGGAATGTACGCACGCAGTACTACGCCTGCGGCCCGGCTGCGGTGGAAAGCGTTCAGTTATACGAAAGCGATTTTATGGTCAACGCCTCGGCGGAGACCAATATCATGCTGCAAGGTCGTTTTCTGGCCCCGATTGTCAACAACCAGGGCGTCGCAGGAGATATTGTCCCGATCGTCGCCGTTCTACTGAATAAGGGCGGGACGATCCCTGGCGCAAAAGTGGAAGCCTTGATCGAGAAGCCCGGTGGGAGTTCCTATTATCTGCTGCTGCTGGATGATGGGGCGCATGCAGACGGCGCGGCAGGCGATGGCATCTACGGCGGGGAATTCCCCCAGGCCGCCCTCGGCGGTACATACAATGTCTCTATCCTCGCCTCCTGGGATGATGGAACTGGCAGCACTTCGCGGCGTTATTGGAATGGCGGCTTCTGGATCAAGGGGCCGGAGTTCAATGATAACGATCAAGACGGCATGCCCGACGATTGGGAAAAACGCTGCGAACTGGACCTGAAGTCCAATGACGCTCGCCTGGACAAGGATGACGACGGCCTGACGAATATTAGCGAGTTCCAGTATGGCACCCTGCCCTGCAAACGCGACACTGACCGCGGCGGCGAGAACGATGGTTCAGAGGTGCGCAATCAGCGCAACCCGCTGTATGCCAAGGATGATAAAGTATCCCGCCTGCGCCATTTCAGCATCGCCGGGCTGAACGAGTTGATCCTGATCCGCTGGACGCCGCCGTTCAGCTATACCAATATGCGGCTGTATCTCTCCACCGATCCCCTCAACCCTGGCAAGCCAATTGACCTGGGGGATAAGGGCGAGTTCCTGCTGGACGACCAAACCTTGCCCATCGCCAACGGCGAAACCTACTACGCCTGGCTGGAGCCGGAGTATATCGATCCGACCGGCGGCGGGCAAGCGACCGGCGAAATGAGCGAACCGGTCACGGTTACGCCCAAGTTGGATCCAGACCCGCCCAGCGGGGCGATGCTGATCAACCAGGGCGACGCCCAAACGAACAGCCGCGACGTGACCCTGTTTATCTCCTCGACGGATACGCCTTTGGAGGGCGCGGCCGAATCGGCCAACGCCCACATGGGCGGGCCGCTGGCGATCCAATACAATGAGGTCAGCGGCGGGGTGGAGATGCGGATCAGCAATGACCCGGATATGACCGGCGCCAGTTGGACGCCCCTGGCCGCCGAACAGCCCTGGCAGCTGCCCGATAACGGCGACGGAACCTACCGCGTGTACATCCAGTTCCGCGACGCCGCTCTCAACGAGTCCCTAATCATCTCCGATGAGATCGAGTTTGTCACGCCTCCGCCGCCTCCCGCGCTGCAGGTCTTCCTGCCGCTGGTAGTGCGTTAGCGCATCCGGCGCATCTCTCAATGCCTGGGCGTGCGCTGCACGCCCAGGTTTATTTAATCAACTCATGATACTTGTCGAAATCCCCATCGTGTGGTATCAATCAGGTAATAAAAGGTTGAGGGCAGCGCTCTCAACGCCATCTTTTTTGATTGCATGTGGAGCCTATACATTATGAACGAAACCGAGATCATTTCCTTTTTGCACAAAGTTCCCGTTTTCAGCAGTCTGAACGCACGCCAATTTGTCAGCCTGGCCAAGCTGGGCTACGAGCGCGAATTTAAAGCCGGCGAGACGATTGTCAAACAGGGCGAGGGCGGCGTGGGTCTGTTCATCGTCGTCAGCGGGAAGCTAGAAGCGATCCGGCAGCGGCCCGATGGCGCGCAAGTGGTGGTCAATACGTTTGGCCCCACGGATTTCTTCGGCGAGTTGGCTTTGCTTGACGAGGGGGTGCGCACCGCCTCGGTCATCGCGAACGAAGATGTGAAGTGTATTGCGATCTTGCGTTGGGATTTCTACCGCCTGTTGAACTCGGATGCTGAAATGGCGGTGTCAGTGCTGAAAGAACTGGCGCGGCGCTTCCGCACAGTTTTGGAAGCCTCAATGTAACTGCGCCGTTCGCCGGATTCAAGGAACCTCCAACACAGCAGTTTCGCCCACGGAGGTTCTTTCCTTCCCCACGGAGACCCCATGGACAGCGCTCGCAGCCATCGGACCTCTCCGTGGATTTTTAGACTCCAGGAAATACTGACGAGATTTTTCCCATGAAATGCCCGTCCTGCGGCTTTGAGAGTGGTTTTAACAGCGCCGGTATTATGAAATACTGCGGGATGTGCGGCGCATTGCTGGCAAAAGCCTGCCCGCAGTGCAATTTTTTAAATCCGCTGAACTACCGTTTTTGCGGCGCGTGCGGCGCAGCCCAACCGCAGGCTGAGGCGCAGCCCCCCGCGGCGGCGGAAACGCCGCCGGCGGGCCTGCCGGCGGAGCGTCCCTTGCGCGAGCTGGAAGGCGAGCGCCGCCTGGTCAGCGTTCTGATGGCGGATGTGCATGACTCGACGGTGATCCTGGAGCGCATCGGCGGCGAGGCCTGGGTGGACTTGATGAACCGCCTGCTGCAACTGATGGAGCGCGAAATTCAACGCTTTGGCGGCGCGGTGGATCAATTCCGCGGGGATGGCTTGCTGGCCTTTTTTGGCGCCGACGCCGCCCATGAAGACGACCCCGAACGGGCGGTGCTGGCCGGCCTATCCATTCAACAAGCCGTCAAGGGCTACGCCCCGCAGGCCGAGGCGCGCTACCCGATCCACCTCAAGGTGCGGGTTGGCGTCAACACTGGCGAGGTCATTCGCACCAGCGTCGGCGACAACCACCCGCAGGATACTGGCATGGGAGAGGCGATCACCCTGGCCGCCCGCATGGAAGCCTCCGCCGAACCGACCACCGTGTTGGTCAGCGAGAACACCTATCGCCTGGCGCGCCCGGCTTTCGAGTGGCAAGACCTGGGCAAGATCATGGTCAAGGGCTTAAGCGCGCCGGTGCCGGTCTATCGCCCCCTGTCCTATCTCTCGGAAGATGATCGCGCCCGACAGCTGCAGAACCTGCGCCTGCACCCTTCGGTGCTGCTGCGCCCGCTGGAAATGCAAACCCTGACACGGCGTGTGGAGGAATTGTCCGCCGGGCGCGGCGGGATTGTGCTGGTGACAGGCGAAAAAGGCATGGGCAAAAATTTCTTGATCAAGCAGGTCTATGCCCATTTCGTCGCCCAGGGCTGGCTGCGCCCCTCCACCGCCTCGCCAGAAAATTCCGCGCCCGGCATGACGCCCCAACTGACCTGGCTCAGCGGCCACTGCCGCTCCTTTGCCCAGTCCGTCCCGTATGGGATGTGGGTCGTTTTGCTGGCAAGCTGGCTGGAGGTGACGCCGGAGGACGCCCCCGACATGATCCGCCGCCGGCTGCGTGAGCGCCTGGGCGACGATCAGATCGCCTGGTGCTACCCTTACCTGGCCTCGCTGCTGGGGCTTCCCGTCGAGGAAGAGTTTGCCGAACTGGTGCAAAACACCGAGCGCCTGCCGCGCCAGATTTTTTGGGCGGCGCGCAGTTGGCTGGAGATGCTCGCCCAGCGCGGGCCGCTCCTGATAACTTTTTTCTCGCTGCAATGGGCGGACGCCACCTCTTTGGAACTGCTCAAGTACTGCATGCCCCTCTGCGAAGACCAACCGGCGCTGTTTCTGCTCACTTTTCGCCAGGAACCGGGCATGCCGTCCTGGACTTTGCGCCAGTATATCGAGACCGAATACCTGCACCGCCTGACCGCCCTCGAACTCAACCCCTTCGACGAGGCGCAGAGCCGCCGCATGATCCAGGGCATGTTGGGCGAGGCCTCCCTCACCCCGGCCACGCTGGACAGGCTGATCCGCAAGACTGAGGGCAACCCCTATTACATCGTCGAGATTTTGCACGCCCTGATCGAGCAAGGCATCCTGGCGCGCGACGAACAGGGCAACTGGCATGAGACCCGTCCCCTCGTCTCGCTCGATATGCCGGGCAGCTTGCAGGCCCTGCTGTTGGAGCGCCTCAACCGCCTCTCCGCCGATGAGCGGCATGTCTTGCAGGTCGCGGCGGTGATCGGCGGCGTCTTCTGGCGCAGCGTCCTGGCCAGGGTTGTCGAGTCGGATGCCCCGCGCGGCGTGGAGCGCCTGCGCGCTGGCATCAACCGCCTGCTGCGCTTGCAACTGATTCAAGAGCGCAGTTCCTCGCCCGAACTGGGGGTCGAATATGTCTTCACCCCCTCCTTGATCCGCGAGGTGGTTTACGACAGCCTGCTTTCCAACCAGCGCGTGCAGCTTCATGCCCGCGTCGCCGAGGCGCTCGATTCGTGCATTCGCGAAGACAGCGGCCTGACGCTGCTGCGCTACGAGTCCCTGCTGGCGTATCATTATCGCTACGCCCAACAGCCGCGCAAAGAACTCTTCTATACGCTGCTGGCAGCCGAGAAAGCGCGCAAGCTCTACGCCAACCAGGAAGCCCTGCACCACTACACCCGCGCCCTGGAGGTCTTGCAAGAGATCGAGGCCTCGCCAGAAGGCAGCAGCAAACTGTACAGCATTCGCACGCAGCGCTTTGAGACGCTCAACGGCCGCCGCCAGGTGCTGCACAACCTGGGCCTGCTGGACGCCTCGCGCCAGGACGCCCGCGCCCTGCTGCCCCTGGCCGATGAACTATGCGACGACCTGGCCTGGAAGGTGGATGCCCTGCTGGCTCAACCCGAGGTGGACATCCCCGACAGCCGCGAAGACCTGGCTGCCGGCGAGCGCATGGCCGAAGAAGCCCTGGCATTTGCCCGCCAGGCCGGCGATCCCCAACGCGAGATGAACTGTTTGCTGGCCGTCTCGCGCAAGTATCACCGCCTGAGCAACCCCGCCTGGCTGGAGGCCGCCCGCCGCGCCCTGGATATTGCCCAGGAGCTTGGCGACCGCCGCGCCCAGGCCAACCTGCTGCTTGAAATCAGCAAGGCCTTTGGCCCCGATCACCTCGCCGAGGGCAAACAGTACCTCGACGCCGCCTTTGAGGCCAGCCGCCAGGTGGATGACCCCGCCTTGCAGCTTGACCTGCTCGAATCCCTGGCCGCCGAATTGGAGCGCCGCGGCGATTATTACCGCCAGTGGACGGAGGCCGAGCAAAAGCGCCTGGAGATCAGCCGCGCCACCGGCATGCGCTTGAACGAGGGGCATGCCCTTTTGAAATGCGGCCAAATCCTCGCCCTCTACCTGGGCGATTATGAGGCGGGTCTCGCCCTGCTGGAGCAGTCCGCCGAGATCTGGCAGCACATCACCAGCCGTCTCTATCCCCTCCTGCGCACCATCCAGATCAAGCTCCAGCAAGGCCGCCTGGCGCAGGCCGAATCCATCCTCCAGCAGGCCCTGCCGTTTGGCGAGCGCGTCGCCGCCGAGATCGGGCGCGCCGGCCTGGGGCTGGTCGCCTGCCAGGTTTACAACACCGGCGACGAAGAGCATTTGCACGCCGCGATTGAGCAGGCCGGGCGGGTTTTGCAGATGACGGTGGACCTGCTGGTGCCGCGCCAATATCAGATCGCCGCCCACTGCGAACTGGCCGAGTCCTATCGCCTGTTGAGCCAAAAGACCACAGACCCGGCGCAACGCCAGGCTTCCCTCGCCCAGGCCCTCCAGTCCTCCCAGGCCGCCGTCGCCATCTACCGCGAGATCGGCTTCATCCAGGTGATTGAATGCCTCAGCGAGCAAATTTTCTACCGCCACGCCCTCATCCTGCAAGCCAATCAGCAGGCTGAAGAGGCCGCCGATTACCTGCGCCAGGCGCATGAGGAAATGCTGCGCAAGCACGATCTCATCCCGCCCGAAAGCGGCCTGCGCCCAAAATACCTGGCCACGCCTCTCCACCGCGCCATCCTCCAGGCCCACGCGGATGCCCAGCCCTGACCCTTGTTTTATTTTGAGAAAGTGATTTATGTCCCAAACCTCCTCCTCTTCAACTTCTACCACTCCTTACGGCGGCTGGAAATCGCCGCTCAAGGCTGAACTCCTGGCCTCGGCCAGCGTCAACTTCTCCTCTCTGTGGGTGGATGGCGCTGACCTCTACTGGATTGAAGGCCGCCCGCTCGAAAAAGGGCGGGGCGTGGTCGTGCGCTATCAACCCGCCACCCACCCCGGCGAAGCGCCGCTCAGTGATATGACCCGCGCCGCGTCCCTGCCGCCGGATTTAAACGTTCGCACCACCGTGCATGAGTACGGCGGCGGCGCGTATTTCGTCCACCAGGGCCGGCTCTTCTTTTCCAATTTCAGCGATCAGCGCCTCTATCTCCTGGCGGACGGCCAATTGACCCCTCTCACCCCGCCGCCGGCTTTTCCCTGGGGGCTGCGCTACGCTGACGGGCGCGTCATCCCCTCCGCCCCCGGCGAGACGGAACATCTTGTCTGTGTCCGCCAGCGCCACCAGGATGACCTCCGCGCCGACAACGAGCTGGTGGTCATTCCCACCGCCGGCGGCGAGGCGCAGATCATCGCCTCTGGCTGTGATTTCTACTCGGACCCTCGCCCCAGCCCGGACGGACGGCAGTTGGCCTGGCTGTGCTGGAATCATCCCAATATGCCCTGGGATGGCAGCGAGTTGTGGCTGGCCGATCTCACCCCGGACGGCCTGCGCAATGCGCAGCGCCTCGCCGGCGGGCCAGACGAGTCCATCTACCAGCCCCAATGGAGCCCCGATGGCCGCCTGCACTTTGCCTCCGACCGCACCGGCTGGTGGAATCTTTACCGCTGGGACGCCGCCTCGGGCCAGGCCATCCCCCTGGCGCCCCTGGACGCCGATTTTGGCCTGCCGCAGTGGGTCTTCGGCATCTGCGATTACGCCTTCCTGCCCGATGGTTCGCTGGCCTGCCTGTACCGCCAGGATGGCCGCGAGAATCTGGGCCTCATCGCTCCCCAGGGCGATTTGCGCCGCATTTCCCTCGCCCACCCCGTCCTGTCCCCGGATGGCGCTGCCGCCTCGACCCAGGAATACACCCTCATGGACAGCCTGCACTGGGGCAATGGGCGCTTGTGGCTGATCGCCGCCAGTCCCCTTCGCCGCCCAGAGATCATCGCCGTCGCCCTGCCCGATCTGCAGGTGGAGGTCATCCGCCAAAGCACTTCCCTGGCCCTCGACCCTGGCTACATCTCCATCCCCCAGGCGCTCGATTTCCCCACCGAGGGCGGGCTGCGTTCGCACGCCTGGTTTTACCCCCCGCAGAACAAAGATTTCAGCGCCCCGGCCGGCGAACTGCCGCCTCTGCTCGTCATCAGCCACGGCGGGCCGACCGGCGCCTCCAGCGCCCTGCTTTCCTTTGGCATCCAGTATTGGACGAGCCGCGGCTTTGCCGTGGTGGATGTCAACTACGGCGGCTCCAGCGGCTACGGGCGCGCCTACCGCCAGCGGCTCAACGGCAATTGGGGCGTGGTGGATGTGCAGGACTGCATCAACGCCGCCCGCGACCTGATCGCCCAGGGCCTGGTAGACCCGCGCCGCGTTGCGGTGCGCGGCGGCAGCGCCGGCGGGTACACAACCCTCGTCGGCCTCACACAGCACAACTTCTTCGCCGCCGGCGCCAGCCACTATGGCCTGGCCGACCTGGAGACCTTCGTCAACGACACGCACAAGTTTGAATCGCGCTACCTCGAGCGCCTGATCGGCCCTTATCCCCAGGCCGCCGAACTGTACCGCCAGCGCTCCCCGGTTCATTTCGCCGACCGCATCGCCTGCCCGGTCATTTTGTTCCAGGGGCTGGAGGATAAAGTCGTTCCCCCCGCCCAGGCGGAGACGATGGTCGCCGCCTTGCAAGCCAGAGGCCTCCCGTATGCCTATATCCCCTTCGAGGGCGAGCAGCACGGTTTCCGCAAAGCGGAAAACATCCAGCGCGCCGCCGAAGCCGAGTTGTATTTCTACGCTCGCGTCTTTGGCTTTGAACCCGCCGAGGCCCTGCCGCCCGTCGAGATCGCTCATTTTAAATCATAGCGCGATGGATCGCCTCCCTCGCCTTGCCAGGCAAGAAGGATCCCGCGCATTCACCAGGAGAAAGCCATGCCCGCCTCGATTAAACGCATCGCTATCTGCACCGGCGGCGGCGACGCCCCCGGTTTAAACGCCGTCATCAAAGCCGTGACCATCGCCGCCATCAAACGCGGCTGGCAGGTCTACGGCATCCGCGACGGCTACAACGGACTCTTGCTCCCCGAACAATATATCGAGGGCGGCCTGATCCGCCTCACCCCCGAACGCGTCAAGGGCATTACCGCCCTGGGCGGTACGATGTTGGGCACCACCAACCGCGGCAACCCACTCCATTATCCTCTTAAGGGCTTTGATGGGCAGGTAGTCGAGGTGGATCGCTCGGACGAACTGCTGCGCGCCTTTCGCCTGCACGAGATTGACGCCCTGGTCTCGGTCGGCGGGGATGGTTCGATGACCATTGCCAACGCCCTGGCCCAAAAGGGGCTGTGGGTGGTCGGCGTCCCCAAGACCATTGACAACGACCTCGATCAGACGGTGGTCACGTTCGGTTTCGACACCGCCGTCTCTTTCTCCACCGAGTGCCTCGACCGCCTTCACAGCACCGCCGCTTCACACCGGCGTGTGCTGGTGGTTGAGGTCATGGGGCGCTACGCCGGCTGGATCGCCCTCGAAAGCGGCGTCTCTGGTTCGGCGGATGTCATCTTGATCCCGGAAATTCCTTACGACCTGGAAAAGGTGGCCGAGGCGATCAAGGAGCGCGAGCAGCAGGGGAATAATTACTCGATTGTGATGGTGGCCGAGGGCGCCAAACCCAAAAATGGCTCAGTCTCTGTGATCAGCCGCGAGGTCGGGCGCGCCGAACGCCTGGGTGGGGTTGGCGAGCAGGTCGCCGCCGCCTTGCAGACCATGACCGGCAAGGAGACTCGCCTGGTGGTGCTGGGCCATTTGCTGCGCGGCGGTTCGCCCACCAGTTCCGACCGCCTCATCGCCCTGCGCTTCGGCGCGGCGGCGGTGCGCGCTCTGGAGGAGGGTCAGCGCGGCGTCATGGTCGCCCTCGATCCGCCCACGGTCAAGTATGTCCCGCTCGAGGAGGCCACCCGCCGCATGAAAACCGTCCCCCTCGATTCGGATGTTTTACTCACGGCTCGCGATCTGAACATTTGCTTTGGCGACTGATATGGCTGCTTCTCCCCCCGATCAAGGCTTACCCCACTCATCCACCCCGCCCGACGCCGCGCCTGCGACGCTGCGCTTGCAGATCGAAGGCATGGACTGCGCCGACTGCGCCCTTGCGCTGGAGAAGGGCGTGGCGTCCCTGCCCGGCGTGGAGTCGGCGCAGGTCAACTTCGCCGCCGCCACCCTGCAGGTCTCCGGCGCGGTCGCGCCGGAGCTCGTCGCCGCCCGCGTCCAGGCCCTCGGCTACGCGGTCGCCAACGAGCGCTCCGCAGGCGAAGCAGCGGAAGGCGGTTCGTCCGCGCCTTCCGCCCCACAGCACGGCTGGCGCGCCCTGCTGCGCTTTTTCCTCAGCCGCCGCGAGACCGCTCTGGCCCTCATCGCCGCCCTTTTGCTAGGGCTGGCTTTTCCGCTGGAGTGGTTGGGCATCGGCTGGGCCGCGGCGGCGCTTGACTTGCTGATCGTCCTGCTGGCTGGCCTGCCGATCGCCCGCCGCGGGCTGCGCGCCCTGTGGCTGGCGCGCCAGGTGACGATTGACCTGCTGATGGGGATTGCCACCCTTGGCGCGCTGGGCATCGGTGAATTTGGCGAGGCGGCCACGGTGGTGGTGCTGTTCGCCATCGGCGAGGCGCTCGAAGGTTTTACCGCCGAGCGCGCCCGCGACTCGCTGCGCGCTTTGCTGGCGCTCAAGCCCGAACGAGCCACCGTGCTGCGCGCCTGCCAGGACTGCGCCGAACATATCGGGCAGATAGACCCCGCCCGCCAGCAGCCCTACCTGGGCGGCGACTGTCCCTTTTGCGACCGTCACGAGCTAACCCTGGGCGTGGCGCAGGTGGCGGTCGGCGAGACGCTGCTGGTCAAGCCCGGCGAGCGCATCCCGCTGGATGGGCAGGTGGCGCGAGGAATTTCGGGCGTCAACCAGGCCCCCATCACCGGCGAGTCCGTGCCGGTACTGAAAGCGCCCGGCGAGGCGGTCTTCGCCGGCTCCATCAACGGCGAGGCCGCCCTGGAGGTGCTCGTCACCCGCCCGGCCGAAGACTCCACCCTCAGCCGGATTGTCCGCCTGGTGGAACAGGCCCAGGCGCAGCGCGCCCCGGTGGAGCGCTTTGTGGATCGCTTTGCCGCCTGGTACACCCCGGCGGTGGTTGGAACCGCGGCGCTGCTGGCGATCGTCCCGCCGCTCTTCTTTGGACAGCCCTTTTTTGATACGCCCTCCACTCACGGCTGGCTCTACCGCGCCCTGGCCTTGCTGATTGTCGCCTGCCCGTGCGCCCTGGTCATCTCAACCCCTGTCACCATCGTCAGCGCCCTCACCGGCCTGGCGCGGCGCGGCGTTTTGGTCAAGGGCGGCCAATACCTGGCCGGCCTGGCGGCCATCAAGACCTTTGCCTTCGACAAGACCGGTACCCTGACCCAGGGCCGCCCGATTGTACAGCAGGCCCAGACATTGACCTGTCCGCCGTACAGCCATCGCTGCGCCGCCTGCGATGAACTGCTGGCCCTGGCGGCGGCGATTGAACGGCGCTCGGCGCATCCCCTGGCGCAGGCGATTGTCGCCGCCGCCGAGGAGCGTTCGCTGACCCATCTCTACGCCGCCGCCGAGGGGGTCGAGGCGCTGGCCGGCAAGGGGGTGCGCGGCTTTTTGGATGGCTGCGATGTGCTGGTGGGCAGCCATGCCCTGCTGCACGAGGGGGCCGCCGCCGGCAGCGAGCAGTGCGCCGCTCTGCATGAGGCGGTGGAGGCCGTCGAAGCCCAGGGGCAGACGGTTGTCCTGGTGCGCAAGTGCGACCAGGTGCTGGGCCTGATTGCGGTCGCTGACGCCCCGCGCCCCGATTCATCCCGCGCCCTGGCGGCCCTCAAGGCGCTCGATCCCGCCCTGCGCACGGTCATGCTGACCGGCGACAACCTGGCCGTGGCGCGCAAAATCGCCGCCGCCCTGGGCATGGTGGACGAGGTGCGCGCCGGCCTGCTGCCCGAAGACAAAGCCGCCGCGGTGCGCAGCCTGCAAGCCGAGTATGGCCCGCTGGCAATGGTCGGCGACGGGGTCAACGATGCCCCGGCCCTGGCCTCGGCGCAGGTGGGCATTGCCATGGGCGGGGCCGGCAGCGCCCAGGCGATGGAAACCGCGGATGTGGTCTTGATGCAAGACAACCTGGCGCACCTGCCGGAAGCGGTGCGCGCCAGCCGCCGCGCCCATCACATCATCCAGCAAAACATCGCCTTCAGCCTGGCGCTGAAGGCCTTGTTCCTGGTATTGACTTTGTCGGGGTATGGGACGTTGTGGATGGCGGTCTTTGCCGATATGGGCGCTTCCCTGCTGGTGACGGCGAACGGAATGCGCGCCCGAAAAATTTAAAGATATTGCGTCTGACCGCGCCTTATGTTAGAATGGGCGTGTTTGAAGAACCCATGGAGTGATGGCCGAGTGGACGAAGGCGACTGACTTGAAATCAGTTGTAGGTGTACGCCTACCGGGGGTTCGAATCCCTCTCACTCCGCTGCTTGAGACTGCTTCCCCTGGCGTGAAGCAGTCTTTTCTTTAAGACAGAGGCGCTTCGACAAGCT
>CAIQJJ010000059.1 GCA_903872065.1 uncultured Anaerolineales bacterium | reverse complement strand
GGTGGCTGGCGGGCAGCAGCAGCAGACGGGCATCGAGCAGATCGCCCTGGCGATGCAGAACATCAACCAGGCGACGGTGCAGAGCCTGGCCTCGACGCGGCAGGCCGAGAAGAGCGCCCAGAATTTGAATGAACTGGCGCGCCGTATGACCGAGACTGTGGCGCAGTATAAGTTATAGCGCCGTCTTTAAACTTTCTAACTCCCAAGAACCTGTCCCCCCTTCCATATCATGGAAGGGGGGAACGGCGAAAGAAGATTTCTGAGAATGTGGAGTTTCGTATGGATACTAATGGCGTAAATCATCAGCAGCCGGCTTTGACGCAGCAGCTCCATCTGGTGACGTTTCGCTTAGACCGGCAGTTGTATGCGCTGCCGATCGAACCCATCCGGCAGATCATCGAAATGGTGACGATCACGCCCGTTCCGCAAGTGCGCAGTTCTGTGGAGGGGGTGATCAATTTTCGCGGTTCGGCGGTTCCGGTGGTCAATTTGCGACAGCATTTAGGGATGAGTAAAGCGCCGCTCAAGCTGCATACCCCGATCATCCTGGTGAATACTTGCAACCGGTTGGTGGGGCTGATTGTGGATGAGGTGCTGGATGTGCTGGATCGTCTAAGCAGCGAGATCATCAACCCGCGCGATGTTTTGCCTGAAGAGTTAGGCGATACCCCCCTGCTGCGCGGTTTGTTCCGTTCAGCAGAGAAGATGATCATGCTGCTGGACATCGAACACCTTTTTTCGCTTCAGCAGGCGAACACGCTGGCGCACTCGTTTGCAGCCTCAGAACATGATTGGGCTGGGGTTGGAATGGTGTTAGCCACTTCAGGTTCGGCGGTCTCCTCAGGGAGCGCCGCCGCCGTCAGCGGGGAACGGCATGAAGAGAAGCCTGGGGGAGAGGGAAAGCCGCGCAGCAAGAAAAGGGCGCGTGAGCGCCAGGGAAGACCAGTTGAGTCTCCAGAAATGGTTGATGCCGGAAATAAAGCCGCCGCGGGAATCCGGGCGGCGGATGGCGCAGAAATTTCCTCTGCCCAGGAGGGTGAGGCGTGAGCGCCGATGCAATGTTTCGTCGGGATGCTGACTTAAGTCCCTCATCCGGCGGGATTACCTCTGGCTCTGGCGCAGGGGAGAGCGGGCGATCGACGCGCGATGTGCCGGCCTTGGGCTTTGGCGATTACATGCGCTTTAGCAAACTGCTGCTGGATCGCTGCGGGCTGCATTTTTCCGACAGCCGCCGCCCCGAACTGGAACTGGGTATCCGCCATGCCTTTGCAGAGTCAACTTGCGCCGACCTGGATGAATATTTCAACCTGGTTTCCGATCCACAAACCGGCTCGGTGGAAATGGATCGCCTGGTCAATGCGGTGACGATCAGCGAGACCCATTTCTTCCGCGACCAGGCTCAGTTCAACGCCCTGGTGGGTACGGTTCTGCCGCGCCTGATTGAACGCAAGCGCCCGCTGCGCACCCTGCGCCTGTGGAGCGCCGGCTGCGCCAGCGGCGAAGAACCTTATTCGCTGGCAATGCTGCTGCGCGAACTTTTGCCCGATCTGGAGCAGTGGTCTGTGACCATTTTGGGCAGCGATATCAATACTGCTTCGTTGGAGCGGGCGCGCGTCGCCAGTTATGGCACCTGGGCCTTTCGGGAGGAGCGGGCGAAGACGATGCGCTCGCGGTATTTCCGCCCGAATGGCAGCCGCTTTGACCTGGCGCCTGAAATCCGCAACATGGTCATGTTTCGACGCATCAACCTGGTGGAGCCGTGCTACCCGTCTTACGAGACGAACACGATGCTGCTGGACTTGATCATTTGCCGCAACGTGACCATTTATTTTAGCGAGGCGGTGACGCGCTGGGTTGTGGATCGTTTCTATGATGCTTTGACAGACGGCGGCTGGCTGATCGTGGGGCATTCCGAGCCTTCGATTGACGTGTATCGTCGTTTTCATGTGCGCAACTTTCCAGATACTGTGCTGTACCAAAAATCGCCCCCTACCGCTGGTCTGCACATGCCCGGCAGCAAACCTGTACCGCTGCCGCCTTTCCAGATCCCGCCGCCGCCGGTGACTGCCCCAAATGCTAATCCAAACCAGGTGCACAGCCTGTATACGCCTCCCTTAGCGAAACAGGCGCAGATCATCTCGCCGGCGAGCAAAGAACAAGATCCGCTCGACCTGGCGCGTGAACTATTAGAGTTTGGCCGTTCGGACGACGCCCGCCAGGTTTTGAGCAAACTGGTGGTTGAACGGCCGGGCAATGTTGAAGCGTGCGCTTTGCTGGGCAAGGCTCATGCCAACTTGGGCAACTGGGGTGAGGCGGAGCGTTTTTGCCAGCGGGCGATTGAAAAGGACAAGCTGAACCTGGGCGCCTACTATACCCTGGCCCTGGTGCTGCAGCATGAAGGTCGTTTCCCACAGGCGCTGGAGGCCATGAAAAAGGTAGTCTACCTGGATCGCAATTATGTGTTGGGTCACTATGGGTTAGCCAACCTGTATTTTGAAAGCACTCAAATCCCCCAGGCGCAGAAAAGCCTGGATAACGCCCTGCGCTTGTTGCAAGGCAAGCCTGACGATCAAATGGTCGCCGGTTCCAATGAAATTAGCGTGGGCCGCCTGCGCGAGGCGATCATCCGCCAGCAGCAGGCCTGGTCCACTGCTTAACCTAACCGGCAGGAGAGAGTTATGAATCGCAATGAAACCTTCTTGCGCGAAATTCTCGCCCGCTCCCGTGCGAACGCCAAGGCGGCAAAATCCGCCAAGGGCGGCAATGGCAGTAAAGGCGTCAAGAACGAAGCTGGCCTGGATTGGGATGCCATCCGCCAACATATTCGCGCAACCACTGAGCGCCTTGAGAAAGAGGACGAACTCAGCGAGGAGGCGCTTCAACAGGCCTGGGAGCGCCGCGCGGCGCAGGTGGCTGAGGCGGCGCGGGAAGAGGAGCAAGGCGAACAGATGGAGGTGGGCATCATTCGCCTGGGGCGTGAATTGTATGGTCTGGAGGTGCAGTATATTTTCGATCTGCGCCCGATGGAGCAGATCACCCGTGTGCCGCGCGTGCCGGAGTGGGTGGCCGGGGTGGTTAATTTGCGCGGCCGCATCCTCTCCGTGGTAGATTTGCTGCGTTTTCTGGGCTTGCCCGGCGCAGAACAGGAGACGGCCGACGAGGACCGTTATTTGCTGTTGGTGCAGACCCCTGAGATGGAACTGGCCATTTTGGTGGATGAGGTTTTGGCGATTGAAGGCCTGCCCTTGAGCCAGATTCAAGAAGCTTCGGGCGCGGTGCGCGGGATTCGCGCTGAATATGTGCGCGGGATCGTGCCGCGCGCCAGTGACAACAAAGAACAAGGCGACGCCAAAACTTTATTGGTGCTGTTGGACCTGCCTGTTTTACTGGCGGATAAAGCCTTGATTATCCATGAAGAGGTTCTCTAACCTTTCTGGATCTAGGAGAGTGAGCGATGTTAAGCAACCTGAGAATCAGCGTGAAATTGATCGGCGCCTTCATTGTGATGGCGCTGATCACCGGCATTGTTGGTGGGGTGGGCTATTACAGTCTGATCAGTGTCGAGAAATCTTATACAGAAATTACCAGCAATCGTCTGCCCAGCGTCTACTACCTTGGGATTATAAATGAAGCCCAGACGGCGGTGATGACCGCGGAGGGCGTCTTGATCAACCCGGCGATCACCGATCGCACCCTGCGCCAGAAGCAGTATGACTATCTGAAAGGCAAACTGGAAGACTCGGACGCCGCCTGGAATATCTATGAGCCCTTGCCGCGCACAAAGGAAGAAGATCAATTATGGCAGCGTTTTGTCGCTAAGTGGAATACGTGGAAAAGCGATCACAGTGAAATCATGCGTTTGACCCAACAGATGGATACCTTGATGGCCAGCGGAGTTATCATAGATGATCCTCAGATGACGGCCTTGGTGGCTCAGATTGATACAGCCTATACCAAACAAATGGACAGTTTTGCGTCTGCCGACGCCGACATTGATGAATTGGTTGATCTCAATCAGCGCTTGGCGGAACAGGAAAACGCCAATGCGGATGCACTGGGCGCGCTCATGGTCAGGATCATGGCCGCGGCGATTGTGATTGGCGTGGTTGTCGCCATTTTTTCTGGCGTAACCCTTTCGCGCGGCATCACGGTTCCCTTAGCGAAGGTGGTGGTTATGCTGCAAGAGATGAGTCGCGGGCACTTGGGCAACCGCCTGGGGATCACTCGTCGCGATGAGATCGGCATCCTGGCCGAAACGATGGATCGTTTTGCCAACGATTTGCAAATGACCGTGGTTGGGACGATGAATCGCATCGCCAATGGCGATCTGAGCGCCGACGTGAAGCCGAAGGATAATGAGGATGAGATTTCTCCCGCCCTGCGACAGACTACTGAAGCGCTGCGGGGGCTGGTCTCTGAATCTAATCGCCTCACCCGCGCCGCGGTGGAAGGCAAGCTTGCGACGCGCGGCGATGCCAGCCGCTTCCAGGGCGGCTACCGTGAGATCGTGCAGGGCGTCAATGCCACGTTGGATGCGGTCATTGGGCCGTTGAATGTGGCTGCTGAATACGTCGATCGCATCTCGCGCGGCGAGATCCCTCAGCCGATTACCGATCACTATAACGGCGAATTCAACACCATCAAGTACAACTTGAATATGTGCATCACTGCCATCAATTTACTGGTTGCGGATGCAAACATGTTGAGTGAAGCCGGGGTGGCTGGCAAGCTTGCGACCCGCGCTGACGCCAGCCGTCACCAGGGCGACTTCCGCCGCATCGTGCAGGGCGTCAATGATACCCTGGATGCGGTCATCGGGCCGTTGAACGTCGCCGCCAATTACGTCGAGCGCATCTCGCGTGGTGATATTCCGCCCTCGATTACCGATAGCTACAACGGCGATTTTAACACCATCAAGAACAACCTGAACGTGTGTATTGCTGCGGTCAACCTGCTGGTCGCGGATGCGAACCTGCTCAGCAAGGCGGCGGTGGATGGCCGCCTTTCGACTCGCGCGAATGCAGAGCGTCACCAGGGCGACTTTCGCCTCATCGTCCAGGGTGTCAATGAGACCCTGGATGCGGTCATCGGCCCGTTGACCGTGGCGGCGGAGTATGTAGACCGCATTGCCAGGGGCGAGATTCCGCAGCCGATCACCGACAAGTATCGCGGCGATTTCGATGTTTTGAAGAACAACCTCAACCATCTGAGCGACCGGCTGCGCGAGATGATCTCCAGCATGAGCAGCGCCTCGGCCAACCTGAGCAGCGCCTCGGCGGAAATCCTGGCCGCGACGACGCAGCAGGCGGCTGGCGCTTCCGAGCAGTCGGCGGCCATCTCGCAGACCACCACCACCGTGGGAGAGGTGAAGACCATCTCAGAGCAGGCCTCGATGCGGGCGCAAGAAGTGGCCAGCAGCTCGCAGCGCACGGTGGAAGTGGCCCGCGCCGGGCAGCGCTCGGTGCAAGATACCATCGAAGCCATGGCCCAAATCAAAGAACGCGTCGAAGGCATCGCCGAGAACATCCTGGCGCTCTCCGAGCAGACGCAGCAGATTGGCGAGATCATCTCGACGGTGAATGAGATTGCCTCGCAGTCGAACATGCTGGCATTGAATGCTTCGGTGGAAGCGGCGCGCGCCGGGGAGCATGGCAAGGGCTTTGCAGTGGTGGCGATGGAGGTGCGTTCATTGGCCGAACAGTCGCGGCAGGCGACCTCGCAGGTCAAGGCGATCCTGTCGGAGATTCAGAAGGCGACGAACATGACGGTGATGGCGACGGAAGAGGGGACGAAGGGGGTGGATCGCGGCGTGCAGTTGGCGGCGCAGGCCCGCGAGGCAATTGAGCAGTTGGGGGCGGTGATTAACGAATCGGCGCAGATTGCGACGCAGGTGGTGGCTGGCGGGCAGCAGCAGCAGACGGGCATCGAGCAGAT
>CAIQJJ010000058.1 GCA_903872065.1 uncultured Anaerolineales bacterium | reverse complement strand
GGTGGCTGGCGGGCAGCAGCAGCAGACGGGCATCGAGCAGATCGCCCTGGCGATGCAGAACATCAACCAGGCGACGGTGCAGAGCCTGGCCTCGACGCGGCAGGCCGAGAAGAGCGCCCAGAATTTGAATGAACTGGCGCGTCGCATGACCGAGACTGTGGCGCAGTACAAGTTGTAAAAGGAGTTTTCCATGTCTTTAAGCGCCAAGATACGTGAACAGATTATCAATAGTTTCCGTGCTGAGTTAGCTGAGCATGTGCAGACGATGAACAATGGGCTGCTGGCTCTCGAACAGCAGACTATCGTTGGGGCGCAGCGTGAGGAGCGCCTGGCTGAAATCTTTCGCGCCGCGCACAGTCTGAAAGGGGCGGCGCGCGCTGTGGGCGTCAGCGCGGTTGAACAGTTGGCGCATGTCTTAGAAGATGTGTTGGGCGGCATCCAACAGAACCGCATCCAGCCCACGCCAGACTTGTTCACCGCTTGTTATAAGGCCCTGGATGCGATCCAGGGTGTCCAGGCGGCGTATGAGGCCGGCCAGACGACGCCTCCGTTAGAGGCCTTGCAGGCCCTGGGTGGGCTTACCCCCTTCGTGAAGGCCGCGACGGAGAACCCCGCGGCCAACGAGACCGCCCAGGCCGCGCCGGCCGCGGCCTCCGCGTCCAGCGCTTCGCCGGCCAATGGGGCTGCGAATGGCATTCCGCCGGCGCGGCCGGCGGCCAGGAAAAGCGCACGGCGCGCCAATGAGGGCCTGGCGCAAGAAGCAGTGGCGGCTTTGTTTCATGAGCCTGGGGCGGAAAATGAATCTCAAGCGGCGAGCGAAGCTTCCGCGACGAATAAAGCCCCTGCGACGCTTGTAGAGCCAGTTGCGGCCGCGACACCCGCCGGCGAGTCTTCTGCGCCGCCTGTCCCTCCCACCCCGCCCCAGGTTGAGGCTGAAGCAAGCGGCAAAGAGAATGATCGCGCCTCTGCGCCAGGAGAGGTCGCAAAGGCGGCGCAAACCGCCTCGCCCGCCTCCTCGGCCCCTGCGGCGCGCCAGCCAGCCGCCCAACCGCCCTCAGTTTCGCCAGCGCCGGCCGCCGCCTCTCAAGACGAGACGATTCGCGTGCCGGTCAGCAAGCTGGATGCGTTGATGGCGCAGTTGAGTGAACTGCTAATTACCAAGATTCATGCCGAGCAGCGCCTGGCCCAGGTGCGCCAGGCGCAAGAGTTTATGTCGCAGTGGCAAAAGGAGTGGCTGGCAGTGCGCAGTTCGTACAGCCATCTAGCCCGCCACCGCAATACCACTGAGTCTTCTCTGGATATGGCGCAGCGCAAAGAACTGGCGCGTTTGTTGAATTACATCAACGACAGCCAGGATCGTTTGCGTGAGATGGGCGCTTTGATCAACGATCTATCCCATCAATACAACAGCGACACCATGCAAATGTCCCTGGTGATTGACGGCCTGGAAGAGGAAATTAAGCGCGTGCGCATGCTGCCCCTGAGCACGGTGACGGGATCATTTGGGCGCATGATGCGCGACCTGGCGCAGGTTTCGGGCAAAGACGTGAGCTTTGAGGTGATCGGCAGCAATGTGGAATTGGATAAGCGCGTTCTGGAGCAGATCAAAGACCCGCTCATTCATCTGCTGCGCAACGCCGTGGATCATGGGATTGAGCCGCCCGCGCAGCGCATGGCGGAAGGCAAACCGCCCCAGGGCAAGATCACCTTGGAAGCGCGGCATGTGGGCAAAGATGTCTCCCTGACGGTTTCGGACGATGGGGCCGGCTTGAATATCGCTTCCATCCGTCAGGTAGCCATTCGGCGCAACATTCCCAACGCCCAGACGATGACGGATGCCGAAATTGTCGATCTGATTTATAACCCCGGTTTCTCCACCAGCCCGATCATTACCGATCTTTCGGGGCGCGGCGTGGGCCTGGATGTCGTGCGGCGCAATGTCGAGACTTTGAGCGGGCGGATTGCGGTGGAGTGGACGGTGGGCGCCGGCTCTCGCTTTACCTTAACCCTGCCATTGGCTTTGACCAGTTCACGAGCGTTATTGGTGCGGGTTTCTGGCCAGCAGTTTGCCATTCCTTTGAACGCCATTGAGCGCATTGAGCATTTGCGCATGGAAGAAATCATTTCGATGGGTGGGCATGATACCGTTTCTTATAACGGACGCCCGTTGATGCTGGTGCATTTGAGCGATGTGTTAAACCTTCCGCCGGCCGGGCGTTCCAGCGAATCAGATGGCCGCATCCCGGTAGTGATCCTGGCCGCAGCCGAGCGCAAGATGGCCTTTGCCGTGGATGAACTGGCTGATGAGCAAGAGGTTGTGATGAAAGGCTTGGGACGGCAGCTCACCCGTGTGGGTGGGATTGCCGGCGCGAGTGTGATGGGCAGCGGCGAGGTATTGTTGATCTTGAATGTGGCTGATCTGGTAAAATTGGCGCAGCGCGGCGCGCGCCGCTCCGTATTGGAGCAGACTGCTCCCGTAGAAACGGAGCAGCAGGACGAACGCCCGAAGCGCCGCATCCTCGTCGTGGATGATTCGATCACCACGCGCACCCTGGAGAAAAATATTTTGGAAGCCGCCGGCTTCAACGTGCGCATTGCCATGGATGGCATGGAGGCCTTGAATACGGTGGCGACTGGAGAACTGCCGGATTTGATCATTTCAGACGTTTCGATGCCGCGTTTGGATGGCCTGGGATTGGCGCAGCGCATCAAGAGCGATCAGCGCACCTCAAACATCCCCTTTATTTTGGTGACCTCCCTGGATTCGCCGGAGGATAAAGCGCGCGGCATTGAGGTCGGCGCGGATGCGTATATTGTCAAGAGTAGTTTCGATCAAAACAACTTGCTGGAGACGATTGAGCAGTTGATCTGATCAGAAAAGACAGGCTTTTATGGTTGAAACATCCCTTTCTGCAAATGGCAAAGCAGGAAAAGTAGTCCTGGTTGTTGAAGACAGCCCTGTGCAGGCTTTTGCATTGGTGAAATTGTTGGAACGCGAAGGCTTAAGTGTCTTGTGCGCTCCGAATGGCGTGGCGGGGTTGGAAATGGCGCGCCAGAGCGTTCCCGATTTGATCGTGCTGGATATTCACATGCCCGAAATGGATGGCCTGGAGGCCTGTCGTCGTTTGAAACAGGACGCCGCGACGGCTGCTATCCCTGTGGTGCTGCTGACCGCTTACAGCGAGCCGATCGCATTGCGCGAGGGCTTGGAAGGCGGCGCGGTTGACTTCATCCCGAAGGACGCTTTCTCAGATGTTGTCTTGCTGGAGACTCTGCGTCAATTGGGTATTCTACCTTCTGCAGCCGCGGCAGCGTTTAGGGCAGTTGAGCAATAGGGACTATGCAAAAAACACTTCGAACACCTACTCGAGTGGTTATCGTGGATTCTTCGGGCGCGATGCGTGAACTGCTGGCTTCCATTTTTCGCGAGGTGGGCGATATCCAGGTCGTGGGAAGCTGCGCGACGGGCGATGAGGCGGTTAAACTGGTCAAGAGTGTGCGCCCCGACGTGATCACGATGGATATTCACACACCGCATGGCATGAATAACCTGGACGCTGTGCGCCAGATCATGCGCGATCAACCGACGCCGATGATCATCGTAACGGCCAGCCAAAAGCCGCATGATATGGAAGTGGCTTTTCAGGCGATGCGGGCCGGCGCCCTGGCGGTTTTGAACAAGCCCGGTTTGAACGACCCGGAGACCAGCCAAAAACTGGTGCAAAATGTGCGCCTGATGGCAGGGGTGCCGGTCATTCACCATTGGGGACGCAGCGCGGTGACGGATAGGCTGGGCGGGGAAAAGCCGGGCAGCGCGTCGAACGGCGCGCCAAAGCTTGAAAAAATCAAATCAGCCGTGGAGGTAGTCGTTGGGCAAAACCTCAGTCTGCAAAAGATGCAGGAACTTAAGGCGAAAGTCCGGGTGATCGGCATCGCGGCCTCCACCGGCGGGCCTTCGGCGGTGGCCTCGGTCATCCGCACCCTGCCGGCCAGTTTTCCACTGCCGCTGGTTTTGGTGCAGCATTTTTCGCCGGGCTTTGCCAGCGGATTGGCCGATTGGCTTGGCACGCAAACCGGACTGCAGGTAGAAATCGCCGCCCATGGCGACGTCTTGCAGCCGGGGGTCATGCTCCTTGCGCCGGATGATTATCATTTGCAGGTGAAACCGAACGGTCTGGTTGAGCTTGCCAAAACCCCGTCTTATAAAGGCTTGCGTCCATCGGCCAACCCCTTGTTTGAATCGCTGGCTCGCTCGTACGGCGCGGCGGCCCTGGGCGTCATCCTGACCGGCATGGGCGACGATGGCGCTGATGGGATGGCGGCGCTGCATGCCGCGGGAGGCGCGGTCATCGCCCAGGAAGAGGAAAGCTGTGTGGTATACGGGATGCCCCGCGAGGTGGTCGCCCGCGGCGCAGCCGACGCAATCCTCACCCCAGAGCAAATCGCCCTGACTCTGGAACAATTCTTGCCTCCAACATTGAGTCGGGGAGGTAGTATCTCATGAGCAGTATCCGTACTTTTGCAATTCATAACGAGGTTGATCTGGTAACGGCGCGCATGCACGTCCGGGAGACGGCGCGCCACCTGGGGATGAGCCTGACCGATCAATCACGGATTTCGCTCGCCACCTCATCCCTGGCGAATGCGCTTGGCCTGGGGCGCGAGGGCAAGGCCGATGGGCGCGTCGTGGTAGACACACTGCAAAACGGCGCACGCCAGGGGCTGCGGGTCGTTTGCACTCGTAATGATTGCGGCGGCTACACTCCACCGTTGTCTTATTTCGGCAATGAACGTTGGATGGTAGATGAATTGGAACTACGCAGCATTTCGAGCGATGAGGTCGAAGTGACAATGATTAAATGGGTTAATCGGTGAGGGAGAATGCCATGTCTGCTGGATCTAGTTATAGTGCACAGCCAAAAGTAATCCTGGTGATTGAGGACAGTCCTACCCAGGCCCTGCATACCTATTCGCTGTTGGAGCGGTCGGGCATTCAAGCAATTTGCGCCACCAACGGGCGCATGGGGCTGAACCTGGCCCATCAGGTGCATCCAGACCTGATTGTGCTGGATGTGCAAATGCCTGATATGAATGGTTTTGAGGTTTGCAGCCAGCTCAAAAATGATCCCGATACGCGCGAGATTCCGGTGATCATGTTGACCCGCAATGATGCGATTGACGCCGTGCAAATGGGTCTGCAATGCGGCGCCGATGATTACATCCCCAAAGATGCGTTTGCGGATGCCGTATTGATCGAGACTTTGCGCCAGATGGGACTGCTGGCCCAATAAGGGAGATTTTATGCAACCTGAGCGCCTCAACTTTTTGATTCGTCGCCTGGCAGCGATTTGGTTGGCGATCACGGCTGGGATTGTGTCGCTGGCTGGGCTGGGTTGGCTGGCGAATAATCCAGTTTTGATGACTTTTGGTGAAAAGTATTTTCCCATTCCGCCGGCTAGTATCCTCTCCTTCCTGTTTTTAAGCGGCGCTTTGTGGGTCTATGTGCAAGAAGAAAGTTCGCCCGTGGGCGGCCGCAATCTTTTGCGCCGCAAACTATTGCGCCGCGCCGCCCTGGTCAGCGCGGCTTTGGTGGCCGCGCTCTCGCTCCTGGTGTTATTGGATCAGTTAACCGGGCTGGGCGCCGGTTTTGAGCGCGCCCTGTTTGGGCTGCCTCCCACGGAAAATATGGCCGGTCGTATGTCGCCGGTGATTGCAGTGATGCTCCTCTTGAGCGCCGGCGTGGTTCTGCTGCTGCTGCTTGCGCCGGCCGGCCACCCGCGGGCCAGCCGCCTGGCGGCGTGGGGCGGCATGCTGCTCGGAGGGATTGGAGCGATCCTGGCTTTGTGGTATGGCTATGGCACGCCTTTCTTTTACGATACCGGAATTGTCCCACCCTCTTTGCCGGCTGCACTGGCCCTGATCAGCTTTGGGCTGAGCCTGATCTACGTCGTAACGCCTTATCTTCCGGCGCTGCGCTTTTATTACGGCGATGCTCCCCAGGCGCGCCTGGTACGTGCGTTGATCCCGGCGGTGATTGCGCTCTTCCTGTTGGAGAATTGGGTGGAGGATTTTCTCTTACCCGATATGCGTCTTGGCGGCCCGACCTGGGCTTTGGCGGTGACGGTTGTTGGCACCTCCATCGCGGCGGCGGTGATCTGGCTGATCGCACGCAGCACGGGCAGTGACCTGGAGCGGGTGCAAGATGCGCTTAGAGCTTCGGAGCAGCGTTTTTATGGCATTGTGGAACATTCGGTGGATGGCGTAACCATGACCGATGAGCGCGGGCTGATCACTGAATGGAATGTGATGCAAGAGGCGATTACCGGTTTGCCAGCCCAGGCAGTGTTGGGCCGGCCGCTGTGGGAAGTGCAGGCGCAGTTCGATCCCTCCGGCGACGAAAACCCGGCTCGCCTGGAATCGCTGCGGGCGATGTTGGAGCGGGTGCTGCAAACTGGCGATGGCAGCGCCATCGCCCGCCCGACCGAAATTCCCTTCCGGCGGACGGACGGCAGCCAGCGCTTTATGCAGTCGGTTTCATTTCCAATCCCCACCGCCCAGGGTCATGTGTTGTGCATCCTGGCGCGCGATGTGACGCGTCGCAAGCAGGCGGATGAAGCGCTCTTTTGGGAACTGGCCGAAAACGCGGCTCTTTCAAGCCTGTATAAGCCCTTGATTGCCGCCAACACGACCCTGAATGATGTGGCCGATGCGATTCTGGCCCAGGCGCAAAGCCTGACCGGCAGCTTGCATGGTTATGTTTCGGTGGTCGATCCGCTGACTCGCGCAAACATTCTATTGACCCTGACTTCCATGATGGAACACTGCCTGGTGAAGAATCCGTCCGATCGGGTCACCTCTTTTCCGGTCGGCGCGGATGGAAAGTATAACGGATTGTGGGGCTACGCGCTCAACACACGCCAGGCTTTCTATACCAATGATTCTCGCACCCATCCCGCGGTCCGCGGCGTCCCGGAAGGTCATATTGCGGTTGAGCAGTTCTTGTCGGCGCCGGTTCTCTTGGGGGATGAACTGGTGGGGCAGATCGCTCTCACCAACCCTGGCCGCGACTATGGCGATCACGATCTGGAGGCGATCAAACGCCTGGGCGAATATTACGCCCTGGCGATTCAACGCCACCGCACCGAGACGGCTTTGAAGGGCGAACATGAAAATTTGCAAAAGGTGTTCCAGGCGGTGCCGGTGGGCATGCTCTTGCTGAATGATCGCACCGAGATCGTCCAGGCCAATACGACTTTTGGGACGATTGTCCTCAGGGAACCGGAGGACTTGATCGGGCGGCGGCTTGGCGACGGCCTGCGCTGCGTCCACAGCGGCGAAAATGAGCGCGGCTGCGGTTTTAGCCCTTCCTGTCCTTTCTGCCCGCTGCGGCGCAATGTCGAATTTTCATTGACCCACCGCGCCAGCGTACGTAACGTTGAAGCCTGTATGACGCTGGAATTGACTGCCGGGATGCGGCCATCCGACGGCAAGCCTGAGTTGCGCTGGATTAACATCAACGCTGAACCGGTGATCATTGACAAAGAACAGCACGTCATTGTGGCGATCGAGGACATTTCGGCTCGCAAGCAGACCGAAGCCGCGTTGCAGCGCAGCGAAGAACGCTACCGTTTGCTGTTCAGCCAGATGTCCGATGGCTTTGCGCTGCATGAAATTATTTGCTCCGAAGATGGCAAGCCGGTAGATTACCGCTTTTTGGAGGTCAATCCGGCCTTTGAACAGCAGACCTCTTTGAAGGCCAGCGAATTGATCGGCAAGCAGGTGCGCCAGTTGATGCCTCAGACTGAGGACTACTGGATTGAGACTTATGGCAAAGTGGCCTTAAGCCAGCAATCGTTCAGCCTGGAAAATTATTCGCAGGCCTTAGGGCGCTGGTACCAGGTGCTGGCCTTCAGTCCAAAACCTGGTCAGTTTGCCACCTTGATCAAAGATATTACTGAACGCAAACAGTCAGAACTGCGTTTGCAAGAAATGCTCCATGAAAAGGATATCCTTTTGAAGGAAGTTCACCACCGGGTGAAAAACAACTTGCAGATTGTCAACAGTTTGATCAGTTTGTATGCCGATACCGTCGAAGACCCGGTCGCGGTGCAGGCTTTTCAAGATTGCCGGAATAATATTCGGGCGATCTCCTTGGTGCATGAGAATATTTATCGCTCGCAAAACCTGGCCCAAATTGACGCTGACGATTATTTGCCGGGCTTGCTGCATCATTTGCAAATGGCGCTCGGTCGCCAGAGCGGCGAGGTCAAGCTGCACCTTGATATTCAGCCTGTGTCCTTGGATGTGGATGACGCCATCCCTTGTGGGTTGATCGTGACCGAATTATTTACCAATGCATTCAAGCATGCTTTTCCACCCGGCCAGCGTATGACCGGCGACCAAAGCAATGAGCTGTGGGTAGAGTTTGGCCTGAGTAAGAATCATGATTACTGCCTGTCGGTGAGGGACAATGGCATCGGACTGCCGGCGAATTTTGATCTTCACCAGGGCCATTCCCTTGGATTACAATTGGTAGATATGATGGCGCGACAGCTTAAGGGAAAGCTTGAAATTGGCTGCGACTCTTGCCAGGGTCAAGGAAGTTGTTTTCAAGTGAGTTTTCCGCGCTAGCCTTCGCAGCATTCCAGGTAGGCGTTGGTTACTCCATAAGTGGTTAACCCAAAGCGACTGTCTGGCAGAGAAGAAAGGATTGTCGAAGCATCCTGAGCTTGTCGAAGCATCCTGAGCTTGTCGAAGGATTGTCGCTGGTAGGATGGTTGCTTTGCGCCATAATTTTAATATGGAAGGTTAAAGTTCATGGAAGTATTGCGTGTCTTGATTGTCGAAGATGAAGTAATCATAGCAAAGGACATCGAGAACAAGCTGCGGAAATTGGGACACACAACGGTGGGCAATGTGATCGCTGGCGAGGATGTACTGCCAGCGGCGATGGAAAGTCGTCCTGATCTGGTTTTGATGGACATCTGGCTGCGCGGCCAGATGGATGGGATTGACGCTGCGCATTTGCTGCGCGCTCGCCTGGATATTCCAGTGATCTATATCACCTCCCATTCGGACGATCATATCTTGGAGCGCGCCAAGCGCACTGAGCCGGCCGGCTATATTTTAAAGCCAATTGAGTCGCGCGACCTGGCGACGACGATCCAGATGGCGTTGTACAAGCACAGGGCGGAGAAAGAGCGCCGCCGCCAAATGGAACGTCAGAATGTCATGCGGCAGATCGATCACGCCATCCTGACGCAGGAGGGGCTCAACCAGATTTTGGACACGGTGCTGTCGCAGACGGTCACTTACTTACAGATTGACGCTGCCGCGGCGCTGTTGGTCAACCCTTTTAGCCAGACTTTAGAGGCCGCGGTGGCCTTGGGCCTTAACGCGGCGCAGCGTCCGCTGGTGCGCCTGGGAGAGGGGATCACCGGCGCGGCGGCGCTCAAGCGTGAGCGGGCGCACCTGGCAGATTTGTTGAGCGGCGCGCCGGACAATGGCCTGGCCTGGGCGGTTAAAGCTGGTTTCAAGGGCTACCTGGCGCTGCCTCTGGTCTGTAAGGGGCAGTTGCGCGGCGTATTAGAAGTCTTTCAACGCAGCTTGCTGCATCCAGAGGCGGAATGGCTGGATGTGCTGGAGGCGATCGGCGATCAGGCGGCGATTGCCATTGAGAATATGTTCTTGTTGGAAGAACTGCGGGCCTCGAACTTGAACTTGATCCAGGCGTATGATACGACCATCATGGGCTGGTCGAAGGCGTTGGAACTGCGCAACCTGGAGACGCACGGCCATTGTGAAAGGGTGGTCAAATCAACCCTTGAACTGGCGCAGGCCATGGGCATCAGCGGCGTGGCTCTCGATCACATCCGGCGCGGCGCGCTGCTGCACGATATTGGCAAGATGGGCATCCCCGATCAGATCTTGCTCAAGCCGGGCCCCCTCACCCCTCAAGAGCGCGACGTGGTGCGCCGGCATACCGAGTATGCGCGTCAGTTGTTGGAGCCGATCCCTTTTCTTCACCCGGCGCTCGATATTCCCCTGCATCATCACGAAAAATGGGATGGCACAGGCTATCCCGATCATCTGAAGGGGGAAGAAATCCCTCTCACGGCGCGCATCTTTGCCGTGGTGGATGTGTGGGATGCCTTGCGCTTTGAGCGTTTGTACCACGAGGCCTGGCCTGAAACTGAGGTGCTGGAATACCTGCGCCAGGAGAGCGGCTATCATTTCGATCCGCGTGTGGTGGAAGTGTTTCTGCGTTTAAGAGAGAAGAATCTTATGGCATGAAAGCTTTGGCGCGGCGGGCGCTTTTATTTAGCCTGGTTTATTTTGCCTCCGCCGAACTGGGCAACTTTCTCATGTTTCGGCCGCTGGCGTTTTCGGCCTATTGGCCGCCCAGCGGCCTGTTTGTCGCCGTGCTGCTGTTGAGCCGCCCGCAAGATTGGCCGCTGCTGGTGTTGGCGGCCTTTCCAGCCAACCTGGCCTCCGATTTGCTGCACGGACGCCTGGTGTGGGCGAGCCTGTTGTTCACCTGCGGCAATGCCCTCGAAGCGCTGACCGGCGCGTGGCTGGCGCGGCGCTTTGTCGGGCAGCGTGATGATGATGCTTCGCCGCTTACACTGGATTCGCCAAAGCAGGTATTTGCCCTGATAGGGCTGTCGGGGATGTTGAGTACGACCCTGAGCGCGAGTATCGGGGCCGGGGTGGTTGCTTTTTTGCTCAAGAGCGGCTCCTATTGGGCTACCTGGACTACCTGGTGGATCAGCGACGCCTTGAGCGTGATGGTGTTTGCGCCAGTTGTTTTGCTCTTTGCCCGTCCTGGGGCGTGGCAAAGCCTGCGCAAAAGCCTGCCGGCTTTAAAAGCGCGCGCCGCCGAAGCGGCGATCTGGTCAGCCGGGTTGGGCGTATGTATCTGGCTGGTGTGCATGGCTGGGGATCGGAATTGGGACTTTCTGGAGTACCTGTTCTGGCCGTTCCTGGCCTGGGCCGCGCTGCGCTTTCGTTTTCCGGTGATTGTCCTGATGAATTTGTTCCTCTCCCTGGCCACCGCGTGGAGTACTTCGCGCGGCTATGGTTATTTCACCGCCCCAAACCAGGATGCTGCCAGCCAGGCGCTGCAGTTGCAGGCCTTCATCGCTATCTCAACCTGTTCCACTTTGGGCCTGGCCGCGCTCACCGCTGAACGCAAGCAGAACGATCAGCAAGCCCATTTGCAGGCCCGCTTGTTGGATATGGTTGGCGAGGCGGTTATCGCTACCGACTTAAATGGCATTGTGAAGTATTGGAACCGCATGGCTGGGGTCATGTATGGCTGGAACGCCCAAGAAGCAGTTGGGCAAGAGATTTCCACCTTGATTATGCCTCCGGATGCAGCCTCTGACGGTCAGCGGATGATCAAGATGTTGCAAAACCGCGGCGCGTGGTCGGGGATGGTGATGCTGCGCCGCCGCGATGGCAGTTTGTTTCCTGTCTTGCTAACCGATACGCCCATTTACGACGAGCATGGTCAGCAGACGGGGATTGTCGGCGTCTCGGCGGATATTACCGAGTACAGGCAGGTGGAAGAACGCCTGCAAGCCTCTTTGCTGGAAAAAGATGTTCTGCTTAAGGAACTGCACCATCGCGTTAAAAATAATTTGCAGATCGTCAACAGCATCCTCAGCCTGCGGGCCGATTTGATTGACGACGAACGCGCCTTGCAGGTCTTTCAGGACTGCCAGAACAGCGTCCAGGCGATTGCCTTGATTCATGAGCGCATCTACCAATCCTCGACCCTGGCCGAGATCGACGCCCATGAATACATCAATGACCTGGTGCGTCATTTGCACACGATTTATGAGCAGCAAGGCCAGGCGGTCACGTCGCATATCGAGGCGGCCAGTTTTGCCCTGGATGTGGAAAGGGCTATCCCCTGCGGTCTGATCATTACCGAGTTGTTCACCAACGCCATCCGCCACGCCTTTCCTCCCCAGCACGCCGCGCCGCCAGGCGGCCCTCAGGTCTGGGTATCGTTTGAGGTGCAGGAAACTTGCTGCCGGCTGGGCGTGCGCGACAACGGCGTCGGGCTGCCGCCGGAATTTGACCTGGCGGAGCGCCCCTCGCTGGGGATTCAGTTGGTCTTTTTGCTCAGCCAGCAGCTTAAAGGCGATGTGCAGATCAGCGGCGAGGGCGGGACGAGCTTCTGGATCGCATTTCCGCGCTAGCCGCCTTTGCGCCAGGCATCCGCTTGTTGAAGCATCCTGAGCCTGTCGAAGGATTGCGGGCACAGGCCATGCTTCGACAAGCTCAGCATGCCTGTGAG
>CAIQJJ010000057.1 GCA_903872065.1 uncultured Anaerolineales bacterium | reverse complement strand
GTTCTTGTCAGCCTCTCCTACGGCCCTTTGAAACTTAACTTGCCTTGCTCAACATCAATAGAGTAGATTTGCAGCTCAACCACCATCCAGAACTTGCTGCCCTGCCAGCCCAGCACCTCGCGCACATAGTAATAATCGCTGTCATCAATCCCGGCCGGGATCGTGACCTTCTTTTGCTGGACGCCGGTTTGCGGATCGTAACTCTCCACCACAAACTGATTGGGCTTGATCTCAAAGTGGATCACCACCAGGCTGCCGCGCGCCAGTTGCCACGTCCAGGGCGAGGCATCCGAGTCGGTGATCGTGCCGGAGTATTGATCGAGCGGCTTGTGTTCGTCGAACGCGATCGTCCAGCGCTCGCCGGAAGTGGGATTGACGCCCCACAGCTCGTAGCGGGCGCTGCCGCGCGTGCGCTGCGCCAGGATCAACAACTGCGCCCCGTTGACCGCCAGCGGCGTCAGCGCGTAATCCTCTTTATCAATCAGCACACTCGCCTCGCCCGTCTCCAGGCGGATGGCCGCCAGCCCGTGGTCGGTCGCCAGGTAAAGCGTATCCGGCCCTAGCAGCCCTGCATCCCCCGGGCGGAAATCCAGATCGGCGCTGCGCCAGGCGCGTTGTGGGGGAGAGGCGGTCAAATCCCACTTCTCCACATTGTAGTAGGTCGTCACATACAAACTGCCCCCGGCCTCATCCAGGTAAAGCGGCGAACTGCTGTAAGCGTCTTCCGGCTTGAAGCGCCCCGCCTCTTTCCCGCTGCGCAAATCCAGCAGCGCATACCCATCCTTCTGCCCCCCATCGCCTTGCGCATAGACCAGCGCCTGGTTCTTGAACACCAACAGCCCGCGGCTGCTGGAATCCACGCGCCGGTTCCACAGCGCCTGCCCACTGGCGGCGTCGTAGGCTTGCAGCGTGTTGTCCATGCTCTGCACCAGCAGGACATCCCCCACCACTCGCAGGCAGGCGCTGCCCTGGCCGCAGTAACCCAGCTTGTCCGAGAGCCGCGCCTGCCAGGCTTGCTTGCCGTCCGCCGCCTGGTACGCGGTCAGATCATTGTCAATCACCGCGTACACCCGCTCCCCATCGCTGATCAGTTCATCGAGATAAGTATCTTCGGGGAAGGGAGCGGTCTCCCACAGCACCTTGCCGTCCGCCGTGGAGATGCGCATCAGGCTGTCCTGGTAGGGATCGGTATCGTAGCGCCGGCCCTGCGTGACCACGTCCGGGTCGGCGTCCTCGTTGGACAGCAGCGCGCCCGGCCCTAACATGCTGGGCGGCTCGCGCAGGTTGATCACCGGGGCGGTGATTTGAGGCATGAGCGTGGCCAGGGCGGTTTGGCTTTCTGGCTGAACCTGGAACAGCAGCGCCGCCCCGGCGACGATTGAGACCATGAGCAGCGACAGGATCGAGACGATGCCGCCGCAGCTTTGCCGCCGGCGTCGCGCCGCATCGGCCTGGCGGTGGGCGGCCAGGCGGGCCGACTCACGGGCCGCGGCCTCTTCCGCCTCCCGCCGCGAATACTCCGCTGCCGGGCGGACGGGCGGCTGGGAGGCGCGGCGCAGCGGCCTGACCGGCTCTGGCAGGACAATCCCGCGCCCCTCTTCCAGGCTTTCAATCGCCTCTTTGGCCTCCTCCAGCGTGGCGTCGAAGCATTCACGGTAGACCTTAATCGCCGGCAGCTTTTCCTCCGCGCCGAGCAGGCGCATCAGTTCGCGCAGGATTTCTTTTTTGCGCGCCTGGCTTGTCTCGGCCTCCAGCAGTGGATCGCGCAGGTCGGGCGGCACCACCAGGCTGTTGCTGCAGAAGGGGCAGGTCATGCTGGCCTGGCCGTCGCGCGGCGGTGTCAGCGGCGCGCCGCAGCTTGGGCAGTGGAATGAAATGGGGCCTTGATCGCTCATAGATCACTCATAGATCGCTCATAGATCGCTCATAAAATTTTCTCGAAGATTTTCACCACAGTTCGCGATGCCGGGCCAAAGCGCC
>CAIQJJ010000056.1 GCA_903872065.1 uncultured Anaerolineales bacterium | reverse complement strand
GCGCGCCGGGCTGGAGGAAGTCAATGCGGCGGTGATTGTTCCGGCGGTGCGTTTTTATTGCGCGGCGGGCTTTGAGCCAGCTTTGGAACTGGCCGAGGGCCTGGCGCGCTTTGGCTTAAAGCAGACCAGCGGCTATCGCCCAGATGGCGCTTTGTGCAGCGCCTCGCGCGGGGGATTGCTGGATCATTTTCACACCCGCAGCAATTTCATCCTGGGCGTGCTGGAACTGGGGATTGTCTTGGGGCGCAGGGAGTACATTGCCTGGGCCAGGCAGAGCTATGAGCAGGCCAAAGTGTGGGGTACTGAATTTGGCTGGTTCCCTGAGGCGCTGGGCGGCCGGCATGGGGAGATTTGCTGCACGACGGATATGTTGGAGATTGCCCTGCAGTTGGGGCGCTGCGTGGACGCCGCCTACTTCGCCGACGCCGAACGTTATGGCCGCAATCATTTGTTGGAGGGCCAATACCTGTCGGAAGAAAGGCTGCGCCAGGCGGTGGAGAGTCTGCCGGCCGGCGCAAACAGCGATCTGCCCCCGGCGGACTTCTCGACCACAGAGGGGGTCATCTCCAGCCAGGTCGGCGCTTTTGCGGCGCGCTCGACCTTGAACGACGCTTTTCACCTGGATGCGACGGCGATGATGCAGTGCTGCAACGCCGCTGGCACGCGAGGGTTATATGACTTGTGGCGTTATGCGATCCAGGAAAATGGCCCGGCGGGTGGAGAACCGCCATCCTATGCGCTTCAACTGCGTTTTAGCGTTGACCATCCGGTGCTGCGGGTGGTCAGTTATGAACCGGCGGAGGGGCGGCTGGAGATTTTGCCCAGGCAAACGGCGCGCCTGTTCATCCGTCTGCCGGCCGGAGAAAAGCAGGCCAGGGTGGTGGCATCCGCTGGCGCGGCCAGTTCTGTGCTGGAGGCTTGCCACGGGCAGATCGCCTTGCAGCTCCACGCCGGCCAGCCGCTGCAAGTCCGCTATCCCTTAAGCCAGCGCACGGTGGATTATCGCGTCGGTCGCGCCGATCACTCGCAAAATCGTTTTGTGGAATGCCGCGGTCACTGGCGCGGCGAAACGCTCATGCAAATGGAGCCGCACGGCGTATTTTATCCGTTGTACACGCGCTCCGCCGATCTGCCGCCGGTTCAGCCGGCCAGCCCGGCCGGCCCATTGATTCACTCTCTGGCAGCTTTGCGTCTCTGACGAAACTGTAGATTCTCACTCAAAGGAGCTTTCCATGAATGATCGCAACCAAGCAGAGTATCGTCTGCCGCAAGATCTCGAAAGCCTGTGCACTCCGGCGCTGCTGCGCCGCCCCGAAAATTTGACAGTGGCTTGTTGGACTTTCCCTCATTGGCATCCCAATCCTTTCAACGACCGGTTATATGGCAAAGGCTGGACGGAGTACATCCAGATGCGCGGCTGCCGCCCCTGGTTCCCAGGGCATCATCAGCCGCGCACGCCCCTGCTCGGCGAGTTGAACGAGCGTGAGCCGGCGACCTGGGAGAAATACATTGACCTGGCGCGCCCGGCCGGGATAGATGTGTTTGTTTTTGACTGGTACTGGTTTGAAGGCGGGCCGGTATTTCATGAAGCTTTGGAAGAGGGCTTTTTGCAGGCGCGCAATCTGGATCAGATGCGCTTTGCCGTGATGTGGACCAACCATCCCTGGGCGATCTGGTTCCCTACTGCCGGCTATTTCCCTGAGGATGAGGCGCTGCGCGCCTGGGAAAACAGCGGCCTGGGGGGCTATGAGCCAACGCATGCCGGCCCAGAAACCTCCAGCGAAGTGTGGCGCAGCCTGGCCTATCTCATCGCCCGCTATTTTCACCACCCCCAATATTGGCGGATCAACGGCGAGCCGGTCCTGGCGATCTGGAATATGGCGCAGCTTGTGAAGAAATTTGGCCTGGGCGGCGTGCGGCGCATGTTGGCCGATCTGCGCGAATTTGCCGCCAGGCTGGGCCATGCCGGAATTTATATCCATGCCATCATCCAGGAGCCGGACATGATCCCGATGATGAAGGACATGACGCAAATGGGTGTGCAGAGTTACAGCGTCTACAATTCCATCGCTATGGCGACGAGCACGCGTCCCGATGAAGAGGAATTGCTCGATTATGGTGTGCTGGCGGCGAGCGTCGTCAACCAGGTTTGGCCGGAGTATGACGCAGCCTGCGATCTGCCTTGTTTTCCGAATATCAACCCCGGCACCGATAACGCCCCGCGGGTTTTAGAACCGCGGCGCGGGTCTGCGCCCAGCCGCGCCAAATGGCCGGCGACGCCCATTGTGATCAACGAAACCCCGGCCGCGTTTGAGGCGCTGGCGCGCGCCGCCCTGGCCTACCTGAACGCGCGCCCGTCTATTCTGCCGGTTGTTACCATCGGATGTTGGAATGAGTGGACGGAGGGCCATTATTTGCTGCCGGATACGAAGCATGGCTTTGGCATGCTTCGGGCGTTGCAGAGGGCTTTGGGAAAAGATTGAATTGTCCGGATCAAGGTGATCTGAATCCAATTGTGTGCTATCATAGTACTTATGTAAATATTGGTTGTTCATACTGTATGCAATCCAGGCGAGTACCTTCCTTGCTCACTGGTTGGGAGGGTATTTCGGTAAACCGCTTGATCATCCCGGCCCGCGGAATCAACGGTATTGCTTTCGACCCTCACGCGGCCAGAAAGGATGGAGCAAGCGCACAATATTAAAGCTTTGTTGTGTGACCCGGTGCGATTCACAGCAGCCCATTGGCTGTCAATGGGATTGCACCCAATGGTATGGAGATCCCCATATCATCATTACTCAAGTTTTGCTGTAACATTGGAGGAACAATGAATAGAAATAGGCTTTTCAATTTGCTGGCTGTGCTGGTAATGGCCTCGCTGATCCTTACTGCCTGCAGTACGCCCACCCCGGTGGAGAAAATCGTCGAAGTAACTAAAAATGTTGAAGTAACCAAAGAAGTTGAAGTTATCAAAGAGGTGAAGGTAACTGAAGCGCCCGCGCCGAAAGGCCCTGTCACCCTGGTTATTTGGGGTGAAGGAATCACCGCTGGTCAATTGGCCCTGGATGCTTCCGCGGACGCCAAAGCCCAGTATGCGCACATGCTGGTGGAGGGCTTCCAGAAGGAAAATCCCGACATCACCGTCCAGTTTGAGAACCACGGCTGGGATGAAGAACTGCGCCAGAACCTGGTGAACGCGATGCTGGCCGGCACCGGCCCCGACATCATTGTGGGTGAAGGTTTCTTCAAGAACTTTGCCGCCCTGGGCGCTATGATGCCTCTGCAGGACATTGATTTGTCGAACGCCATCCCCGGCACTTACCAGGGCGCTGAGTTGAACGGCAAGGTATATGGCCTGGCCAGCTTCACCAGCGTCTTTGGCTTTGAGCGCAACTGCGATGTGATTGCCGCGGCAGGTTTGGATTGCGCCAAGCCGCCCACCACCTGGGACGAACTGCTCGGTCAGGCTGAGCAGATCAACAAGGCCGGCGCAGGCAATTATTACGGTTACTCTTTGCAAGGGCCGGCGGGTTTCTCCATGGGCTCGGCCTTCCGCCTCAAGGTCTACTTGCTGCAGGCGGGCGCCGATATGTCCAAGCCCGACGCGGAGACCGGCCTGGATTATCCGTATTTCAACGATCCCAAGGCGATCCCGGTTTACGAATTCCTGCGCAAACTGGAGAAGCAGTCTGTGCCGGGCCTGGCTTTTGAGCCGGACGAAGGGAAAGTTTACAGCCAGCTCTTCCTGGGCAAATCAGCCTATCAGATGGCCGGCGGTTGGCACGTTCAGTGGGCCAAGGACACCGGCTGCACCAACTGCCAATACTCAGCCATCCCGCTGCCTCCTGGCGGCCAGGCTGCCACCGTGGTCGTCGCCAACGTGATTTACGGCATCCTCAAGACGAGCAAGAATCCCGAAGCGGCGCTGAAGTGGATTGAGTACACCCAGCGGGACGAGGTGCAGGCTTTGGTCTTCGCGGCCAATGGTCGCATCCCCACCACGCGCACCGCTCTGGAAGCGCTGCGCCCGAGTGTGGATCCCGCCACGCAGGCGTATATTGACCTTCTGCTGACGGGCAAGAATATCCAGGCCATGCCGCAGTGGGTCAAGAATCCGCAGAAAGTCTGGCAGGTGTACAACGACTTCCTGATCAAGCTTTTCACGACCGACACGCCGGTAAAAGAATTGATGGATGAGGCGCAAGCCGCGGCCGAAGAAGCCGTTAAATAAATCTTACGCTCGCAAGTTCCTTGCGCTGCGCAAGGGGCGTCATTTGTATCCATCCGGGGGCGCTCTCTGCCAGAGAGCGCCCCCTCTTCAAAACCTGCGCGGAGAAACTTCGTTTCCCAGGAGTTTGGTCTCATGAATTCAAGTTTATCTATCCAGCCTAGCGGATCTCTTTCGTTGTGGGAACGTTGGCAACGCTACTTGCGCCAGCATCGCGACCAGACTCTCGCCTGGACCATTCTGACGCCGATCTTGATCTATTATTTCTTTTTCTCGATTGTGCCTGTGCTGACCAATTTGGTGATCAGCTTTACCGATTGGAACGGGTTTAATGCCTTCCACTTTGTGGGTTTAAAAAATTACTTTCGTTTTTTTGAGGATAAATATTACCGCCAGGTTTTTTCCAACACCGCCTATTTCGCCGTTGTTTCAATGGTGATCGGGCTGCCCTTGGGGGTGATTGTCGCCTTAATGTTGAACCAGCAGATCAGAGCGCGGGGCATCTACCGCACGTTATGGTATATTCCCACGGTGACTTCAGGCGCGATCATCTCGCAAATGGTGATCGTTTTTATGGCGCCCTATGGCGGGGTGTTTAATTTGATTGTCACCGGCCTGGGTTTCAAGGCTGTGATCTGGCAAACCGATGTGAATGCGCTGCGGAATATCATCCTGGGCTATACGGTTTGGAAGGGGGTGGGATCGACGATTGTTTTGTACCTGGCGGCCTTGCAGGGCATTCCCAGGGAGCTTTACGAGGCTGCGATGGTGGACGGCGCCGGCCGGTTCCAGCGTTTTTGGTATATCACCGTGCCGATGCTGACCAATATGACCACCTTTGTGTTCGTGACTGGCATCATCGGCGGCTTCCAAATTTTTGAGCCGATCCAACTGATCAGCCGCGGCGGGCCGTTCAACTCGACCAATGTGGTCTTGAACCAGATTTACAATGACGCCTTCAAGAACCTGGATTTTGGCATTGCCACCTCATCGGCCACCATTTTGGCGTTATTTTTGTTGTTCGCAAGCATGATTTCGATGCGCGCCATGCGACAAGGAGAGGCGGCATGAACAGGACCAGAACCTTCCTTTATCAGATTCGCAATTCGCCGCTGCACCTTTTCTTGATTGTTACCTCGGCCATCATGATGTATCCACTGATATATGGGTTGTTTGCTTCGATGGTCGGCATGGAGGAGTTTTATCGCGCCGGCTGGATGCCCATGCCAACCAGCCTGAACTTTATCAATTACATCAGTATTTTTGACCCAACCGTGGTGCCGATGATGGTGCGCAGCGTCGGCGTGACCTTGTTTCGCACCTTGTGGTATGCGGTGGTCTCGGGCGGTTCAGCGCTTCTGGCGGCTTACGCCCTGGCGCGCCTGCGCTTTCGCGGCAAAGAATTCGTCTTTATGCTGCTGCTCAGTTCGACAATGCTGCCGGGGATTGTTTACCAGCTTCCCATCTACATTATGATGGCGCGCTTTCCGCTGCTGGGCGGCAACGACATCATGGGGCAGGGCGGCAGTGGGATGATCAACACCATGCCGTCGCTCCTTTTGCCGGGGTTGGTGGCGCCTTTTATCATTTTCTTGCTGCGCCAGTCCATTTATGGCATCCCGATCGAATATGAAGAGGCGGCGCGCATTGATGGGGCCAACTTCCTCCAGGTCTTGTGGTACGTCTATGTCCCCTTCCTCAGCCCGGTCTTTGTGGTGATTTTGATCAACACCTTTGTGGCGCAGTGGAACGATTATTTATGGCCGCTGATGGTGGTGGGGGGCAACCCCAGTCTGCTGCCGACAGGCCTGTTCTTCCAGCGCATGATGGCCGGCGCCATCCCCCTGAAGAATGTGCAGGTGGCGGTGCCGGGCGGCACAATCACCAACATTCCTTTGATCCTGGCGATTGCCACCCTGGCCACTTTGCCGACCGTGCTGCTGTATTCTTTCTTCCAACGCTATTTTACCGAAGGAATGCAAGGCGCGGGCTTAAAAGGATAAGGGCGTGTTTGACCTCATGGGGAGACCTCGACCCGGCTGCGCCTGTTGTGCTTGCGGTGTGTTTGACCTCACAGAGAGACCTCGACCCGGTTGCGCCCGTTGTGCTTGGCGGCGTAAAGGGCGAGGTCTACTCGCGCCAGCACCGCATCAACCTCCTCATTGGGAAGGATCGAGGTCGCTCCCAGGCTGATGGTTAAATGTTCGATGCCCGGAAATGAATGCGCGGCGACAATTTGCCGGATTTTGTTTGCCAGCAGGACAGCCTGGTTTAAGTCAATGCTGGGGGCCAGGATTAAAAACTCCTCGCCGCCCCAGCGGAAGAGGGTGTCTGTCTTGCGAATGTGGCCGTTGACGGTCTTGACCAGGTCAATCAAGACCGCGTCGCCGGTCGAGTGACCATAGGTGTCGTTGATGGCTTTGAAGTGGTCAATGTCAAACATGAGCAGCGCCAGGGGCTGCTGATAGCGTTCCATGCGTGAAGTCTCATAACGGATCAGTTCATCGAAGCGGTGGCGGTTATAAGCGCCGGTCAGTCGGTCGGTAGCGGCCATTTTGTCCATTTCAGCCAGCGCCTGCTTAAGCTGTTGGTTGGCCGCCTCGGCCAGTTGGCGCGCTTGCTCTGCTTCGTAGAGCAGCTTGCTTTTCAACACCGCCAGGGCGATCTGCGCCGCGGCCTGCTCGCCCAGGGAAATTTCCTCGGGTGTAAAAGGGTGCGCCTGGCGATAACCAATCAACACCGCGCCCAGCTTGCGCTTCTCGACGATCAGGGGCAGGGCCAGCAGCGAATGGTAGGGATATTGGGCGGCGGGGTTGGCATTCATGGAGGGGGCGTTGGCGACATCTTCCACTGCCAGGGCGCGCTCCGCCTCCAGTACGGTCTGAGTCACTGAGCGGTCGGTGGGGTGATCGAGCCGGAAAGGTTCCCCTGTGGTGGAAGAAACCGTTATCTGATGTTCTTCATCCCACAAGGTGATCACACCGCCATCCGCGCCGAGCAGCGAGCCAATTTGATCCGCCAGGACTTGCAGCATGGTTTGCAAATCGCTGGCTTGCAGCGCGGCGTGGGTGATGTCGCGCAGCGCCGTCAGGTAGCGCTGGCGGGCCACCAGGGTTTCTTCCGCCTGTTTGCGTTCGGAGATGTCCAGCGCCCGCATCAGGTAGCCGGTTGGCGCTCCAAGTTGATTGCGCAAAATTTTCCGTTTTAGCTCGTAACAACGACGAGGCGGGGAAGCGGGATAGATTTCGATGATGTTTTTTTCGCCTTGCGTGAGAAAGGTATAGGCCTCGGGCCAATCTGCCAGCAGCCTGGCGACCGGCTGCCCGCGCGCCTCGCCGCTCAGGTGGAACAGCTCGCCAAAGGCGGGGTTGACGGCGAGGACGCGCTGTTTGGCGTCTGCCAGCAAGACGCCTTCCAACAGGTGTTCCAGGATTTGCTCGCGTGAGATGGGGATGAAATCCAGGAATCCGTCGCGGAAGATAGACCAGCCGAGCAGGATCGAGGCCAGGGTGAAGGCGACGGGCGTCATGTCAACCGCTCGCAAATCACCTGACCCAAACACATAAGCGATGTTCAACACCCAAGGAACCATCGAGGCCAGCAGCAGGTTGCGGTTTTGGCGCGAGAACAAATGAGGAAAGCGGAAGAGGGCGCGAAAAAGGAGAAAGATGCTGTAAGCCAGGATGGAATAGCTGTAGAGGATCTCAATCCAGAACCAGGGTCCATGCGCGTAGACCAGCGTCATGCCCACCAGGTCGGTCTCGATGGGTGTGATCGAGGACCACAGCCAGCCGTGCCAGGGATTGGTGATGGCCATCAGCAGCGAGAGGCAGGGGATGACAAAGAAGATGGCTTTTTTCCACCTGGCGAGGGTTTGATCAGGATGGGTGAAGTGGTAAACGAACAGAAAAAGCCAGGCCGGGGCAAACTGGCTGCCGGGGTAGGTCATGACGCCCCAAAAGATTTTCACCGGTACGGTTGTCGCTCCATACTCAAGCGCCCCGGTCAGCGACCAATGCGCCAGGGCGAACATCAGCATGGAAAAATAGCGCGCTCCAGCCGCCCGCAGCCGTTGAAAGCTGTAGAGAGCCAGCACGAAAGATGTCAAGGCTGAGATTAACAGGACAATGAAGTACCAGCTTGATTGGAACATAAGCCGCCAGGGCAAGGAAAGAAAGCGGGATTGACGAATTTGCCGGCGCCGGCAATCTTCTTTACCTGTTTATAGAGTTTTTTGTCCTGCCTGTCAATATAGAACCCCTAAAGATCAGCGTATCGCCAGCCTTAACACCTGATGGGCGGAGAGGCTCTCGCCGGGCTGCAGCGGGCCGATGGCGGTGCGCAAATCAATGCTCAACGCGGCGCGCGAATCCAGTTTCTCCAGCGTCAGGCGCTCCAGCGGGCTGCCCTCATGCGTATGGTGCAGGGTAAACCCATCCATCTCCACCTGCCACTGCGCCGGCGCGCCGCGCCCGGTGTAGAACTGCGCCGCCAGCAAGCTGATGCCCTCCCCAGCCCCCACCGGCTGCCAGGGGATGGGCGCGGCGATGGCGGGCGTCTTGAACGTGACCGCGCCGGCGGAGGGTCGCGCCAGGTGCAGGGTGCTGGCCCAGCCCAGGTTGAACGGGGCGCGCCCGGCGTTGAGCAGCTCGCTTTGCAGGTGCAGCTTGCCGGCGCTTAACCAGATCGTGCGCTTCAGATGCAGGCTTTGCTGGCCGGTTTCGCCGGGATCGATCGCCAGCGTCAGGATCAGCGCCTCGCCCTGCCGCTCTACCTGGTATGCCTCGCCCCAGCCGCGCGAGGAGTACATCCACAGCATGGCGACATCGGCGCTTCCGCCGGAATTGGGGTGCATCCATTCCACATAACCGCCGGCCTCCGGGTGCAGCGAGGGATCGGGTTCGCGCCCATCCAACCACTGCCGCCCGTGGGCATGCCACTCCAACACGCGCCCACCCAGCGAGGGGGCAACCGCAATGCGCTGCTCGCCGTCGCTCAACCATTCCAGGCGGTGCGGCAGCAGGCGGCTGCGCAAGCGTTGAACCGAGAAATCGAAGGTCTGGCTCTCGGTGATGGTTTGTACGCCGGCCTGCCGCCACAGGCGCGCCAGGTCATCGAATTCCTGCAGGTCTTGCGGCGCAGCCTCCCCCTGGTAGAGATCGCCCTGCCGCCGGAACGTCCCGCCGGCGCGGTAGAGTCTGGCATAGCGCAGCCCGCCGCGCAGCAGGCGCACACGCTGGCGTTCCGCCCCGCGCGTCAGGCGTTCCGCCTCGGCCAGGGCTTCATCGGCCGGCCGGCGCAGATCGTCGTCATATTGGCGGCTGCCGGGCAGGTCGTACAAGCTGGGATGCAGCGAGGTATCCTGGCGCACCTTGTGGTGGAAAATATCCAGGTAGCGGCGCACCAGCGGCGCGCCGGCCCCGTAATAGGCGGGCAAAAATTCATCCACCAGCGGCCAGAGCGCCTGCTGCGGCTGCCACAGCAGCTTGCTCAACACATAGCCGCGCAGCGCCGCCAGTTCAGAGCCGCCGCCGTTTTCGCCCATCCCCTGCACGAAGACGCCGTACACCCCGTTGGCGCGGTACAGGGTGAGATTGCCGTGCAGCTCATCCAGGTCGGGCATTGGCAGCGGGTAATGGCCGAAGTCGGTGGCATAGTGCCAGATGTAAAGCTGCGAGGTGCGCCGCCCCCAGGCTTGCAGCGCGTGCAAGAAGCGCTGGCTGTTGGGATGGTCGCAGCTTCCGTAGGGATGTCCCTGGCAGCATTTGATCGAACACAGGCGCACCCTGACATTGGGATGCGGGGTGACATGGCGCGGCGCGTCCAGGGTGTACAGGTAAGCCAGCGTGTCAATTAACTTGTGGGGATAGACTTTGGAGGTCTCGGCGGCCACCGCGTTGACAAAATGCAGCAGCGGGCCGCTTTGCGCCCCCTCCGCCTCGGCCAGGGCGCGACACGACTCGCATTCGCAGTACCCGGCGCAGTCGTTTTGCGAGACCGAGAAAATGGTCGCTGCGGGGTGCGTGCGCATCAATTCCAGCACCCGCTGGGTGACCAGGCGCAGCACATCCGGGTTGGTCAGGCACAACTGGGCGTTCTCGCGCTGGCGCTGCCCGGCGGTCAGGCTGAAATATTCGGGGTGATCGGCAAAGAACTCTTCCGGCGGCAGCAGGGTGTAAAACGTGTGGACGAAGCCGCAGTAGCTGACATGCCCGCCCATGTACTCCGGCAGCGGGGTGTACATGCCGTTCAGACGGTTGCGCGCCCACCAGAGCGGCTCGCGGCACTCCCAATTGTAAATATCGCGGTTCTCGAAGGCCGGCGTGAGGGTCTTGCGCAGGGCGGGCAGATCGAGGCTGCGCCGGCGCGGGATGCGGCTGATTTCAGGGGTGAACCAGCGGCAGCCCAGGTCATCCAGCAGTTCATAGACCGCGTAGAGCGTCCCGCGCGGCCCACCGCCCAGGAGGTACACATTGTCGTTGCGCGTCTCCAGGTGGCTCATCTCCGCGCCCAAGTTAAGCTGCGCCACATCAATCCCCGCCGCCTGCGCCGCCTCGTGATCGTTGATGTAAATATTGGGGCCGGCGCTCGTCCGCAGGCGCGGCCCGGCTCCCAGCATGGCGTACAGGGCGCGGCGCAGTTCCTCGGCGGCAAATTCTTCCGGCGCGGACGCCTGGCGCGGCAGGCGGATATTGAACAGTGGATGTCCCTGGCGCGCCAGGACGAGGGCAGATGCAGAGAGAGTAGACATGAAGGAGTACCTCCGGGAAAAGGATAAGGATAGGCTGGATTGTATCACCCCACTTTCGTATTATAATCAGTTCATGACACCTACTTTTCTCCAACCTATCCTGAACTCTCCTTCGATTGCCCTGCTCCGCCGCATTCATGGTCTGGAACATGCAACAATTAACATCCTGGCGCAGCGCTTTCCGGGCATCCCCCTGGCCGGCCATTCCAACCCCAGCGGCTTCTGGCTCCTGGGCGAAGTCTCCACCGAGTCGGTGCAGTCGGCCATTGACGAGGCGCTCCAACGTCTGCGCGCCGGCGAAAAACGCCTGGCGATTGCGCCGATGTGCGGCACCAATGTCGTCACCATCGGCGCCCTCTCCGGCCTGGCCGGCATGTTGACGATGTGGGATTCGCCCAAGCGCCTGCGCGACAAGCTGGATCGCCTGCCGCTGGCCATGTCCCTGGCGACGCTGGCGGTCTTTGTCGCTTTGCCGCTGGGGGTGCTGATGCAAGAGCATGTCACTACCTCAGGCGAGCCGGGCGATCTGCAGGTGGCGGCGGTGACGCGCCTGGATCAAGGCGGCATGACCGCCCACCGTGTGACAGTACGCGGCTGATCTTTTTATGGCTGAATCACCAGTGATTTATGTGCTAAACGGCGAGGATGAATTTGCTCTGAGTGAGTTCGTTGACCAGGTGCAGGCGAAGCTGGGCGAGGGGGGCATGATGGAGATGAACACCTCTCAACTGGATGGGCGCAGCGCCACGTTCGATCAATTGGTCAATGCAGCCAGCGCCATGCCCTTCCTGGCGAAGCGCCGCCTGGTGCTGCTTTCTAACCCGCTAGGGATGGCCAAGACGGCCCCCGCCCGCCAAAAATTTCTCGATTTCCTGGCGAAAGTGCCGCCCAGCACGGCGCTGCTGTTGATCGAGCCGCGCCTGTTGACCGAGGATCGCGAGCGGCGCAGCGGCAAAGTGCACTGGCTGGAAACCTGGGCGCAGTCCGCCGGCGAGCGGGTGTTATTGCGTACGTTTGCCATGCCCAGTGGCGCGGCGATGGTGGATTGGATTTTGAAGCGCGCCGTGCGCCTGGGCGGACGTTTCAGCCGTGAGGCGGCGGAAAAGCTGGCCGATCAGCTTGGCGATGAACCTCGCCTGGCCGATCAAGAGATTCAGAAACTGCTGGTGTATGTCAACGCTGCGCGCCCGGTCGAGGCGGATGACGTGGAGCATTTGACGCCCTCCGTCCGCCAGGGGGACATCTTCGCGATGGTGGACGCCCTGGGCAGCCGGCAAGGCCGCCAGGCGCAGGAGATGCTTCACCGGCTGTTGGAAGATCAAGAAGCAATGATGATTTTTATCATGGTGGTGCGCCAGTTCCGCCTGCTGCTCCTGGCGCGTGAAGTTTTGGATGGCGGTAAAGGCGAGGCGGAGATATCCCGCGCGACGGGGCTGCAAGGATTCGCGGCCAGAAAACTGATCCCCCAGGCGCGTTATTTCACCTTGCCGGCGTTAGAAGCCATCTATCATCGCCTGCTCGAACTGGACGAGGCTATCAAGACCGGCCAGATCGAGGTGGATGTGGCGTTGGATGTGCTGGTGGCGGGCTTGGCGGCCAGTTGAAGCCCTCTCAAACATCCAGGGTTGGCTTCTCGGCCAACCCTGAATGTTTGAGAGACTTTGGGTTATGTCGCACTGGCGTTCACGCCCAGCCAGAAGTGATTGGGCAGCACCGAACGTGAGGGGCGCAGCTCGATCCCTTCGGCCTTGAGTGGGGTTTCTTTGACCATGCTCGGATGGACAAAGCACAGGTTGGGCGTTTGCCCATACTTATTTTGATAGTAGGCCGCAGCGCGGGCCACTTTTTTGGACAGCTCCACATGGGGATCGTTATCGAACCACAGCATTCCGATATTCATAGCGACTCTCCTGGTCTGGCTCGGTTTCGGTGAGAGGCGTCCAAAAGGGCATCCATTGCTCGCCGAAGACAAGGCCGAATTGAGAACCAGCGGTTAACTCTTGTACTTTGGGGCCGACGCCGCCTACCAACGCGGCGGCGGTTTCAGCCGATTCGGTGCGCCCCACCAGGCGGGTCTGGAAGGCGTCCAGCACCGAGGCCGCCACCTGATCCAGGTCGGGCGCGTTCAGCGTGGCAATTGTCCAGACTTGCATTTCAGGCCCATTGCGGATCAGCCAGCGCAGCTGCTCGATCAAAGTGGTGTCGCTGGCTTCCAATGCCTCCAAGAGGCGCATCAGATCGTCAATCGCGAACAGGATGGCGTTGCTGATCGGCTGGCCAGCCTGGCGCTGTTCGACCAGATCGGCCATTTCCAGCAGCAGTTGGGGCGCTTGTTCGGCATGGGCGGCAAAAACTTTGTAGCAGTTGGTGTGGGTGAGCAGCGGTTTGGCTTCTGGGAAGCGCGAGGTGATCAGCGCGTAGCGCACGCGCCGCGCCGGGTTCAGGCGGGCGGCGGAGAGCAGGATCGAACGCAGCAGGCGGGTCTTGCCGCATTGAATGTCGCCGGTGATCAAGATCGATCCGGGGCGCGGGTCGGTCAGGTCGAGGAACAGGTGAGAATGATCGGCGCAGGCCCCGATGACAATGGCGTGCGGCGGCAAAGGGCCGATCTCCGCGATCAGCTCTTCCAGCGTGGGGGCGCTTTCCAGCGGCGCGTCCGCCCGGGGCAGGTTCGCATAAGCGGCGCACTCACCCTCCTCCGCCCCGGCGGTGAACGCCCGCGGCAGCAGGGTTTCGAGCTTGGCCAGCATTTGTAAACTGGATTTCAATTGATCGGCGAGCAGCATACAGCGCCTCCATAAAACAGGTAAGGAAATAAATAAAACAAGTGTTCTGCTTTGATAGTATCAGAACACTTGTTCTATGTCAAGAGGGATTGTGATGTTTTTTTGCTCCAAAAGTGGCGTTCCAGGCATAAGATGGTTTCAAAATACAACAGTCAAGTCATCTAATAATGCAGGACAGAAAGAGCAAAAGATCACTTCTCATGATCAACGATTACGGGTAAACTTTGGCAATTAAATCAGAAGACTTTGAGTTAGATGTAATTCACGATGAGAATGTATTGCACTTGATCCTCAGGTTACTGAGCTTGATTGGTTAGTTGATGGCAAAGTTTTGATATGCATCATCTGAAAATAAACGACTGGTTGAGAAAGGAAGAAGCTAGCTGTTCTTGTATGCTGGCAACTTAATCCGAAGAACCGAAAATCTCATTTCGAGAGCTATGTTGTGTGCCTTCAAGGATATTTTCTTGGGCTTTGTTGTTGTTGGAAACTGTACCTACTGTATTTTTTGCCGGTTCTGATACTCTAATCCAGAGTTCTTGCATCACTTGCCTTATTCCTCGGCATTTGCGCCAAATTGGCGAATTCATCATAAAAAATGTTAAACCTCAGCATGAACTATGGAGAAATCATCATGCAAATTCTACCCCAAACCCGTCTAATCTTCTTGATCATTATCTTTCTGGCTATAATAGTGGTTATGTGTGGTATGACCAGTTCGGTGATGTTAAATTTAGTTCTGGCGACATCTACACCCACACTTACACTCACGCCTACATCCACATCCACATCCACATCCACATCCACATCCACTTCTACTTCTACTCGTACATCTACATCTACATCCACATCCACTTCTACTTCTACTCGTACATCTACATCTACATCTACATCTACGTCCACT
>CAIQJJ010000055.1 GCA_903872065.1 uncultured Anaerolineales bacterium | reverse complement strand
GCTGCCGTCGGTCATCATGAAGACCATCGGTGAGAACAGTGCTTACGGCGATTACGCTTCCGGATTCAGTACGAGTGGCTATTTCGATACGAATTTTCGTGTAACGGTGAAATGGGATATTCCTTTGACTTATGGTTATTCCCATACATTCCTTTCGAAAACTGCCCAAGTTCAAGATGGGCGGGGGTTCTTTGGGCTGCGCACAAACCGGCTCAGGCAAGAACTTCAGCGATTTGCGCCTCACGTTGCTTTGCTGAACGCTTATACACCTTTCTTCTGGTGGGAATCCCTTTGGATTTTACGTTCACTGCGTGTGTCTGCTATTTTGCGCGCCGAAACTACCGATGTTACAAAACGACGTCATCCGCTAAAAAAAATGGCGCGTGATCTGTTCCTGTATCTTTTTTATCGCCAGATTGATCAGTTCTTAGCAATTGGCCAAAATTCAAGGAATCACTACCTGGCGCATGGCATTCCCGCCTCCCGCATTGGGTGGTCGCCGTATTGTGTGAATACTCCTTTTTTTGCCGAACAAGCAGACATGTACTTGCCCCAGCGATCCGCCCTGCGCCAGGAATTTGGCTTTCTTCCGGATCAAACAGTTTTTATCTACTCTGGCAAGTTATATGACCACAAAGATCCCTTGATTATCCCGCAAGCAATCGAAGATATGTCAGAAGGCGAACGTCAGAAGATCGGCCTTGTTGTTTTAGGGGATGGGGTGCTGCGCGCCGAGATGGAGCAGCGCTGCCGGGCCTTGTTAGGGGATCGGGCAGTTTTTACTGGCTTTGTCAATCAAAGTCAATTGGGACGCTATTATGCATTGTCCGATTGTCTTATTCTGCCCTCTCTGTCAGAAACATGGGGGTTGGTCGTGAATGAGGCATTCCAATTTGGCTTGCCGGCCGTTGTTAGCAGTGGCGTGGGCTGTGCGCCGGATCTAGTGGTCGAAGGTGAGACGGGCATGATATTCCCTACAGGCGACGCCAGGCGATTGCGCCATTGTTTGTCTCGCATACAAGAACTATTACATTTGAAACGTGATGAAATGAATCAGAAGTGTCGCGAGCGGGTTGCAAATTATTCACTGGCCCTGGCGAGCCAGGGGCTTCAACAGGCAGTTTTTACTTTCGATCAGAAATAGCGCCTGATAGCTGGGCGCAAGCAAGGATGATATTATGAAAATAATGCTTATCGGTTATTGTGAGCCTGAATATCATATTGGTAATTTTTTTCGTGAGGCTTTACGCCTGGCAGGCTGTGAGCATTCTGTGGTTGATGACCAGGAGTATTTCGGCGGGCTCGCTTCATCCATCTGGCAAAAGTTTTTCTATCATCTACTTGGCCGTCCGCTGAACTACCTGGCGTTTAATCGAGATATCGTCAGAACCGCCGCGACTTTTCGTCCTACGCTCGCCTTAATTGTTAAGGGCGCTTTTGTCTCTCCGCAAACGTTGAAAAAGTTAAGCGCTCTGGGGGTGAAGTTAATCAATTATGCCACCGATGATCCTTTCAATCTGATCAATTCAAATCGCGATCTGTTGGCTGGCATCCCATTTTACGATCTTTATGCCTGTCCACGCCGCGCCATGATGGATGATATTCAAAAAGCAGGTTGTCCAAATGTAGCTTATGTCCCTTTTGGGTATGAGCCGCGCATCCATTATCCTGAGGCGCCCGTCAATCCGGCTGAAATCGCCCGTTTTACGAGCGACGTGGTTTTTATTGGGAATGCCGATGCCGATCGCAAGCCGGTTTTGCTGCCCTTGACGCAAATGACCAGGCTTTCTATTCATTTGCGAGGCGCATTTTGGCGCCGAGACGCCCGTTTTGCTCCCCTTGCCAGGGACTTCGCTTATGGACGAGAATACCGCCTGGCATTGACTGCAACCAGGATTGCCTTATGCCTGGTCAGGCGCGCCAATCGCGATGGACATGTGATGCGCACATTTGAAATACCTGCCTGTGGAGCTTTCATGTTGGCCGAACGCACCGACGAGCATCTTGCTTTTTTTCGTGAAGATCACGAGGTGGTTTACTTTGCTTCCAACGAAGAGCTTTGCGATAAAATAAACTATTATTTGACCCATGAGGCAGTTCGTCAAAGAATTGCAGCGGCTGGTCATTCCCGAGTGACGGGTGAGCAGCATACTTATCGCCGGCGTTTGGAGCAAATCTTAGCGTATGTTGACCAATTGTAATGCAAAGGGATCATCATGAATCCGCGTAGTTCTTTGATTTTTGCCTCTTTTGTAAGTTTGGGTTTAGCGATTGTCGTTTTGCTGTTTTGGTTTTTGTTTTCGGGCCTCAACCTGAATCCCATTCTGATGCCTCTGTACCTGGTTATGTTGGGTTGTATGTTGCTTTTAGCTTATGGAGGAAAGCAATGGCTAAGTCGCTTGGACCCTGGCGGGATTGCCTGGATGCACCCGCCGCTTCTGATTACCATTTGGTGGTTGGTGGCTTATTCTCTCCCTGGTCTGTATGGCTTTATTGACTATGATTTTCCTTCTCCGTTTAGAACCCAGGGTCTGCAGCCTGCATTTGCTATTCAAGGAACGTTTTTGACATTGGTTGGCCTGATACTGATTTGGGTTGGTTATTTATTTGCGCTGCAATTTTGGACGCCCCTGACTATTCTTAAGCGTTTAAGTCAGCAGGTTGTTTCATCAAGCCCTGTGTTGATCTTTTATGGCGTGGCGGTGTTGATG
>CAIQJJ010000054.1 GCA_903872065.1 uncultured Anaerolineales bacterium | reverse complement strand
TCACTGCGGTCAATGACGCCGGCAGCGTCGGCTATCTGCATTTGCTCCCGTTTCGCAAATACGCCATCGCGCCGGCGCAGACGGATGTCTTCGTCTTTCTCAATGTTTCGCCCTTCGGCCAGGCTGCGCTGCCCGAAATTGGCTTTGAGATTGTGGATGAGGCTGCCTTCCTGACGGTCATCGAAGCCAACCGCGACGTGGTGCGCGGCGTCAAGCTGCGCGCGGTTGGCGAACTGCTTTACGCCGCCCGGCGCGATGCACTGCCACTGGCGGCGCGGATCGCCCGCCAGGCCGGCCTGCCGCTGATGATCCACCTGGGGATGAAATTCAACGAGCCGTTCCCGGCGGATGAGATTAACGCCTTCATCACCCGCCTGCTCGGAATGCTGGAAAAAGGCGATATCCTGACGCATGCTTTCACTGACAAACCCGGCGGGGTGTTCCGCAGCGATGGGACGCCCCTGCCAGGGTTGGAAGCCGCTCTTGGGCGCGGCGTCCTGCTGGACGCCGCGCCGGGACGCAGCCACCTTAACTTCAACCTGGCGCGGGCCGCCTTGCAGCGCGGCTTCATCCCGCAGGCCTTTGGCACAGATGTCATCCAACAGCCCGAAGAACTGCCCCATTTCTTCAACCTGGCCGCCATCGCCAGCAAGTTCATGGCGCTGGGGCTTTCGCTGCGCCAGGCGTTGGCCGCCATCACCTGCAACCCGGCGCGCATGCTTAACGAGCAAGAGCGGCGCGGCAGCCTGCAGGCGGGCCGCCAGGCCGACCTCAGCATTTTGGACTACCGGGAGGGAGAGTTCTTGTTTCACGATGGGCGCGCCGGCAATACTCTTCCCGGCCAGGTCTTCCTTTCGCCCCAGTTCACCGTCAAAAACGGCGCGCCGATCGCCGTGCGCGAGAACTACCGTGTTCATCTTCCTGCGGAAGACTCTTCCGCAAGCATCCCCTCGCGCTGACTCGCGGTAAAATTGGCCGCATGAGCAGTCCATTCATCATTTTTGACAACGTCGCCGTCCGAAGCGGATCGCAGCTTTATTTTGCCGGCGCGCACTGGCGCGTCCATGACGATGAGCAGTGGGCGTTAATCGGGCCGACCGGCGCGGGGAAGTCGCTCCTGGTCAAGGTTTTGCAGGGCCAGTTTCCCGTGGTGCAGGGGAAAATCCTGTACTTTTTCGATGGCGCTCCGCATGGGCGCAGCTATTTGCAGCGCGGCGAGATTGCCCTGGTTTCGGCGGAAAAGCAGCGCGAACTGCTGCAAGAATACACGGGCTATCACCAGGCGCGCTGGCAGAGCAGCGAAGGGCAGGACGCGCCGCGCGCCGCTGAACTGCTGACCGGGGCCAGCATCGAGCATACCTCGCCGTATGAAGTGACCCATCTCAGTGTGGACGAAACGGTTTACGCGGCGCGGCGCAAGCAGGCCGTCGAATGGTTGGGGATTGCCAACCTGCTGGAGCGCAATGTCATCCACCTGTCGCACGGCGAAATGCGCAAAGTGCTGCTGGCGCGGGCGCTGATGCAGGCTCCCAGGCTCTTGATCCTGGACGATCCCTTTGGCGGGCTGGATCAAGCCTCGCGGGCGACTCTCGCCCATGTCCTGGCAAACCTGCTCGCAGAAGGCCGCCAGCGGCTTTTGCTGGTCACCTCGCGCCAGGATGAAATCCCGCCGGGCGTCACCCACGTTCTAGGGGTGGATGGCTGCCGGCTGGCGACGCAGGGCGCAAGAGCAACGGTGTTAGGCGGGGCCTTCGCCCAAGAAACGCTGGGCCAGGCGTCCTCCGCCGCGGCGCGGCGCGCCAGCGACACGCCGGCAAAGCGAGAAACCTCTCCAATGCCGGTCAGCGGATGGGAAACCTTGCCGCCGGGCGTCCCCTTGATTGACATGCGCCATGTCACGGTGCGCTATCAAGGCCTGACCATCCTGGACGACATCACCTGGAACATGCAGCCGGGCGAGCATTGGGCGATCCGCGGCCCCAACGGAGCTGGCAAATCTACTCTGCTGAGCCTGATCCTGGCCGACAACCCACAGGCTTACGCCAACCAGATCACACTCTTTGGAAAACCGCGCGGCTCCGGCGAAAGCATCTGGGATATCAAGCGCCATATCGGCTGGGTAGCGCCGGAACTGAGCTTTTTCTACCGCGATCACGGAAACTGTCTGAAGGTAGTCTGTTCGGGCTTTTTTGACTCGATCGGCTTGTATCGCCAGGCGAGCGCGGCGCAGGTGCAGCGGGCGCGGGACTGGATGCAGGCTTTGGATATCGCCGCGCTGGCCGATCACCCCTTCCAGTCGCTCTCGGTGGGCGAGCAGCGCCTGGTTCTGCTGGCGCGGGCGCTCGCCAAGCAGCCCTTGCTCTTGATCCTGGACGAACCCTGCCAGGGCCTGGACGCGCCGCACCGCAAGCGGATCGTCCATTTGCTGGATGTCTTATGCCGGCAAACTCCGCTCAGCCTGCTGTACGTCACGCACCACACGGACGAACTGCCGCAGGCGATCACTCATGTAATGGAGTTGGAGCAGGGCCGCTTGCGAAACATTTCGCAGGCGGGAACTGATGAGAACGGCCTGGCGTAAAGCCTCAATCTTCGCCGCCAATCATTCGTCCAACTCCAGGCGCAGCGTAGCGATCTCCCACGCCCGCGCCGGCATTTGCACTTTGCCGGCGACCACCGGCAGCGCCTCAGCCGCCCGTTCGAGCAAATTGACTTTGGCAGCCCGCTTGACGTAGGCCGGCAAATGGATCACGGCGCTGCCCGCCTGGCCGCGAAACTCTACCAGGCGCAGGATTAAAGCCCGGCTGCCATCTTCGGCCCACTTCACCGCCGCCAGGCGCACATTTTCCGATTGCACCGCTGGCAGTTCAGGTAAATGGGCCTCGCCGGTGACAGTGAACAAGCCGGCGTTGTAGCCTTCGGCGTCTGTTACCACAGCGCTTTGCGCCAGGGGCCGGGTATACGCGGTGAGAGCATATTCGAAAGCGTGCTGCCCCTCGTCGCGCATCCCATCGTAAGCCGTCATTGCATAAAACTCCGGCTCGTGCAAATAAGTGGGAACCGCCGGGCTGCGCAAGACCGACAGCAAGATCACATCGCCGCCCTTCCCCGCTTCGATGCGATAGGAGGGCGTTCCCTTGTTGAGCAGCGCCACGCTCACCCCCTCGCCCTGCACGCCAGCCCAATTGACCGCCGGCCAGTCGCCGTTAGCGCTGGCCCAGGCGAACCAGGGTTCGTAAGGTTGGCGCTCCAGCATCCCGTAAGGGATGCCATACAGGTGCTTGCCGCTGATCGTCAATGGGAAAGCAATGCGCAAACGATGGTTGAACGTGGCCCACCCCAGGTCGGCGGCAAAGTCCACCCGATCCAGGCCCTCGAGCAGCGTAACGCAGAGCGTGCCTTTGACCCCGCCGCGGCTGGCAAAACACATCGCCCACGGCAGTTCTACCGCAAAGGTCAGGCGTTGGAAGCCCCAGCCCTGTTCGGCTTTTAGCAGTTGGGTATAGGGGGACAGGGGAGTGCGGCTCTGGTCGGGGTGCAGCGTCGCCCAGGGAGAGCCTTCGTCGTGTTCCAAAATCAGCTCGCCAGGGCGGTATTCGCCGGCCTGCAAAATGGCGCGCCCCAATGCCTTATCGAAGATTTCGCACAAGCCGTGAGCATCGGCAGTGATGCGGAAGCGCCGGTTCGCAATCGTCGCAGAGTCGAGAGGCCGGCTCTCAGGCCGGGGGATGGCGGCCAGTTCGTAGCTGCACGTCCCCAGGGCCGGCACGTCCTCCGCCAGGAATGTGACCGCCGCCTGTCCTGGGCCGGCCGGCGCGACCTCCACGATGGGCAAAGGCGCGTCGGCGGAGTTGACCGGCAGCCAGCCTTCTGGCAGTACGGCGCGGCTCAACTGCGTCGAAGGGATGCCGGTCAGGTTCATCACCGTTAACTTGCTGGCGTCAGCAGTTACCAGCGTGGGCAAGAGCGCCGCTTGAACATTGGCGATGCCGGCGTCAATCTTGCGCCAGAAATCTTGAATCTCGGCGTAAGCCGCATCTACATGCGTGGCGGTGATGGCGTCGTGGAACATGGTGAACAACAAGTCTTGCCAGATGGCGCCCAGGGCGGCCTGGGGATAGGGCTGACCCTGCAAGGCGGCCAGGCTGGCCAGCGTCTCCGTCGCCAGCAGAGCATATTCCTGGCGGCGGGCGTTTTGCTTGGTCTGGATGCGCGTTGTCAGCACCCCACTGTTATTGGGGTTGAGTTCCGGCGAGGGATGCAGTTCATCCTCCGGCGGGTTATCCACCTGATCGAGCCAGGGCTGGAGGTATGGCAGCGCCTCTTCTTCCAGCGCAAAGCGCACTTCATAACCGGTTTGCGCCTCGGCCCAGGCGAGCAGTTCGGGGTTGGGCAGGTATTCTTCAGGTGTGATGGTTGCCAGGGCGGCGTTGAAGGCTTCGAGCGCCGCGGCGTTGACCGGCCCTGGCAGCAGGGCGCGCGCCGAGTCGTCAAAACCGCGCCCGTGACAGACCGCGCAGCCGACCCCGCGGCAGGCCTTGCACGGCGCGTATTTGATCACCCCGCCGCCTTGCGCGGCATGCGGCAGTGTGGCGTGCAGAATGGTGGAGCCATCTAACCCGCGCCAGTAGCGGCCATAGGCCGGCGAATACGAGAAGCCGGTGCACCAGGCGATCTCGACGCCGCGCAGGATTTGCGGCAGTTGCGCCGAATTGCCAAAGGCATCGTTGCGCACCGCCAGGCGGGTCTTGCGGCCAAAAGTCTGCTCGACCCACAGCAAGCCGCTGATAAAATTGCGCGCCAGGCTTTCGCCGAGGATCATGTTCGCATCCACAATGTTTTCACCGCCGCCGGTGATGGCAAAACGGCCCTCGCGGCTCAGGCTTTGCAGTTCAGCCAGCGCCTCCGGGTGGCGTTCGAGAAATTTGCGCGTCACGATGACGCTCTCGGCCTCGAATTTGTAGGCCGGATGCTGGCGCGCCAGGGCCAGGTGATCGAGGAAATAGTATTCCTCGATGTCCGCATAGGACACAAACGTCTCCCCGTTGAAGGTGAAGCGCCGGTCGAAACAGCGCCGCCAGGTGGGATCGAAATGGTTGTTGAGAATAAGGTAAAGAATAGGTTTGTTCATAAGGCAGGCACTCTTACTTTATACAAATCGTCTTTGAACCACATCTGGCAGGAGACGCCCTGCGCAGACTGAAAATTGACTCGCGCTCTAAGCTGGTTTTCGGCCAGCAAGAAGATCATTTGCAAACCCAGCGCGCCATCCTGCCGCGGATCAAAACCGGTCGGCAGACCTACGCCATTGTCGCACACACCCAGGTGGATTTCGCCGTTTTCCAGGCGGCGCAGATCAATGCGGATTTCTCCCTCCCGCCCGGCGGGAAAAGCGTATTTGAAAGCATTGGTCACTAACTCGTTTAAAATCAACCCACAGGGGATGGCGGTATCAATCAAAACAAAGACATCTTCCATCATATCCACAAAAAATACCTGCTGCGGCAAAACGGAATAACGCCCACGGAGAGAGACCGTCACATCGGTAATGTACACCTTCAGGTTGACCGAAGACAGATCGCCGCCTTCGTAAAGTTTTTCATGCACCAGGGCCATAGAATTGATGCGGCCCTGAGTATCCTCAAAGGCAAGCCGCAAACGCTCATCGCCCAAATAGTCGGCTTGGAGGCCAAGGATGGCGTTGATGACCCCCATATTGTTTCGGGTGCGGTGATACAGTTCACGCAGCAGGGTCTCTTTTTCGGCCAACGACTGCTTGAGGCGCTCTTCGGCCAGTTTGCGTTCGGAGATATCCTCGATAAAGCCTTCCAGGTTAACGGCCTGTTCTTGATCACCGCGGTTGACGCGCAAATAGATCAGGCTGAGCCAGTGTGAGCCATCTTTGCGCCGGAAAAGATTTTCTGCTTGCACAAAACCGCTGGAAGTAAGCGCTAATTGAATAAACTCTTTGTGCCTGGACGGTTCGACATAGATTTGTTCGGCAAGGTCATCAATCGAGGCAATCACATCGTCCGTGGAGGCGTAGCCTAACATTTTGGCCAGCGCGGGATTGACATCCAAAAATTTTCCATCCAAAGTGGAATGGAAAATTCCTAGCGCCGCATTTTGATACAGGCTGCGATACTTTTCTTCGCTGGCGCGCAATTCCAGATCTGCCCGGCGCTGCTGGATGATGTCCCAGGAGAGATCGGCCAGGGTTGAGACAACTGCCACATCGCTTTGGTTGTAATAATCCGGTTTGTTGCCCACCCCCAGGATGGCAACCACCCGTCCTTCACGTTGGACGGTTACCACCAGTTCACGCGTTAGCACGGCGTGGCCGGGCGGCATCCCGCGCTTATTCTCCAAAGCAGCATAGTCATTGTGGATAACCGGATGACCGGCGCGGGCGGCGTTAGCCCAAACGCCAGCCGCAGCCAATGGGTAATGGCTGTCTTCCCCGTCTGCAGCGCAGAATTCAAGCCGCGTGCGCGTCGACCAGGCCTGCAGGGTGATCGTATTTTGATCAGCCCCCACGAAATGATAAAAACCGATTGGACTGTAGACAAGCGCGCCGACTTCATCCAGGGTGGCTTGCAGCAATTCTTTGATTGTATGTCCCTTTGCAAACTCCATCAGTCGCAGCCGCGCCCGCATAATATCGCCGTTAATTTTGCGGGCGCTGATGTCCTCAAATGTGACATAGACCTGGTAGGGAACTGCCTCGCCGGGCCTGAAGAGCGGTGTGGCGGTGACATTAATCCAGACGTAATTCCCATCTTGAGGGTGGAAAACGCCCATCACCACGTTCTGAATACTTTGGCCGCTGTGCAAGGCCACTACCGATGGATGAGTCTCGTGGGCGGAAATGGCGCCATCTTCATAGATGACGTGCCAGAGCGGGTCAAAGGGGGTGTTCCCCCGCAGCTGCTCAAGTGAAAGTCCCAGGATGCGTTCCGCAGCCGGATTGGCCGAGATAATCCTGCCATCAGCATACTGATAGACGACACCCTGCACCATGGTCTCGAAGAGATTGCGGAAGCGCTGCTCGCTCTCGCTCAACGCTTCAAGCGCCTGCTGGCGCTCCTGCAGACGCAGTTCCAGATCGTCGTGGGCTTGCTGCAGCGCCTGGCGGCTCTCAGCCAGGCTGAGGAAAAGGGCATAAGGACGGCGCAGCCCGGTTTCGATCAGCGCTTTGTAAATCAAATAAGAGGCCAGCAGTTTGAGCAGATGCCCCAACAAATTGGATGGCCCGTAGACGCTGATATACGAAGTGAATGCCAGTTCCGCGCCGATCGTCAAGATCAGCGAAGCCAACAGCAGAGTGAATACCTGCCGATCGAATGCGTGGCGAAAACGCAGCAGCCAGGCAATTCCTGTCAGGAGAATAAGGGAGATCGCATATTCGCTGGCGATTTTGAAGGGTGTCAATCCCTGCCCCTCGATGAAACAAACCGGAAAGATCTGCCAGGCGAAAATGCTCAGAATCAGCAGGGTGAGCAGCAGCGTATACCCAACAAGCATGAGCGTGACATTTAACCTGCGCCGGACGAAGAACGGCGCGGCCAGCAAAGAGAGACTTTGGACATAACGCGCCGCGATCCACAATTGGGCTGACAGATTGGAACTGTCCCCAGGAAAAACGCCCATCCCCTTGTACGACAAGGTATGGATCAAATCCAATGCCATGACAAACAAGTAGGAAATGCCGATAAACAGCAAATAATCTCCGTCGTTAAACTGCCGCGTGTTCCAGATCAAGATGAAGATGCCCCCGGCAATGATCATCGTAATCAGTTCAACCAGCGAATGGAAGAGAATGTAACTATAGAGACTGGTCAGGGACAAACCAATCAGGGCCAGGGCGATAATCCAAAAAGAGGCTCGAGTGGCGGAGAGAAAGTGCTTCAAGGTTCACCTCGATAGTTCGGCAGTCTAGCGATCGGATCGCAATCAGCCTCAAGCGGATTCGCCGTAATGCAGCAGCACTTTGCCTGACTGGCGCGAAGAAAACTGCTTAAAGGCTTCGTCGGCTTTCTCAAATGGGAAGCGATGCGAGATCAAATCCAGCAGACGCAATCCATTACGGTACAGGTTGAGCATCTGAGGGAACTCTGAGAAATGGTAAAACCACGAACCTACGGCGGTGATGTCGCGGCGGATGAAGTGATCGCTGGGGGAAAGTGGCAGCGGCCCTTGCTCGCCGTTGAAAACCACCATGCCGGCGGTGCGCACTGCCTTGAAGCAGGCCATGCCAGAGGCGGTCTGGCCGGCGGCCTCGATGCAGAGGTCGGGGCCAACGCCGCCCGTCAGGGCGCGCAGCGCTTCGGCGGTATCCTGTTCATTGGCGTTGATCGCCTCACTGGCCCCCAGGCGTTGGGCCAGGGCCAGGCGGTAAGGCGAGAGGTCTACCGCGATCACCCGCCGTCCCAGGTGAGCCTGCAGCAGCACATTCCCCAACCCAATCGGCCCCACGCCCAACACCGCCACAGTTTTGATCTCCGGCGAGGCTGTTTTGACATAGGTGTGGTATGGCACACCCAGGCCATCTCCGCTCAACAACACGCCGGCTTCCCATGAAACATCATCGGGCAAGGGGTGGCAGGCAATGGCCGAGGCCAGGAATCGCCTGGCGTGCATGTCCCCATAGAACCTGACCTGCGGACAGTAAGTGTACTGGCCGCGGGCGCAGAAGGCGCATTTGCCGCAGCCGGTGATACAGCTTACCCCCACCCGCTGACCTTCCGTGAGCCAGTTCACCCCCTCGCCCAGCGCAGCAATCACGCCAACCGCCTCATGTCCGCCGTTGCCAGCCTGCGCCGCGCCGCGATAGGCATGGAGTTCGCTGCCGCAGATCGCCGAGACCGCTGTCTCTACGACCACTTCTCCCGGCCCCGGAATGGGATCGGGGGCGTCAATGATATGAATATTGCCGTCGCCGGCGTATCTTGCTTTTTGCATAGAGGCCTCCTGGGTTTCTGTTTGAACTCACACAACGAAGTGTATTATAGTCTGATTTGCACAGGTCAGGTGTATGCAAAGTATAGGTTAATCTGTATAATAGAACTTACCGCATAGAAACAATCCAATTCCATCTTTTGTCGGTTTCTTTAGGAGTAGTCCATGCCTGATACGGTTGTCTCAGTTTCTTCTCCGGCGGCGGCGCCCGCCGCCAAGCGCAAAGGGCCGCGTGGCAAAGTGGTCATTTATCCCAATTGGTGTAAAGGCTGCCACATTTGCGTGGATTTCTGCCCGACGGAGGTTTTGGCCTTCATCCCGTCGCAGGAATATCCATTGGTGCAGCAGCCGGAAAAATGCACCGCCTGCCATTTTTGCGATACGCACTGTCCCGATTTCGCCATTATCGTCCGTTCGATCGAGTAAATGTAAAGGAGGTTCCCTTGGCTGTCAAATTGATGCAAGGCAACGAAGCGATTGCCATTGGCGCAGTCGCGGCGGGCTGCCGCTTTTATGCCGGCTATCCCATCACCCCATCCACCGAGGTGGCTGAGGTGCTCTCGCGCGAGCTGCCCCGTGTGGGCGGCAAATTTATCCAAATGGAAGATGAGATTGCCAGCATGGCGGCGATTATTGGCGCGCGCGTGGGCGGACTCAAATCCATGACGGCCACCAGCGGGCCTGGTTTTTCGCTGATGCAGGAAAACCTGGGGTATGCCTGCCTGGCGGAAATCCCCTGTGTGGTGGTAGATGTGCAGCGCCTCGGCCCGTCCACCGGCCAGCCGACGGCCGCCTCGCAAGGCGACATTATGCAAGCCCGCTGGGGAACGCACGGCGATCACCCCATCATCGCCCTATCGCCCACCTCGGTGCGGCAGGCCTTCGATCTGACGGTCAAGGCTTTCGATTTCTCAGAGAAGTATCGCACGCCGGTTTTGTTGATGACCGATGAGATCATCGGCCACATGCGCGAGCCGGTCGAACTGCCCGATTTCGCCACGATCACCACCTTCCAGCAAAGCGTCACCGAAGCCCCGGCGGCCTACAAGGCGTTTCGCAATACGCCGGAAGGCGTCCCGCCGATGGCCCCGTTTGGCGTCGGCTATCGCTATCATATTACCGGTTTACTGCATGATGAGGTGGGCTTCCCCACCCAACGTCTGGATGAGATCGATCCCTGGTTGGAACGGGTCAATACCAAGTTGGATCAATACAGTGAAGACATTGTGATGGTCGAAGAGGATTATCAGCCTGGGGCGCGCCTGGCGCTGCTCTCGTATGGCTGCTCGGCGCGCACGGCGCGCCACGCGCTCAAAGCGGCGCGGGCGCAGGGGAAGAAAGTCAGCATGTTGACCCTGCAAACCATCTGGCCCTTCCCCGAAAAGCAGGTGGAAGCCCTGGGCGAACAGGTTGACAAGATCATCGTGCCAGAAATGAACCTGGGCCAACTGGCTCTAGAAGTGGAGCGCATGGTAGGACGCAAGAAAGTCCGCCGTGTGACGCGCGCCAATGGTGAGATGGCGACCCCGCAGATGGTTTTGGCGGCGTTGGAGGAATAGGACGAAGGAACGTGAAATGAACGAAAAAAGGGAACAAAACATTCTGGATGCCGCCACCCTGACGGCGGATGAGGCGCTCATCCCACAAGCGGATTGGATGGAGCGCAGCGGTGTGCTGCAAAAATTGCGCAAAAACAAGAAATTCCCCACCATCTGGTGTTCGGGCTGCGGCATTGGCGTGGTGATGGGGGCGTTGATCCGCGCCATTGACCACCTGGGCTTGAAAAGCGACGATGTAGCCCTGGTGGCCGGCATTGGTTGTACGGCGCGTATGCCGGTCTACCTGGACTTCAACACGCTGCACACTACGCATGGACGCGCTCTGGCGTTTGCCACCGGCTTGAAGATCGCCCGTCCCGATATGAAAGTGATTGCCATCATGGGCGACGGCGACGCCCTGGCCATCGGCGGCAACCATTTCATCCATGCCGCGCGGCGCAACATCGGCATCACCGCCCTGGTGGTCAACAACGCCACTTATGGCATGACCGGTGGACAGTACAGCCCCACCACGCCAGTGGGCAGGCGCGCCACCACTGCCCCTTATGGCAATGTCGAGCCGCCCTTCCCGGTCTGCGACCTGGCGATCGCCGCCGGGGCTTCGTATGTCGCCCGCTCGACCGTCTACCATGCCCTGGAACTGGACAAATTCCTGGCCGAGGCGATCGCCAAAGATGGTTTCAGCCTGGTCGAGGCGGTCTCCTACTGCCATACCACCTATGGCCGCTTGAACAAGTTGGGCACTGCGGCGGATATGATGCGCGCCTTGAAAGATAACAGCATCGCCAAAAACGCTTATGACAAATTGTCAGACGAGCAGAAAGCCTCCAACAGCAAGATCGTGCGCGGCAACTTTGTCAACAAAGATCGCTCGGAATATACGGGCATCTACCAAAACCTGATCGCCAACGTGCGCGGAGATTAAGCATGAGCGAACCCATTGCAGATCGTATTGAAATACGCCTGGCCGGCGAAGGCGGGCAGGGGATGATCCTGGCCGGCATTATCCTGGCCGAGGCTGCCGCCATTTATGAGGGCAAGAACGCGGTGCAAACCCAGAGCTATGGCCCGGAAGCGCGCGGCGGGGCCAGCAAGGCCGAAGTCGTGATTTCCTCTGGTGAGATTGATCATCCAGAGGTGTTAGAAGCCGATGTCCTGGTGGCGCTCAGCAAGGACGCGTTCAAGAAATTCGCCAGCAATGTCAAGCTGGGCGGTTTGTATATTGTGGACGAAGAGAAAGTGGATTCGCACACTGTGCCGCAAGCGGTGCGCGTCCCCATCACCCGGATTGCCTTCGAGACGACCGGCCGCATCATCACCGCCAATACGGTGGCGCTCGGCGTGCTGGTAGGCCTGACAGGGGTTGTTTCGCGCACGGCGATTGAGAAGGCGGTGCTGGCGCGAGCGCCCAAAGGCACCGAAGAGATGAACCGCGCGGCGCTGTTTAAAGGCTTTGCGGTGGCCGACGAGCGTCAGCCGTCGCGCCAAAACTAGCCCGGCGCCTCCAATCGAAGGAACTCACCGCTATGATCAAAATCGGTATTCTCGGAATGGGAGGCATGGGTTGGTTCCATGCTTCTCGCATTGCTCAAATCCCCACCGCGCAGTTGGTCGCCATCGCGGACATCCGGCCGGAACGCCTGGCGGCTGAAAGAGCGGTTCAGATTAATATCGCCAATTCAGCCGCCCCGATTGATCTCTCTGCCCTGGCGCGTTACGACGACGCCAGCCGCCTGATCGCTGAATCGGGAGTGGATGTGATTGATATCTGCCTGCCGTCCTTCCTGCATGCCCGCTATGCGGTGGAAGCGCTGCAAGCCGGCAAGCATGTGCTGTGTGAAAAACCCATGGCCCTCTCCGTGGCGGAGGCGGAGCAAATGCTGGCCGCCTCGCGCCAGGCAGGGCGCAAGTTGATGATCGCGCAGTGCATCCGCTTCTGGCCCGAATTTCGCTTCCTGCGGGATTGTATGCAAGAAGCGAAATTCGGCAAACTGATCTCACTCAACCTGTTCCGCATCAGCGGACGCCCAATCTGGTCGTGGGAAAACTGGATGCTGGACGCGCAGCGCAGCGGGGGCGCGCTGTATGACCTGCACATTCACGATGTGGACTTCGCCAACTTTTTGCTCGGCATGCCGGCCGCCCTGCACGCCAGCCGGCGCGTCTCTGAGCCGGCCGGCCTGTTTGACGCCATCCATGCCACTTATGAGTACGCCGGCGGCCCGCAGGTGCATATCCACAGCGGGTGGGGGCAGGCGCAGATCCCCTTCCATGCTGGCTATGAAGCCTGGTTTGAGCATGGCTTTGTGCGCCTGGACCCCAGCCGGCAGCCAGCCCTGGCAGTGTACGAGCATCTAACCACGGTGGAAGGCAAGCCAGCGGTTTACGAAGCCGGCGACGCCTACTATAACGAAATCGCCTACTTCTTGAACTGCGTGCAAAACGACCTGCCGCTGCTTGAGTGCCCGCCCGAATCGGCGCGCGACTCGCTGCTGCTGCTGGAAAAAGAACTTGCCTCCATCGCTGCTCTTTAGCGCACGCTGCTCTTTAGCGTATCACTCGCAGCCTTCCGGCGGCGGCACGCTGACGCCCTTCTGTGAGCTGATCTGTCCGGCCTCGATCACACCGATCACGCGTCGCGCCTGTTCGGGCTTGACGATCAGCTCTTCGCCAAACAGCAGGTGATCCGCCACATTGCGGTAGTATTCCGTGCTGCCGTAGCCGGGCAGCGTCACCTTGATCACGCTTTCCTGGCGGAAGCCGTTGGCGTACGAAACCAGCGTGAGGTCGCCCCAGTTGCGCTCGATGGACCCCAGGGTACCGTTGATGCGCCACTGCGGGCGCGAGGATGCGCTGATGTTGGAGGTGATGTAATCGGCGGTGCAGCCGTTGGCAAAGCGGATATAGACCTGGCCGAAATCCTCGTTCGTCACCGAGTTCCAGACCCGCTTCTGGAAGTTGCCCGTCACCTGGGTGATCTTTGCCGGCACCAAATTGAGCATCCAGTCAATGAAATGCGCGCCCCAGTCGTGCATCACGCCGCCGCTGACCGTTTTATCGGAGCGCCACCAGAAGCCGGGATGACCATAGCCGGCCTGGCCGCATTCGATGTGAAAGACCTCGCCGATTAAGCCCTTGTCAATCAGGCTGCGGATGGTCAGGTAATCGCCATCCCAGCGCCGGTTGTGGAACAGGCTGAGCATCAGGCCCTTCGAGTGGGCCAGGGTGATCATCTCATTGGCTTCGGCGACGGTGATGCAGAAAGGCTTCTCCTGCACCACGTGCTTGCCAGCCTGCAGACAGCGCATGGTCATCGGCGCGTGCAGGTTGTGCGGTAGGATGTTCACTATCAGGTCCAGGTCTGGCATGGCCAGCATTTCATCCAGGCTGGTAAAATAGCCTTGCAGATCGGGCAGTTCACTGCGCGCTGCTTCCACCCGCGCCGGGCTGGCGTCGCAGACGGCGATGGTTTGCATGCCGGGTGTGGCATTGATCCAACCGGCGTGGCCTTTGCCCATGTTGAACGCTGGCCCGTAGCCGAGCAAACCGCAGCGGACTGTCTTCGCTGGGATGTCAGCGCCAACACTCCAGGTCACTGCCCGCAGCAGCAGCTTGCGAAATTCGGGATGCTTCCAGGTTTGAGCGGTGTGGCCGTTGGCCAGGTACACCACGCGCCCTTTGCCATAGTCACGCGTATAGGCCATCGGGACGGTCTTGCCCTGCCACATCGTTTGCGCCAGCAGCGTCACCCGCGCCGGGTCGTAGCCCTGCAGGTGGTACATCTCGTCATAGAGCGAGAAATCTGGCATGCGCGTGGTCAGGTAGTGATCCTTTTTGACGATCTCGATCTTGAATTCGTGCTGTTCGGGATGGGTCAGAAATTCTGCGCCGATCATGTCGAAATAGGCGCGGCTGCCGTGAAAGCTGCTGGTGGCCGAATGGATGCCGACGAAACCGCCGCCGCCGCTGACGAAATCGAGCAAACCCTTCTCGCGCGCCGGGGTCAGTTCATTATCAAATCCGGTGGTGTACACCACGACCGCCGCATAAGCGCCGCCGGGCAGCGCCGCCAGCGCGTCCAGATCGGGCGTCATTTCCAGTTCATAGCGCCCATCGCTGGCCAGGATTTCTTTCAGCATCTTGCCGCTGGCTTCGGTGGGATGAAATTCCGGCCCGCCAAAAACGTAAAGTATCTTTTGCATGGTTGCCTCCGTGTGAGAGTTTCTTTAAAGAATCGTTTGCCCGGCTGAAAGACAGGCGCAGGTTCGTGTTGCACTTTTTCCCGCGCCGCATGCCTCAGCCTGGGTAGAAGCATGTTACCACAAAGTGCAAGGGAATGGCCTCCGGTAAAATAACAAGCGGAAGTCGTTGAAAGACAATATCCTCATCCCACAGGGATGCCCCATCTACCAGAACTATAAGGAGTCAATCTCATGCCACAGGCTACATCGTTCAATCTGCGCGCCATCAAAGGCTGGGTCAAGGTTCGCCGGCTGGAACACGGCTACCCCCACATTCAAGCCGAGGATGAACTAGATATGTTCTACGCCCTCGGCTATCTTCACGCCACAGACCGCCAGGTGCAAATGTGGTTGACCAAGATCATTGGCCAAGGCAAGGGGTCGGAGTACCTCGACCCAAGCCCGCTGATGGTTGAAACCGATCGCTACATGCGCTGGATTGACCTGGCCAGTGATGCGCAGCGCGAAGTGGCAATGCTCGCGCCGGAGGCCCTGAAGGTGATCGAAGCCTACTGCCAGGGCATCAACACCGCGGTCAAGGTGAACCCTACGCCGCTGGAATTCAAGCTGGTCGGCTATAAAGCGGATGAGTGGACGGCGGCGGATGTTCTGCTGGCGGCCAAGATGATCGGCTATGTGGGCCTTGCCTCCAGCCAGGCGGATGGGGAGAAGTTCATCATTCAACTGCTGCAAAACGGCGTGGATGCGGCGCGCTTGAAAGAGCTTTTCCCGCCGATCACCGAGGAGATCACCCCCGAATGGATCGAGATCGTGAAGCAGGTCAAGTCTTCTATGCCGATTATCCCTCTCAGCATGCCGTGGAAACAACTGCTGCCCTCTTTTTCGGCCAGCAATCACTGGGCGGTTGGGCCGCGGAAATCAGCTTCGGGCAAGACCATCCTGTGCGCTGACCCGCACCTCGGTGTGCAGCTTCCGAACATCTGGTATACAGTCTCTCTGCGCTGCGGCGATCAGTTCCTTACCGGCGCCACGGTGGCCGGCGTGCCGCTCGTTGCCGTCGGACGCTCCAACCACCTGGCCTGGGCGGCGACCTACGGCACAATGGACTTGAGCGACTACTTCATCGAGCAGGTGCGGGATGGTAAGGTGCGGCGCGGGGAAAATTGGGTGGATTACCAGGCGCGCGAGGAGGTCATTCGCCCCAAGAAGGGCCAGCCCATCACCCTGCGCGTCTGTTCTACGGAACATGGTTTGTTGGAAAGCGAACCGGACGGCGACGGTTACTACCTGTCTTTTGCCCTGTCCATCAAAAAATATCCCGGTTCGGCGGCGCAAAGCCTGGAGAGTTTCTTGAAAATCTTCAAGGCCACCAGCGCCGGCGAAGCGCAAGACTATTTCGCCGGGCTGACTTTCTCGCCGTTCAACTGGCTGATCGCCGATGCTGAAACAGTGGGCTATCAGTTGGGCGGGCTGTTCCCCGCCCGGCGTCCCGGCGTCTCCGGCCTGCTGCCGTGCCTGGGTTGGGAGGAAGAGAACGACTGGCAGGGGACGGTAGACCCGCGCCGCTATCCACGCCTGTTGAATCCGGCGGATGGCTTTCACCTGACCGCCAATAATGACCTCAATCACCTGGGCGAAGTGCAGCCGATGACGCTGCCGATGTCCGACTACCGCGCGGATTTGATCCGCCGCCGGCTGGAGGCCAAGGACAATTGGACTGTGGAGGAGATGAAGCGCCTGCACTACGACCGTTATTCACTCCAGGCGGAGGCGTTCATGGCGCGGCTGCGGCCGCTCTTGCCCGACACACCCAACGGCAAAATCCTGCGGGATTGGGACTGCTGTTATACCGCCGATTCCCTGGGGGCGACGCTGTTCGAGAATGTTTACCGCGCCTTGCTCAAGCTGGTCTTTGGTGAAATGGGGGTCGGGGCGCAGATCATGACCTACGCCATGGAAGAGACGACCATTTTCGCGATGCTGCACGGCAATTTCGATGCGATATTGCTCAAAGAAGAGTCCGCCTGGTTCAACGGCCGTTCGCAAGAAGAGATTTTCCGCCAGGCGATTGACCGCGGCCTGGCAGAGCCGGTCGCCCGGCATGGTGCAACGCGGCGCGTTTCCATCAAGAACCTTTTCTTTGGCGGGAAGCTGCCGCGCGCTCTCGGCTTCGACTACGATTTTGAACACATTGGCAGCTGCGCCACCATCCCCCAGGCGCAGGTGCATTTCTCTGGCGGGCGCGAC
>CAIQJJ010000053.1 GCA_903872065.1 uncultured Anaerolineales bacterium | reverse complement strand
AGCGATAAAATGGGCGGCGGCGTGATCACGAGCGTAGGTAGAGGAGTGGTAGTGGGCGCGGTCAAGTCCAAAATAGCCGCACTGCCGACCATAGAGAGAATACAAATCAACAAAACACTGATTATGACGCCATGCAGAAACAAGTACGATCGGCTAGAGCGCCGGGATTGGACTGGATACGGATCATGCGGCGGCAGTTGGCCAGGCATTGATAGAGGCATGGCGGGAACAGAAGAAATAATTGCTTGACCGCAAACCGCACAAAATTTCGCCTCTGGGCGCAAGAGTCTGCCGCATCGGGGACAGGCCGCCTGTACTTGTTGGGCTGGCAGTATGGGAGGAGCAATATCCCCGTCTGGCTTATTCGCCTGGACAGTTGGCGCGCCGCATACGTTGCAGAAGCGCGCTCCCACACGCAGGGAGTTGCCGCATTTAGAACAAGAATTCTGTCTCATAATCTTCTCACTCTCTGTGCCCGCGATAGTGATTGATTACGCTTTTATACAGGTAAACAACACAGGTTATCCGCGCCGGGTGTCCGTAGATCATGTTTGTACATCCTGTTTCTGAAGAATCCAGGCTGTTAAAGATAAAAAGACAGCCGCAAAAAACAGTTGTAGAAACCATGTGCCCAATAAATGAGCCTGACTGGGTTCGTAATTAAGATTAAAATCCACCTTAGCTTTGACTGTTTTGTTGAGTTCCATGCCGTCAACATCAGCGATGAATTGCTGGCTGAGTTCATTGAGACGTTCCATATCAACGGTGGCGCCAAGACCCTCCATTGCCCATCGGGTGGGGGTGATCGCAGAAAATGGCTTGGTTGGGCCAGGCAAAGAGAAGAGAGCGCCCGAAAAAATAATCTGGATAAACAGCACCACCAATACCAAGTAAATCACCATATTGCTGTTTTGCACCAACGCCGAAATCAGCAGCCCCATACACAGACCCACTAACATCGCCAGCATTAGTGAAACGAACATCTCAAGTAAAGCAGGGAATAAGATGCCTTCCTCTGGAATATCCACTTTACGGCCCACAACGAACAATAATGCTGCACATTGGATCACACCAAAGCCCATCAATACAGCCACTTTGGAAGCCAGATAAGGGATAATGCCTAAATTGACCATGCGCTCACGCCGATAAATGGGTTTTTCTTTGATAATCTCGTATGCGGCGGCGAATACCCCAAGTAAAATCACCGAAAGCGATAACATCAGCAGCAGTTTTTGAGAGTCGGTCACAATTTGGTAGAAATGTTGATCTTCTAGCAGTTCCTTGATCCTTCCATCCGTGTCACCCACAAAGCTTTTAGCATCAGCAATCAACAACAATAAAAAGCCAATAATGGGCATAACCGCTAGCAAAATGAACAGGCTCATCCAATCGTTAACAATTAAATCCAGGTAACGCAAAGCCAGGATGCCAAATTGGCGGATTTGTCCTATCAGGTGGAGAGCCATAGGCCTGGGACGCGGAGAGGTTTTAACAGCCGCAGCAGGTTGCATTTGGGTCTGGCGCGCCAACACAAGCTGTTGATACTCGGGAGATGTATGATACTGGGTCTCCCATTGTTGAGCATCCTGCGGAGTTTCCAGTTTGCTATAGATATCGGCAAAGTCGGTGACATTGAAGAATTGAAACGCCCGATCAGGCGGCCCGTAATACACCAATCGGCCATGAGCCATGAAGGCCACATAGTCGCACTGCCCAATGATATTATTTGTGGCATGTGTGGTCAGTAAAATGGTACGTCCGCCATCGGCCAATGTGTTCAAAAGGAACATCATCTTCTTATCCAAACCCGGGTCTAACCCCGAGGTTGGCTCATCCAGGAAGAACAAGCTTGGGTCGGAAAGCAATTCGGAAGCAATGCTGACGCGCTTTTTCTGTCCACCGCTAAGACTGGTGATGGGTTGTTTTGCCTGTGGTAGCATTTCGACTTGTTGCAAAGCCTGGTTAATACGCTGCTCAATAGTTTGCCTATCAGTATCGGGCGGCAAGCGTAACAAGGCTGTATAACGCAAAGCGCGATCCACAGGTAAGCCAGTGTGCAGGATATCTGACTGTGGCACATAGCCCAAATTGCCGCGATGGACATCGTAATTCTGATAAAGATTGTCACCATTGACCAGGACTTGTCCAATGAGTGAACGCCGAAATCCATTTAGGGCATCAATCAGCGTGGATTTGCCAGCGCCGCTACCCCCTACAACTGCTACGAACTCTTTAGGGAGAACACTTAAAGAAACGTCATTGAGAAGCGATTTCTTTTTGAGTGGATTGTTACCCAGTGCAGCAAGCAAACGATTGGCCAGATCGCGCAGTGGATTTGGATCGTGTACAATAACATCTTTGCGCAGTTTAACTCCATCAATGCGCATGCTGCCGATATTCGAAAGTTTTTGAAAACCGGCCAAGTTATAAATCAACTTGTAAGGGCCGATTTGGACCTCGTCGCCCGGGTTGAGAACGGCGCTCCGCACCCGTTTCCCGTTAACAAAAGTGCCGTTGGCGCTTCCCAGGTCCGTGATCGTATAGCTATTGCCAGCACGTGCAACTTCGGCGTGGCGACGAGAAACGTTTGGCGAAGGAATAGGCAAGTCACATTGTGAATCGCGCCCGATTGTGAACCGTGAAGCTGTGCCTGAAAGCTTCTGTCCTAAATCCAATGTGCTGCTTACCGACATGGGCGCTTCAGTCTCTAGAAACGTAATCCCGACCGAGTTGCCTGCTCCATCTCCAACGCGAATTACGTCTCCATTATTCAGATGAATTGGCTGATTTGGAGCAATGCGTTGTCCACGTAGGTAGGTTCCATTTGAACTGCCCGTATCCATAACAGCGTACTGCCCCCCCTGCAGTATCACCTGAGCATGTTTCCGGGAGACATCCTTAAAATCCACCACGACCTGATTACAAACGGGATCGCGCCCAATGGAGATCGGGGTACCGGTTAATGAAACCTCATAATCAGCTTTCCCTCTGACGCGCACTTGCAAACGAGGGCCGCTTTTGAGGAGAACTGTGCCCGACGTAGGGCCAGAGATGACTCCGATCTTAAATCCGCAGACACTGCAAAAATTAGCGCCTGGTCGCAAAGCTTGATTGCAGTTTGGACAATTTGAAAGCATATAAAACCTCTTACTGTCGAAATGAGATAGTATAAACACCCATTCTTAAAACAAAACCGTCTTTAAGCATGTGCGGGCCTCGCACAATCTGGTTTTGTACCATAGTTTGACCTTGTCCAAAGTCGCGCAGGATATAACGCCCATCTTCTAACGAGATTTGAGCCTGGCGAGGCGGCAAACCATCCAAACGCACCTGACAGGCAAGATCGCTGCCCAACAGAGTAACATCTTGCTCAATGAAAATGACGCGCCTGATTGGTTCGCTAATCTCTAATCGTGGACGATGTGTGGCTGACGGCGGCGGTGAAACGGGTTCGGCAATCTGTGGAACAACAGATGACGACTCATCTAACACTGTAATTTGAAGGCCTCCCGACATCAGTGTCAGTAAGTTAAACACTAACCCCGCTAAGACGGTTACCAACCCTGAAAAGCAGGCCTGTGCTAATGTCACACCTACAATGATCAACAGAATCATTAACCAGCTCCATGATGCCAACATTTGAATCCACTCAACCTTTTCTGCCAGGCCAAGTAAATCAACACTACGTATTTCTATTGGCAACCCTGCTATTGGCAGGCGATAACTTGCCGCGTCTAACCATTCGGTGATGCTCTTTGCTGCTTTCCACAAGATAAACACAAACACAAGACTCGGCGCGAAAGATGAAACTAATCCTATGCTAAAACCGTATTTGAATAAGGGCTTTAAATGGAGATAATGGATGGTAAGGTGTTTCATTGCTTTTTACAAATTTTGGGGGAAAGGTTATCTGACCTTGCTCACATAAACGATAGAGATTAACTGGCATGATAAATCATCAAAACTTTTCCAACGCGCACTTCATCGCCGTTTTGAAGTGGGCGGAGTTGACCGGGAGGCAGCATTTCTCTATTCACAAAGGTATAGTTGGTGCTGTGCAAATCTTCGATAAACCACTGCCCATTTTTAAAGATCATACGCGCATGACGACGGGAGACACTTCCGCTTTCTGCATCCTGTCCAGTCAGATCGATCTCTGGAAAGACATTTCGTCCCATATCCTGGCGACCAATCAGAATGTCTGTTTTTTCTGCCGGGATAGGCAGATTAACCTGGCTACTCTGCACAACAAAACACGCCTTTTTGGCTATAGCCATCCTTGGAATGGGCATT
>CAIQJJ010000052.1 GCA_903872065.1 uncultured Anaerolineales bacterium | reverse complement strand
CGTCATTATACCCGCTCTTTAATGAAGAAAAACACATTCTTTGCCCGCGCCAAGTATAATACCCCCATGTCTATTCACCTGCTCCCTCCCGAAGTCGCCTCGCAGATTGCCGCCGGCGAGGTGATTGAACGCCCGGCCTCGGTGGTCAAAGAACTGCTCGAAAACGCCCTGGACGCCGGGGCGCGGCAGATTGTCATTCGCATTGCCGGCGCCGGCCAGCGCCTGGTCGAGGTCGCTGACGACGGCAGCGGCATCCCGGCGGATGAACTTCCCCTGGCGCTGGAGCGTCACGCCACCAGCAAGCTGCAAAGCGCCAGCGATTTGTTCTCGATCGCCACGTTGGGCTTTCGCGGCGAGGCGCTGGCTTCCATCGGCTCCGTGGCCCGTCTCACCCTCACCTCGCGCCCGCCGCAGGCTGAGGTCGGGGCCAGGCTGTACGTCGAGGGCGGTCGCGTCGGCGCGGTGGAGCCGGTCGGCGCGCCGCCTGGCACGGTCGTGCGCGTCGAAGACCTCTTCTACAACCTGCCTGTCCGCCTCAAGTTCCTCAAGGCCGACGCCACCGAACGCCGCCAGATTGACAACCTGGTCACGCGCTACGCCCTGGCTTACCCGCACGTGCGCTTTCACCTCTATCAAGATGGCCGCCCGGCCTTGCAGACCACCGGCAGCGGGCAGCGGCGGGAAGTGCTGGCGGCGCTGTTGGGCGCGGAGGTGGCCCGCCAGATGATCGAAGTGATTTCCCAGGAAGAGACCTGCGCCATCAAAGGCTTTATCAGTCCCGCCTCGCAGACGCGCTCCAACCGGCGCGAGATCACCTTCTTTGTCAATGGCCGTCCGGTGCAGGATGCCGCCCTCAGTTCTGCTGTCCTGCAGGCATATCACACTCTGCTGATGGTTGGGCGCTATCCGGTGGCTGCCTTGTTGATCGAACTCCCGCCCGACGCCGTGGACGTGAACGTGCATCCCACCAAGGCCGAAGTCCGCTTTCGCGACGCCGATCGCCTGTTTAGCGCCGTCCAGCGCGCCGTGCGTCGCGCCCTCCTGGCGCATACCCCTGTCCCTGATTTGGCCTCAGGAATGAACTGGACTCAGCCGGCTTCTCCCTCCCCTGAACTGGATAACGCTGAACGCAGCCGCGCCTCGGCCCTCATCCAGTCCACCCAGCCCACCCAGCCCAACCGCGGCGACGCCATGCCGGAATACCCGCCTGAGCCAGAAGAGCCGCCGCCCCCTGAAGAGACCTTCCCGCTCGAGGAGCCTGAGCCAGCCATCCCCCCGCAGCCGGCGCTGTCGGCCCACCTCGCCGCGCCCGTCCTGCGCCTGGTGGGGCAGATCGCTGCCACCTATCTCGCCGCGGAGGGGCCGGATGGCCTATACCTGATCGATCAGCATGCCGCCCACGAGCGCGTCCTGTTTGAGCAAATGCTGGCGCAGCACGGGCGCTCCGCCGCCTCGCAGGGCCTGCTCGCCCCGGTGGTGGTGCATTTGCCCGCCGCCAGCGCCCGCCTGATCGAGGGGCAGCTGCCTCTCCTGGAGCATCTCGGTTTTGTCGTCGAACCCTTTGGCCAGGCGGCCGGCCAGCAGGCCTTCCTGGTGCGCGCCCTGCCGCAAATCCTGGCCCGCATGGACGCCTCGGCCGCGCTGCGGGCGCTGGTTGAGGATTTTGAGGAGGATGAGACCCCCTTGCAAGAGGAGTTTGAAGACCGCATGATCGCCCGCATTTGCAAACGCGCTGCCGTCAAAGCCGGGCAGACGCTCTCGCCGGAGGAACAGCGCGCCTTGCTCGATCAGTTGCAGGCCTGTCGCGCCCCGCGCACCTGTCCGCATGGCCGCCCGACGATGATCCATCTCTCGGTAGATTTGCTCGAACGCCAGTTTGGGCGCAAAGGAGCGCGTTAATGAGCCGCCTGCGTTCTGATTCGATCCTGCTGCTGACCGCCATCATCTGGGGCAGCGCCTTTGTCGCCCAGCGCGTGGCCGCGCAGTACTTGGGCGTCTTCCTCTTCAACGGGCTGCGTTTTCTGTTGGCGGCCCTGCTCATGCTGCCTTTTGTCTCTTTGCGCCAGGTGTTCGACCGGCGCAGCTTCGCCTGGACCGCCGCCGCGGGGGCGGTTTTGTTTACCGGCAGCGCCTTGCAGCAGGCCGGCCTTCAGTACACTACCGCCGGCAACGCCGGCTTTATCACCAGCCTGTATGTCGTCCTGGTGCCAGTGCTGCTGCTGATTTTGTTTCGCCGCCAGTCGCATTGGCTTTCCTGGCTTGCAGCGCTGATCGCCATCTTCGGCGCCTGGCTGCTCAGCGCCAACGGGCAGAGCCTCCAATTGGCCCCCGGCGACGGTTTTGAACTGCTTGGGGCGTTGGTCTGGGCGCTGCATGTGATCGTCGTCGAAAAGGCCGTCCACCGCATGCCGGTGCTGCCTTTTGCGGTTGGGCAGTTCTTCGTGTCTGCCCTCTTCAATTTGCTGCTCGGCTTGGGCTGGGAGGCGCACACTTTGCCCGGCCTGCTGCCGGCCTGGTGGACCGTTGCCTATGTCGGCGTCTTTTCCACCGCCATCGGCTACACCTTGCAGGCGTTGGGGCAGCGCCACGCGCCGGCGGTGGATGCCGCCCTCATCTTCAGCCTCGAGTCCGTCTTCGCGGCCCTGACCGGTTACTTCTTCCTGCAGGAACTGCTTTTGCCACTGCAAATCCTGGGTTGTGGGTTGATCCTGGCGGCCGTCGCCCTGGCCCAACTGAAAGGCCGTCCGGCGGTATAATAGAAACCAGGCGCGAACCAAAAGCGCATTGCTGCGCCGCGCCAAATCTACGAAAAGGAGATGTCTGATGCGCAATCCTGGCTTACTGATCTTCGGCGGTTTTCTGATCCTGCTCGGTCTTTCCTCATTGTTCAGCACTTTGTTCAATATAGACCTGTGGGCGCTGCTCTGGCCGGCGCTGCTCATCTTGTTGGGCGTCTGGCTGCTGCTGCGCCCACGCTTTGGCGGCCCGGCCGGCGGCATTGATGTCAGCTTATTTGGCGAGGTGGAGCGCTCTGGGGCGTGGAAGGCCTCGAATGAGGAGTTCTGGACCTTCGTCGGCGATGTGAAGCTCGATCTCACCGGCGCCGAGATCGCCCCCGGCGAAACCATCTACCGCTTCAACGGTTTCATTGCCGATGTGGATATCTATCTGCCGCAGGGCGTGGGTCTCAGCGTCGGGGCCAATGGTTTCGTCAGTTCGATCAAACTGCCCGGCGAGAAGCGCGACCGCTTCTTGATCCCCTTCGAGTGGAAAAGCCTCAATTACGACAGCGCCGAGCGCAAAATCCGTCTTGAGACCCTCTTCTTCGTAAACGATCTGAAGATCAAGCAAGTGTGAGCCGTTGGCGAGGCGCTCCAGCGGCATCCGCGGCGAATACGAACGCCACGGGGTGCAGGACTATTACGCCCAGCGTGGGGCGGACTATCGCAATCCGCACGAGGCGGCGGTGCAGGCTGCCCTGGCGGAGAGTGTGGCGCGCTGGCGGCTGGATTTGACCTCGGTGTTGGATTTGGCCTGCGGCAGCGGAGAGGCGACGCTGGCCCTGCGCGGCCTGGGTTGTCAACAGGTCGAGGGGGTAGACCCATACACCGGCGAAGCCTATCGCCAGCGCACCGGCCTGTTCGCCGCGCCGTTTTCCTTCGAGCAGATCGCCGCCGGCGCGCTGGAGGGGCGGCGCTATCACTTGATCGTGTGCAGTTATGCCCTGCACCTGCTGCCCGAATCGCGCCTGCCGCTGCTTTGCTATCATTTGAGCCGGCTTGCCCCCGCTCTGCTTATCCTCACCCCCCACAAACGCCCCCACCTCCGTCCTGAATGGGGCTGGACCCTCGACGACGAAATCATCGTCCAGCGCGTCCACTGCCGCCTCTACACGCGTCAGCCGCACTGACCTTCTCTCAGGCGCGCTGAGCTTGTCCTCAGGCGCGCTGAGCTTGTCGAAGCGCTCCTCCGGCCATCCTTCGACAGGCTCAGGATGCCTCTCCGTCAGGCGCGCTGAGCTTGTCCTCAGGCGCGCTGAGCCTGTCGAAGCGCTTCCTCCGGCCATCCTTCGACAGGCTCAGGATG
>CAIQJJ010000051.1 GCA_903872065.1 uncultured Anaerolineales bacterium | reverse complement strand
TGGTGGGTTACTGCCAACAGCGGCGCGAGCGCTTTGGGCCGTTTGGCGTCGCGCCTGAGATGCGCAATCACGGTCTCGGGCGCATCTTGCTCTTCAAATGCCTGGCCGAAATGGCCAGCCGCGCCTTTCACTGCGCCTGGTTCCTGTGGACGGATGAGGACGCGGCGCGTTTGTATTCACTGGCCGGCTTTCAAAAAGCGCGCCAGTTCGCTATTTTGGAACGTTTGTTATAAGGAGCGGCGTCCTTTCCCGCGAGTGTTGCGATGACAGATCTAGAAAATTTATCACAGGCGGTGGTTTCTACCGGAGCGGTGGGCTGTACCGCCCATATCATGGTGATCGGCGCTCATGCCGGCGACGCCGAAAATATGGCCGGGGCGGCGGTGCTGCAGCACACCCGCGCCGGGTATACGGCGACCATCGTCCACCTCACGCTGGGCGAGGCCGGCCACCGCACCCTCTCGCCAGAAGTCTATGCGGAGCAGCGCAAGCAGGAGGTGCAGGCCTCGGCGGCGTGCATGGGGGCGAAGGCTGTCTGGCTTAATTATGCGGACGGTTTTTTGCCCGTCAACCAGGAGGTGGTCTTGCAGGTGGCCGATCTGATCCGCCAGGAGCGCCCGACCATCTTGCTGACGCATTGGAAGGGCAGTATTCACAAAGACCATATCGCGGCGTACCAAATTGTGCAGGAGGCTTTGTTCTATGCCGGCCTGCCCTCGCTGAAACGCAGCGCTCCGGCGCATTGGGTGCCGCAGGTCTACTTCCCGGAGAACTGGGAAGATATGGAAGGCTGGCGGGCGGATGTCTACCTGGATGTGAGCGAGGTTTGGGAGGCCTACCTGGAGATGTTGAAGACGCACGCCTTGATGCGCGGCGGCGTTTCCACCTTCCGTTACTTTGATTATTACAACGCCCTGGGAACGACGCGCGGCTGCCTGGGCGGCTTTCCAAAGGCAGTGGCGTTGATGCTGCCAGATGGCGCTTGGACGCGGCAGGTCAAGCGGCTTGGAGGTAATCCTTCCCGCGATTGATTGTGTTTTAAACCATGAAGAATATCGCGCGGCGATCTTGGCGACGGTAATCTGTACCGCGACAGTGATCTGGACTGTTGATTGCCGCGCCTCACAGGAGGGCGCAATGTTGCCGTCTCAACAGGCTGCTTTTTTATCCAGCGGTGGTCTTTTCCGCCGGCGAAACCGCGGGCGCTGGTTTTTCCCGCGGGGGTGGGCTTTGCTGTGGTTGATATGCTTGACGCTGCTGGCCGGCAGTCCGAATTGGCCGGTTTCCGCGGCCGATCCGACATTTACTCCCTATTATTTTGGCGGGGCGGCGTCTACCTACGCTGTCGCCGTTGGCGACATGAATGGCGATGGGAGGCTGGATATTATCCAGGGAAATGATAGCTATTATGGCATTTCGTTATTTCTGAACGATGGGCTTAGCACTTTTGGCGATGCCACTCAGGTGGGGGACGGTTATACACTCAGTGCTGCCGTGGGCGATATCAACGGCGATGGCGCTCTGGATATCGTTCAGGGAAGGGATCATGCACAGAACCGGGTGTACCTCAACGATGGACAAGGCGGTTTCGCCGCCAGCATTCCCTTCGGATCGACGCCTTTTACCACTACCCAAAGCGTCGCGCTTGGGGACTTCAATGGCGATGGGGCGTTGGATATCCTGGAAGGAAACCGTGGGCAAAGCTTTCTCTATCTAAACGATAAGGTGGGCGGCTTTGGGGCCGGGATACCGATCGGCGCTCCCCAAGATACGCGCAGCGTCGCGGCCGGAGATGTGAACGGTGACGGCGCGCTGGATATTGTCATGGGCGTTGACAATCAGCCAGGCATGATATATCTCAATGACGGGTTGGGAGGATTCGGCGCAGGAGAGCCTTTTGACGCCGTCTCTCACACTGCCCGCAGCGTCGTTGTAGGCGATCTGAACGGCGACGGCGCGTTGGATATCGTCCAGGGAAATTACGGACAGCAAAGTTTCATTTACTACAATACTGGCCAGGGCCAATTCGAGGTGGGCGTCCCCCTCGATGTTGAAACTTATCTTACTACCAGCCTGGTCTTAGGAGACGTCAATGGCGATGGGGGATTGGATATTGTCCAGGGCAGCGAATCTGTTTGGAATGGACAGCAGTGGACTGAAATCAAAAGTATCCTGTATCTCAATGATGGGCAGGGCGGGTTTGGCGCGGGCGGGTTTATCGGCGAAAAGCAGAATGCTCGCAGCCTTGCCGTAGGCGATCTGAACGGCGACGGCGCGCTGGATATCGTCCAGGGGAATAGTGGGCAGCAGAGCGCAATCTACGTCAACCTTAACCAGCAAGATGGTTTTGGGATCAGATTCCCCTTGGGCGGGCCGTCTGGCAGCACTTTAAACCTCGCGGTGGGAGATGTCAACGGCGATGGCGCGTTGGATATCGTGGTGGGGGATGCATGGCAGATCAACTTCTATTTAAATAACCAGCATGGCGCTTTTGCGTCCGGGACAGGTGTATCTACAGCATATCTTCAGGCTATTGCTATTGGGGATGTCAATGGCGACGGCGCGCTGGATATCGTCCAGGGAAACGATTATTGGGAGGATTTTTACCATTGGCTTGACATTTATTCTTCGCCAGGAATAGTGTATACGAATACAGGACAAGGGGGCTTTGTGGGCAGCGCATTTAATCCTGAGATGTACGATACAACCAGTATTGCCCTGGGCGATCTGAATGGCGACGACGCCCTGGATATCGTCCAGGGAAATCGGCCGTATTGGTCTACCACGAATGAACAGTGGGTTGGGCCAGCCAGTGTGATCAATTTGAATGATGGTCATAGCAATTTTACGGCCAGCGCCTCTTTTGGCTGGGGGAAGGACACCACCAGCATTGCGCTTGGAGACATGAATCACGATGGGGCGCTGGATATTGTGCAGGGCAACGAGGGACAGCCGGGCGTCGTGTATTTCAACGACGGACAGGGGCGTTTCGAAAAGAGCCTCTCCTTTGGCGGCAGCTATATGACCCGGAGCGTCGCTGTAGGAGACCTGAACGGCGACGGCGCGTTGGACATCGTCCAGGGCAACCCATGGCGGCAAAGCCTGATCTATTGGAACAGCGGCTGGGACCCCGGCCAAGGCCAGTTCGAGCGGACGACCGCTTTTGGGGGAACTTACGATACCCGCAGCATTGCGATCGGGGATGTGAACAACGACGGGGCTTTGGATATTGTGCAAGGGAACTACGGCAGCCCAAGTATGATCTTTCTTAATGATGGCCTGGGCGGTTTCGGCGCTGGCGTCTCGGTGGGTGGGAATGACAAGACAGTCAGCCTGGCGCTTGGGGATCTGAACGGCGACGGCGCGCTGGATATTGTGCAGGGTAACGAGGGACAAAGTTATGTCTATTTTAACACCCGCTTCCGCGGCGCAGGTTTAACCAACAACCCGCCGGCGGTCACGGCGACGCGCCCCGGCGGCACGCGCGACGCCAGTTTTTACTCCGCTCCCGAAATTCTCAGCAGCGGGATCATCCCCATTTCTTACACCCTGGCCGATCCTGAAGGCGACGCGGTCGGGGCGGTGCGCGCCTTTTACTCGCTGGAAGGCGGCGGCCAATGGCTGCCGGCGAGGGACGCGATCAGCCAACCGCTTACCCGGTGCGTCAGTTCCAATGGGTTGGTCGGCGACTGGGGGTTTGAAGAGGGCAGCGGCGCGTTGGCGGCGGATACGTCGGGCAACGGCTATGACCTGGCGCTGAACGGGCCGGTCTTTAGCGACACAACGCCCATCACGCTGTCGTACAGCGCAGCCAGCCTGGCGCTCAACAACAACACGGCCAGCAGCAGTGTTCCGACCCCTCAGATCGACGCGCTGCAAGATTTAACCATCGCCCTCTGGATCCGCCCGGATACTTTGCCGGCGACCGGCATCGCGCGCTTTATCACGCTGGGCAATGAAAAGGCGGTCTTGCGCAGCGATCACAACGAAATTCACTTTTACATGAACATCGGCGGCGACCTGCGTCATCTGCGCGTGGCGGGTTCTCTACAGCCCGGCGTCTACCAGCACCTTGCCGGCAGCTACGACAGCACCAGCCGCACCATGCGCCTGTACTACAACGGCGTCGAGATCGCTTCCCAATCCCTGGCAGGACTGCCGGATGGGCACGTCGGCGACGGCAGCGGCGTGATACTGGGCGCATTCGAGGAGGGCTACCAAGGCCTGGTTGATGAGGTGCGCATCTACAACCGCGCCCTTTTGCCCGACGAAATCAGGGCTTTGGTCTACAACCAGGACTGCGCGGCGGCCTTTCCGGCGTGCGACGCAGCCCGGCTCAACCGCTCGCTGCGCTTTGATGGAGTGGATGACTTTGTCGCCCTGCCTGACGCCGCTGCGCTGCACCTGGCGGACGAGATGACCATCGAAGCCTGGGTCAAGCTCGACGATGCGGGGCGCGATCAAAAGATCGTCAGCAAATACGTGGGCAGCAGCGGCTTTATCCTGGGCGTCATCAATGGACAGTTGTATCCAGAATTCGCTGACTCGGCCGGCGTGGATTACACCTTTAACGCCGGGGAGATTGGCAGTATCCCATCCAATGAATGGACGCACCTGGCTGTCGCCTGGAAGACAGGCGATCAGATCGTCGCTTACATCAATGGGCAGGCGGTTTACAGCACGCCTGCCAGCGCCAACCCGCTTGCGGTGAACAACGAGTCGATCCTGATCGGCGCGGCGTCCTGGATGGATTATTACGCCGGCGGGCAGATTGACGAGGTGCGCCTGTGGTCGCGGGCGCTCCCGGCCGAGGAGATCGCTGCCAACCTGCGCTTGGGGATGCCAGTTAACCCTCGCCAGATGGTGGGGTATTGGAGTTTTGATGAGGGTTGGGGGAGTGAAGTGTATGACCTCAGTCCCCAGGCCAACCATGGACTGCTTGCCGGCGGCGTGCGGCGGCCGCGCTGGAGCGGCGGCGCGCCCCTGCTCCCTGAGGGGCAGGTTGAGGCGTCTTGCCGCGCCGTCGAAAAGCGCTGGTCTTTATCGCCGCAGGGGGATCTCCCGCGTTTTACCCTGGGCAGCGCCTTGAATTTCGACGGTGTGGATGATGCGGTTGTCGTCCCGGACACGGCGGCGCTCAACCCGACCACATTTACGATCGAAGCCTGGATCAAGGCCGATACATGGGCCGCCAACAATTGGGAAGGGACAATTGTCGGCAAGGACGGTTGGTCTGCCGGCAGCCGGGGGTATGTCCTGCGCAGCGGAGATAACGGACGTTTATCTGCTGCGGTGGATTGCGGGGGCGCCTGGGCTGGGCTGGGGTCTCTCCAATTGATGACCGCCGGGGAGTGGTATCATGTCGCCGCGGCCTACAACGGCCAGGAACTTGCCCTTTTCATCAATGGTATTCCCGCCGGTTCAATCGCATGTACAGGAAGCCCGATCGCTTCAAGCGCCGACTTGAACATCGGACGCTCGCCGCTCTCTCCTGACCGTTTGTTCGCCGGGCAGATTGACGAAGTGCGCCTGTGGAATTACGCCCGCAGCGCCGGACAAATCCGCGCCGCCATGCGCGCCGCGCTGCCCAACGCCACGCCAGGGCTGATTGCTTCCTGGCGTTTCAATGAAGGTCATGGGAGCGCCGTCTTCGATCAGCCGCCCGGCAAAAATTACGGAACTGTTGTCGGCGCGACCTGGGAAAGCGCGGCGCTGCCTTACGTCTACTATTGGGACCTGGCCGATGGCTTTTTCGGGCAGTTTAACAATATCGTCTTTCGCCTGGAAGCCCTGCCGACGAGCAAGGCTCATGCGGCGGTCTTTCCCCCCGCCTATGGCGGTTCCTATTCTTACGTCAACAGCACGCCAGTCTTTCAACACCCCTCTGCTTCTGCTACAACCTTTTCTTTCCGCATGCGTGGGACGCAGGTGCGGGTGATGAACGGCGACTCCCCGGCGGCCGGGGCAACTGTCTACCGCCTGGAAAACGGGCAAACCGGCCGCGCCCAGGCTATTGCGCCCGAGGCAGCTTTTGCCGGGCAGGCTGGCCCTTACCTCACCGACAGCCAGGGGTATTTGTTGGGGCGGGGCGAACTGCTCAGCGGCGATCAATTGACGGCGCTCTGGCCGGCGGTTGTGACGGATACCTACACGCTCTACTACACCTCCGCCGCACCCAACGACAGCGGCCTGGAGATGTTTACGTTAAGCGCCGCCGGCGTGCAGACGCTGACCGTCTCCAGTGACAACCCGCTGATCCTGTTCAACCTGGATGCCTCGCTGCAATGGGACGCGCGGTATGACCAGGCTTATCTCGATCAACTGGAGAGGGATTTCCAACGCGCTGCTGAACTGCTCTACGATTGGACGGATGGGCAGGCGGCCCTGGGCAGCCTCCGCATCTATCAGAATCGCGAACACTGGAATGACGCTCACATCCGCATCTACGCCAGCAATGAACTGCGTCCCATGGCGCTGCAGGGCGGCGTTGTTTCCAGCGTGATCAGCGATACCCAGAATATCAAAGTGGCGTACGCCCCTGGGCAGGTGCATCTCGGCGCGGTCTGGAACCGCTATGGCAGCGCCGGCAGCAGCCTGGGCGAGGATTGGCCGCGCGCTCTGGCGCATGAATTAGGGCATTACGTTTTCTATCTCAACGACAATTACCTGGGGCTGGCCGCCGGCGGCGTGCTGCTGCCGGTCGAGAACTGCACGGGGGCGATGGCTGACCCTTACCGTGAAGACTTGAACTACAGCGAATTTCATTCCCAGGCGCTTTGGGCAGACGAGTGTTCAGGTACGCTCTCCTACCAGACGACCGGGCGCTCAGATTGGGAAACGCTCACGCTGTTCTACCCTGCTTTGGAGAGCGGAGGTGGGCTATCCGGTCCGAACATTCTGCCGATCGCGGTGACGCAGTTGGAATGGGTAGAGCCGGCCAACACCTCGTCCCCGCTGACAGATCCCACCTTCTACTTGCGCCAGGGCAGTGAGGCCGGCGAGCGCCTGATCCCGGGGGCCGCGGCGCGGGCTTTCCTCTTCCAGCAAAACTGGGCGATTGACCTGGGTGGTGTGACCCAAGACCATGTCCTGGCGCGCGGGGCGCAGCCTGGCGATGAACTATGCGTGTACGATCTGCCAGGCCAATGGGCCGGCTGCGCCGTCGTCAGCCAGTTCAGCGAGCAAATCGCGCTGCAAAAATTGGACCACTGGAATCCCGAAGTGCTGATCACACCAGTCAACTCGACCACTTTGCAGGTTTCGGTCAGCGGGGTAGCGACGGAAAATCTGCAAGCCAGCCTGTACCCCTTCAACGAGCCGCTGGTGCTGACCCGCACGCTTTCAACAGGTGTGGTTACTTTCCACCTGGCCGCGCCAGTTTGGGAAGGCTACCTGCGCATCCTGGATACGGCCAACCCGGCCCAACAAACCATCATAGATTTTGCCATCGGCGGCAATCCCTCCAGCATCCGCGGCTCGTCGTCGAGCATTCGCGGCAGCAGCAGCAGTATCCGCGGCTCGTCCGTCCCACTGCTCTCCGCCGATGGGCGTGTAATCCTTTTCACCGATCAAACTGTGCTGCGGGCTGACCAATTCTACTTCTTACAGGCAGCTTCATCCATCCCTGACCCGCTGTCGTGGGCTGCTCCGGTGGGAAAAGTCTATCGCCTGGCGGCCGCGCCAGCTTCCAATCCTCCCGATTTTTCGCGAGCCGCGATTAGTTTCGGCTATAACCCGCTGGATGTCCCCGGCCTGGCCGAGAACCGCTTGCGCCTCTATTATCACCCGCTGAACGGCGGGGAGTGGCAGCTTTTGCCCACCCAGGTTGATGAGTACAACAACATGGCTTCCGCTCCCTGCCAGGGGCAGGGCTGGTATGCTCTGATGAGCAGCCGGGAGGTTTCTTTGCCGTCGGCCGGGTGGAATCTCTTTGCCTACAGCCTGGAGCGGAGCCTGCCGGTGACGGATGCGCTGCGTTCGTTGGATGGCTTCTATCAGAGCATCTATGGCTACTATTCCCTGGATGTGGACGATCCGTGGAAGTTGCACGATGTGGGTGTACCGTCCTGGGTGAATGATCTGCAAACCCTGGAGGTCGGCCACGGTTACTGGATCACGGTGACGCAGCCGGTGACGCTCTATTTGGGATACCCCGACCTGGCCTATACCGCTGCCCTCCCCAACGGTGATTTTCCGTTGGGGAGGGTGGGGTGGGGTGGGGGAGAGGGGGTTGTGAATGAGCTGCCGCCGGCCACCTACTATGGCGCGCTGATGGGGAATGGCGGCTTCACCCCGCAAGCCGGCATGATCATCGAGGCCTGGGTTGGCGCAGGGGGCGAGGCGGTTTTCTGCGGGCAAGGCGTAACGCAGATCGTTGACGGCCAGGTGGTTTACAGCATTGATGTCTGGGCGGCCAGCGCCAGCCAGCCGGGCTGCGGTCAGCCTGGCCGCCCGGTGCGTTTCAAGGTGAAAGACCAGGCGGTGATCTTACTCATAGGCGATCCTGTTCGCAGCGATCTGGCCTGGAACAATGACCGAGTCTGGGAGGTCACGCTGTCGCCTGGCTACCGGATCTTCCTGCCGGCGGTCAGCCGTTAGGTCGCGCAGCATGCCCCGCAGGGTTTTGTTTAACCCTGCGGGGAGGCGAGCTTGATTTCGATGACTGCGCATTCCCAATGCTCGAGCGTGGTTTCGATGACGAGGTGGTCTTTACCGCTGAGGTTCGCGGCTTTGGTGTTCTCCGCGCCGGCAAGGGGGAGCATTTGGGAGTCCCCGTTCTGACGGTGCAGATAGACTGCTGCGCCGGCAAGCCGGGCGGATGCGTCATTGCCTAAAGTCTGCGGGTCGAGCGTGATGCGGAGCGCGCTGCTGCGGTCTGTACCGCGGCGGTGGTTTTTATTGTTCTCGCCAAGGACAATGCCGAGGTGGGTATCGGTCTGGTATAACGCGGCGCTGATCTCCGTATCCGAGTCGATCGTCAGCCCGGCCTGGTCGAGGAAGCGGCCGGGGCTAAAGACCC
>CAIQJJ010000050.1 GCA_903872065.1 uncultured Anaerolineales bacterium | reverse complement strand
GGTCGGAATATGATCCGCGCCAGCCAATACGTTTTTGATTGCCAACATCAGGCGGGAGGTCTCGCCGCCCGAGGCGACCTTCACCAGCGGTTTAAATCCTTCGCCAGGGTTCGGCGCCACCAAAAATTCCACCTGCTCGATGCCGTTGTCGTCGAAAGCAACGCGCTTCCCCCCCTCCACCGGCGCGCCCTGGGGATCGAGGCGCTCTTCAAACCTGACATCAAAGCGCGCTTCGACCATGTGCAAGTGTTGCAGCTCAGCTTCCACCGCTTTGGCCAGCTTCTTCGCAGCCAGGTGACGCTTTTCAGAGAGCGCAATGCCCTCCTTGCCAAGCTGCTCAAGGGCGCGCGCCTCTTCGGTTTCCAATGCAGCAATCCGCTCACTGGCATGGGTGATCTCATCCAACTGTTTGCGTGCGTCTTCGGCAAAGGCAATCACCTCGCCCAGAGTCTTGCCATATTTTCGCTTGAGGGCCCCGATCAACGAGAGACGTTCTTCAAGCTGCTCAAGGCGCTTGGGATTGAATTCGATCGTCTCCAGGTAATGCCGCAGATCGCGCGTCAGATCGGCGACCCCCTCAAACAAAGTTTCTGCCTGCTCCAACATCGCAGACTGCGCAGCATCCAGGCGCGTCAGAGAGCGTAAGCCATGCACAATCTGCCCAAACAAGTCTGTCACCGCCGAGGATTCAGCGTCGCCCTCATCAAGCAACTGCACCGCTTCCTGCGCCAGAGAGGCCAGACCTTCTGCGTTGGCCAGGCGGTTGCGCTCCAGGCGCGAACTCTCTTCCTCGTCGGGGCGCAGGCGGGCCGCCTCGATTTCTTTGATCTGATAGTTAAGATTATCGGCGCGGCGCGCTGATTCACTCTCTAAGGCCCGCAGAGCGGCTAACTCGCGCCGCGTGACTTGCAGACTGTGATAGGTCTGGCGATATTTTGCCAGGAGATCATCCACTTTGGCGTAGCTATCCAGCAAACTGAGATGCTGGCGCACCCGCAGCAGTGAAAGGTGTTCCGATTGACCGTGCAAGTCCACCAGATATTCGCCCAATTCAGCCAGCAAACTCACACTGACGCTGCGCCCATTGACTCGCGCCACACTGCGCCCATTGCGGCGGATCTCACGCCCCAGCACCAGTTCATACTCACTTTCGCCGTCTTCCAGCAAGCTCTCGCGAGCTAAAATCGCCTGCACTGGATCGCGGACAACGCCAGAAATGCGAAAAACCGCCTCAACGTTGGCGCGATCCACCCCAGAGCGGATCATCCCCGCATCCACCCGGCCGCCAATGACCGCATCCAACGCGTCGAGGATGATGGATTTTCCCGCGCCTGTCTCTCCGGTAAAGGTGATCAGGCCGGCCGCAAAAGGCAGTTCCAGGTGATCGATAATGGCAAAATTATCTACACGCAGTTCAACTAACATAACATTTCATCCACTTACAACTTGATCCCGGAAATACGGTAGTACAGCGTCGAGGTCATCAAGACCGCATAGAGCCCAGACCAAATGACTGTTACAAATGAGCCAGCGTAGAAACTCCCGGCAGAACTCAACATGAATAAGTTTAACACCTGAATCCCCAACGCCGGCAGCGATCCCAAGACGGCCGCCGCCACAATGATTTGGAATAACAGGCGCGAACGCCGGCGGCGAACGACAAACCGCACAGCTTCAGCGGTCACAGCGCCCACCAGCGGCGCGACAAAAATGGTCAGGAAGCCTAAGATCGGCGACAAAAAACTGCCCAAGAAGGCCAACACGACCACAATCCCAAAAGCCAGCGGATAGTCAGACCAACGCGCGGTATCGAAAGTCTTTTGCTGCCCGCGCACACACTCTTTGCAGCGGTACCCTGTCGGAGTCAGCACCGCGCATTTAATACAAATCGGTTTTTCGCAGCGGTTGCAGCGCAGCGAGGTTTCCACCGTGGGGTGGTTCGAACAATAAAGGATGGGAGGATCAGCGCTCATCGAGATACACCTGTAGAAGGATTGCGATTCATGTGAGAGGTCAAATTCCGATAAAAATAACCGGGGTCTTGAAAACGAATAAAAAGAGTAAGATGTTCACCCATGCGCACATCTACCCTATCCGCATCGAACAAATCAAGCGGCGACTGTCCATCCACACTGAAAACAGCGTGAGAAGAATCGCTAATTTTGATACTGACGCGAGAACCTTCGGCCAACACAATCGCCCGATCGACAGAAAGATGCGGCGCGACCGGCACCAGGACGATATTCCGCAGTTCTGGCGGGAGGATTGGTCCGCCGGCGGCCAGGGAATACGCGGTGGAACCCGTCGGCGTCGCCACAATTAAGGCATCAGCGACGTAAGTAGTCAATAACTGTCCATCCACGTGGGCGCTGAGATGCACCGGGCGGATCAATTGTCCCCGCGTCACCACCACCTCGTTCAACACATCCCATGCGCCATAACGATGCTCACCATGCCAATGCTCGGCATATAACATCATCCGCTTTTCAACCCAATAATCGCCCTGCAAGAGACGATACAAACAATCGCGCCATTGTTCGCGGCGTAGTTCAGTCAGAAAACCGAACTTGCCCATATTAATCCCCAAAATGGGAATACCGTGTGGGGCGCACAAATGCCCGGCGCGCAGCATTGTACCATCTCCGCCCAGGGCAATCACCAAGTCAAAGCGCCGCGTCGCAATTCCGCGCCGCATCTCATCGTCATTGAGCAGACTCCAGGAGGCGCGCAAATGCTGCGTTTTAAGATACTCAGTAATTTCCTCAGCTTCCTCAATCGCGGCGGGAAGCTGAGGGTGGGCGACAACTGCGATATGTCGGAAAGCAGGGAAATGTTCAAGCATGGGGGTATTATAGTGGGGATCAGGGATTCGTGACCAGGGAACTTAAGGATTTGAGGATAAATCCTTTGCGCTCCCGCCGCCGGCGTCTAAACGCTGATCGCAATGCTGGCGATAGCCGCAGCGCGCACAGCGCCGCGGCGACTCGTGCGAACGCGGCGGGGCAGAACGAGCGCTGTAGGCTTGAATTTCGCGCACAATATCCAACAAGGCGGCTTCCAAATCCGGGGTGTAATCCACCGCGAAAACGTGTTCCGGGTATTTCAACAGGCCATACGGCGGACGGACGCCTGTCGCACGGTGAGAGAGATAACAATAAGCCGCCAATTGATAAATATGTGAGTCATAAGGGGCGGCGGTGCGAGTAGACTTTACTTCCACCGGCGCTTGAGCGCCGTCAATCTCGATCAGATAGTCTGGCTTGCCAGTCAAACCCACCACGGGATCGTAGAGCGGCTTCTCCACTTTGCCCCACCGCGAAGTATCGGCGTAAACCACCCGCCCACCAGGTAAACCTGTGGCGCTTTGCTGGCGCGAGGCTAACCCAAAAAACAACAGCGCAGCCAAAAAAAGGACGATCGCAATAATCAACATCAGGTGAAATGGCAGCGGCGGCTTAGATCACACCCTGCAAGAGGGCAATCGTTCCAAATACAATTGCTCCCAAAAGCAAGAGGTACGCCAGCGAACGGAGACACCCGCCCAAAAACACGGCGCGCCCATGATTCTCGTGCAACTCCGCCCCGGCGGCCAGTTCAGGCTGATTGGCAGTGGGGAGGCCATGCTTTTGGTACCACCAGGCGCGCTGACAATAAAGATAGGCGCCAATTTCAGAAGCGCGAACGGTTTTCATGGTCTAATTGGCGCTTTCCATCCTATCACTGCTGTAAACGCTCTTCCAGGCGGCGCAAACTTTGTTCCAGATTCTCCTGCCGCAAGCTCAAAGCCAGATCGCCGCGCGTCCGTTCGGTGACGCCGCGGGCAATATCGGTCAGGCGGCGCAGACCTCCTGTAATCACATCGGGATAGTCCATCGTTACCAGGATGGCGTAAATATCTTCCATCAACTCCATCAAACGCTGGGCTTCATGCGAGTTGCCTTTGAGCAGCGCATCCAGGCAGCGCCGGCGCAGTTCGCCAACCGCCTCCGCCAGGCCTTGCAAATAAGCGGCGTATTCCAGGCCCAATTCTTCTGGCGCAGGCAGTGGACGATCGTTCAACAAAGCATAGGTAATGCTGGCTTCGGCGAATTCTTTGAGTGCATCCTGCGAATAGCCGGCATAATACAAATCAGGATACTCAGCCGCGGTTGAACGAATGGCGTTGGCCAAAGCGCCAGCTTCAGCCAGGTTTTGCTCGGCCAGTGAATTCTCCCCGCGATGCACGGCGCGGATGGCGTTGGCGCAGCAGCGCGTTAAGGTACGCGATTGCGCCAGGAGATGATCGCGCGCCGCGTTGCGCGCTTCAAACGATTGGTGAATGCGATCCGCAATCGCGTCAAGATTCTGCATACGCTTTATTCTTTAGGATGATCCGGCGAAGGGGGAATCGGCGGGGCCGGCGGGCGAAACAGATAATCGGCCAATGAACTTTCGCCGGGGACTTTGATTTCGCCAAAAGAGGCTTCGTATTTCGCCAGGTTCTCAGCGAGGGCGCGATAAAACAACTTAGCGCCCAACGGCGACATGACGATCCGGCTGCGCACCCTGGCTGAGGCAGAGCCGGGCATCAAATAAGCAAAATCGAAAACCAGTTCTGAGGGAGTATGGGCGATCCGCACCAGATTAACATACGCAGCCTCTAAATCGTTCGGCGACTCAATTGAGGGTGATTGCGCAACCACCGGACGGGCGGGATTTATCGTCATAGCCAACCTCCAAAAAAGAGATGGCTGCCCGCCAGGCGGGCAGCCATCTGGTAAAAGAAGCTGTTAGAAGGGAATATCGCTTTCCGCTTCTGGATACGGCGCGCTGTTCTCGCCGGTTGCATAACCAGCCTCGCCGCTGGATTGAGCCTGGCCCTCACGACCACCCAGGAAACGCACGGTGGTGGCGCTGACTTCATAAGAAGCGCCAGGGCCATTTTGCCCTTGCCAGACGCGCGGCCCACCGGTCTTCGGATCAGACACCAGGCGGCCTTCTACCAACACTGTCCTACCTTTTTTCAGGTATTGGTTGCAGACCTCCGCCTGTTTGCCCCACACAGAAACGCGAAACCAGGTTGTTTCTTCCACTCGCTGACCGCCTGAATCGGTATACTGGCGGCTAGTAGCCATACTAAAATTGGTCACAGCCTGGCCGCTGGGAGTGTACCGCATTTCGGGGTCGCGTCCCAGGTTGCCTACAATAACAATCGTGTGATACATAAGAACCTCCATATTTTCAGCGAGCGGGCTGTCTTCTATTCCGAGCGCACACCGCCCGGGGCAAACCCAAAGGACACTCGCCGTTTATACAGAACAATTGTACACTAAATTGGCATCTCTTGGTAGAGGGTAGATGGAAAAAATCGCCCGCCGACAGACAGATCATGCTATACTTGATTAGACGCCATGTTTTGGCAGACCTCAAAGGATGAAAACGGGACCTTTAGGATTTTCTTAAACCCTACAGGTCTTTTGCAGCAGTACGATTTGGAGGATAAACGATGACTCTGACTACTCTTGAACGATTTCGTGGTTGTTTGCTGGGCCTGGCCGCTGCCGATGCGGTTGGCACGACGCTTGAATTTCGCCCGCCGGGGAGTTTCACCCCCCTCACCGACCTGGTCGGCGGCGGGCCTTTTCACCTGGCCGCCGGCCAGTGGACGGATGACACCTCGATGGCGCTCTGTCTGGCCGAAAGCCTGATCGAGCGCGATGGGTTTGACGCGGTGGATCAATTGGAACGCTATAACCGCTGGCGGCGAAAAGGGCATTTAAGCAGCAACGGCGTCTGTTTTGATATTGGCAGCACCGTGAGCGACGCCCTGAGCCGCTTTGAACGCACCCGCCAACCTTATTGTGGCTCAACCGACCCATATTCCGCCGGCAACGGATCGATCATGCGGCTGGCGCCTGTTCCGATGTTTTTCGCCGCCGATCCCCAAAAGGCGATTGACAAATCGGGCGAAAGCTCGCGCACCACACACCAGGCCGCCGCAGCGATTGACGCCTGCCGCTACCTGGGCGGGCTGCTGGTAGGCGCTTTGACGGGCGTTGCAAAGTCAACCCTGCTGAGCGAACACTATGCGCCGGCCGAACTGGGCAAGCTTTTTCCCGCGATTGATGCTATCGCCGCCGGCTCTTTCAAACAGCGCCAGCCGCCCGATATCCGCGGCAGCGGCTATGTCGTCCATTCGCTCGAAGCCGCCCTATGGGCTTTCTACCGCTCAGATAATTTCCGGGATGGCTGCTTGCTGGCCGCCAACCTGGGCGAGGATGCCGACACAACCGCCGCCGTCTACGGACAACTGGCCGGCGCATACTACGGCGAGGAGAATATTCCGGCAGACTGGCGCAAAAAACTGGCCGGTCGCGAGTTGATCGAAAGCTTCGCGAACCAGTTACACGCAAAAGCGCGCCTTTAAGGCGCGGGAGTGCGAGTGGGCGGCAGAACGGGGGCGCGCAGTTCAAAATTATCAAACTCGAACACTCCACTGTCGCCCGCTTCCTCCAGACCAATCGCGACGCCGGCGTATCCCAGGGTGTATGCGTCATGCTGATACTGCGTCGCCAGGTCGCCATTGATCCAAAACGAGAAGTGATCTCCCTCGCCCAATACTTCGATGCGGTTGACCTGGTTGAGGCGAAGCGCCGGGCAGCTTGTCCAGGGGATTAAAGTCTCCCAGCCATCCGCGCTGTGCTGATCGAGACTCATCTCCCCACCGTTGTTCACAAAAAAAGCGTAATAGTTGGTCTCGTCATCCATGCGAAAGATGACCCCCAGGTAAGCTGTGGCGGCGGCTTCGATTAAGCGCGTGTCAACGCTCAAGTAAAAATCTTCAACCTGGCTGCTGGTTGGATAATTCCACCAGACAACCCCCTGGTGGGCAGCAGCCTCCCAGCGAAATTTACCATTTTCCATCGCCCAGGCCACATCGGCCAGGTCGCCCTTGTCTTCGCCCTCAGCCCAATCATTGCGATTGTCTTCGTAGGTATCCTGAAACGCCACTGGCCAGCCCGCCGCAGCCGCCAGACGGGTTTGCAAGGCTTCGGCAGTGGCGGTAAGCTGGCGGCGCTGCGCCAGTTCTGTGCCTTGCAAAAGGTGCGCCATCTCCGTGGCGCGCGCCTGCGCCATTGCCACGCGCGCCGTTTGCGTCGGCGGAGTGTTGTCTGCTGGCGCACAGGCGACCAACAACATCGCCCAAAGAAACAAATAAGCGGTAAAATGCTTTGTTCGATGGATCATACTTGACCTCCATCTCTATTTTATAACATAACCCGGAGAACTGCGTGTCTGACCTATCCCTGTTTGCAACTCTGAAGAACCTCAAAGGCAACCCGCGCGCCGCTGTATTGACTGAGCCTTTGTGGGGCATCCCGTTCAACTTATATGCGCCTTATGCCTCGTTGTATATGCTAACGCTCGGAGTTTCCGACAGTCAGATCGGTCTGATCACCAGCATCGGGTTGAGCTTCCAAATTTTCTTTGCCTTGATCAGCGGGGCCGTCACCGACAAATTCGGACGCAAACTCACCACTTACCTGAGCGATTTTCTCTCCTGGACGATCCCCACGCTGATCCTGGCGTTCTCACAGAACTTCACCTATTTTTTGGTCGCGGCCATTATTAACAGCACCTGGCGGATCAGCGCCAATTCATGGCTGTGCATCCTGGTAGAGGACGCCCAAAAAGAAGACCTGGTCAACATCTGGGCCTTGATCTATGTCTCAGGCTTGCTGGCCGCCTTCTTTTCACCGTTTGCCGGCCTGCTGGTCAACCAATTTAGCCTGGTACCGACCATGCGCGGGTTGTATCTTTTCGCCTGCGTGATGATGACCGCCAAGTTTATCGTGATGAACTACTACGCCACTGAAACACAGCAAGGAAAAATCCGCATGGAGGAGACGCGTCACCAATCCCTGCTCTCGCTGATGGCCGGCTATGGCGACGTGTTCAAAGAACTGCTGCGCAGCCCCGCCACTTTGTATATGTTGGGGATTATGGTCGCGATGAGCGCCGCCAACACCATCAGTGGCACATTTTGGGGCATTTTGGTAACGCAAAAGCTGCACATCCCGGCGGAGCATATCGCCATCTACCCGTTTGCGCGTTCCGCCATGCTGCTGCTGCTTTATTTCTTCGTCATTCCACGCCTATCGCGGCAGCATTTCAGACGCCCCATGCTGACCGGATTGATCTGTTACATCAGTGGGCTGCTTCTGCTGATCGCCATGCCTGACAAAAATTACCTCCTGCTCTTGATCGCGACGCTGCTGGAGGCGTGCGGCGCAGCGTTCGTGAATCCCTTCATGGATGCCATGGTAGCTACGGCGGTCAACCCGGCCGAGCGGGCGCGCATTATGGCGATTTTGTACGTGGTAGTGATCGTCTTTACCACCCCCTTCGGCTGGATCGGCGGACGGCTCTCCGAACTAAACCGCTCGCTGCCCTTCGTGCTGAACCTGGGCATGTTTGCGGTGGCGGCGGTCATGGTGTGGGGCGCAGCGGCGGTGAGTAAACGCGCCGCCGCTGCGGCGGTGGAGGCGGCGGAATAGGAAGCGAGCGAGACCTTTAGGATTTAAGAAAACCCTAAAGGTCTTTTTTCTTTAGTTTCCGCTAAGGTTGATAGGCCAAAACACCGGAAATCGCTTCCGGTCAGATCGAACCTTACAAAATACATGATTTTACGTGCGAAATCGGCTAAACCGGGGCTGGGGCAGCCTTTTTGGCAGTCCGAGCCAGGTGTCCTTTGGGTAAATGGGCCGTCACGGAGTTCTTTTTGCGAAGTCGCCCAGAAATGGGGGCATCTTTGGGAAATGGCTTGCCCATCAGAAGGCGGCGAAAGCGTCCGGGGGTTCGCTTAGGTTTGCGATCCCAGAAACCGGTCGGGACGGGTGAAAAAGATGCTGCCAGGAAGCTCAAGATGGAGCCTGCCAAGAGTGCCAATTCCGGCAGGCGTTGGATACTTTCCGAGCTGTGAACGAATTGGCGATGGGCACCTACCATTTGCTTGGCGCTGAGAGGGACTTGTTCCACCGGCCAACGGTCTTGATAAATGCCTCGCACACTTTCGGATTTGAGCAACACAGGCGTAGCCAACAGCCAGGGTTGCTCGAAGTTGGGGTCGTAAATGGCATGGACATCGAAAACCTTGTTCTCGGGGTCAGGGATGGTCTTGTTCAAAACCAGATTGCGCCAAATCTCGGATCGGATTGTTCGTCCGTTGTCCAACCAGGTGCGAGTCTCATCGGGGGGAGTTGCAGCCAGGGTTTTGTCCTTGTGTTTGCGGGGTAAGGGCCGCACTAATGCTCCATAGGTCGGTTTGCGTCCACGGTGATGTTCGGGTAGAAAGTTACGTCGTGCCGTGAAGTTGGTTGCCCCACGCACCACATATCGGGTGATCCCAGCCTTTTGTAGGGCCGCAATCTTCACCCCAGCATCGACCGTCAGGATTTCGTCTTCGTCCAGGTCCTTGTGGACGTGGCCCAGGGTCTCCGTCCACAGTTTCTTTTCGCTCGGGTCTTCCGGTTCCACGCGTTCGAAGAAACGGGGCAGAGCAAGTCGTTGTCCATTCAGTTCACCTATTTCGCCGCACACCCCAAAAATGATTGCCGGCAATGCCCGTTGTGCGCTTGGATGATAGTGTTTGCTCGGGCAATTCTTCAGCGCCAATCGCCAAAATGCCGTCACATCTGCAACAACTGGCAGATAGCCTTCATAACGCCGTTCTTTCCAGCCATCCAGAGTTTTGACATAATCTCGCCACCCTTCCAGCAGTTGCGGTATGTCCCATGCCCCTTGCTCGAACGCTGCCCAAGCACGACGTGTCTCTTCATCCGATAACCCTGTTGCCTGCAATGCCGGAATCACAGCCCCGCGGCTTGGCAAGAGTCCGCCGCTGATCAGCATCCACATAAAATGTAAAAGTCCAAGATTCGTCCCAATAGGCAGCTCTTCGAGCAGTGTGTCTAATACAGCTATGGTATTATTGATCATGGTAATGGGTCTCCTGGTATGTCTTTTGTTTTGTACACACCAAGATTACCATGTTTTGACCCATTACCATCCATTTCCTCTTCACAAGTTAGCGGAAACTAAAGTAAACATGATCTCTCCGTTGTCAGTCCTCATCCAGAAATGGGTTCTTCAAACTGGCGCTGTGCAAGGCCTCAAACAAAGCCAGCTTCTTGACCCTGGCTGCCAGGGTATAAGTGTCCGCCCCGCCGTAGATGATATAAATGTAGTCCTGGTATTCGTAGGAACCACAGGCAAACAGCGTATTGCTCACCATCAGAGCCGAATCCGAGCGCAGTTCGGCGGGCGCTTCGGGGGTCATCAAATGTTCCAGGCGAGCAGTAACGATCGAGGCCGGCTGCTGCGGATCAAAGGCGTTGAAGTCGAACACGGCGACATCCAGATCGTACTCACGATCGGTCGCGCTGCTGGAATTGCCCGTGTGGTAAATCTCGGCGTAGCGCCCGTTTCCCATCGCAATCGGAACCGAGCCGCAGCCCACCCACGACATACGCCAGCGCGGATTGTAGAAGGAGTGCAGCACCTCGCCGCAGTTCTTCCATACCCCGCCTGGCGCATCGCTGACCGCCAGGTGCATGGCGAAATCGTTTTGCGGCAGACCGCTCCAGAAGGGGCGGTGCAGCAGGTAGTATTTGCCCTCAATCGGATCGGGGAACAGCACGCCGTCTTTGTTGTTGGTCGGGTTGATCTCTCCGCGCAGCGCGCCCAGCTTTTCCCAATGCAGCAGGTCGCTGGACTGCGCCAGGCAAAGCGCGGCGTGCCAGGTATGAACCGGGTCGGGCGTGACGCCGCAGTAGACCATGTAAAAAACATCGCCGATGCGGGTGATGCGCGGGTCTTCAACCCCCAGGGGATCCAGACCATGCGGGTCGGGGTCGGACGAAAGCACCGGCTGCGGGGCGCGGTAGAGCAGCTTAAACGCCGGCGTGAAGACCGCCAGGCCGATGAAACTGCGCACAAAGCCCGGTTCAGTTTCTGGGCGGGCGCGGTAGTGAATGGCGACCACACCCTCCGCCAAATCGGGATCGTCTAAGGAATAATCCGGCAGCAGCCGTTGGATAATGGCGTCATTCACCGGCGAGCGTTCCAGGTAGAGGGCGGCGGCGTTGAAGGTGACGCCCGTTTCCCACCACTGCGCGGTGGGCGAGACGATCGGTTCGCCCTGGTTGCAGCGTTCGATGATGAGTTTCGTAGGGGAGGCAGCCTGTGATTTCATGTATTGATGGGTTTCAAGCGTGAATGCGGGCCAGATCGGGGATTAACAATGTTTCATCCTCCAGTTCAAACGCGCCCAACAGCCGCGCCGGGTCGGAGACAGGCGAATGCTCGCATGGGCGATAGTTGATCGGCAAGCGCGCCATGCGCACGCCGGAACTGATCGGGCAGCCGATCCAGGCGTCGCCGCCGCCGGCCATCAAAAGGCGCGCCGCGCTTTGGCCGACAGTCTTCTGCCCCAGGCCCAGCCAGCCGGCCAGGTCAATGACCGGCGTGGGCTGATCGCGCCAGTTGACCAGGCCAATTACAAAATCCGGCGCGCCGGGGAGCGGGATGATCGGCAGCGGATCGAGCACTTCAAGCACTTGCGAGATGCTCAAACCAAAGGAGATGCGCCGTTCCCCCTCGTCCAGGTTGGGCGAGGCAAAAATGATCAGTTGTCCAGCGCGGCGTGTGGAGGGAACGTCCGGCGCGGCGTCTGTAGCCTGAGCGGCGCTGGATTCAGGGGCGGCGCGCCGGACAGGTGGAGGGATGCGTTCGGACGCAGCCGCGCCCGGCGCCAGCTTTTCCGCCGCCAACAAAAGAATCAGAGTGGCCTCGCCGCCGCGCGCCTCTCCCGCCGGCGATGGCGTAACGACTTCAGTCGTTCCGCCGCGCCCGGCGTCAATCCGAATCACCCCCGCAAATAAACCTTCCATTGCCTCACTCAACGCCATCCGCGGCGCAGCCGACAGGCGTTCATACGGTACCCGGTTCACCTGCGACACGTCATCCACCAACCAGGCCTGCGATAGTTCGCCTGGGCGCGCCGCCGGCGAATTGACCACGATAATCCGCTGCTGCGCCTGGCGAACGCGCCGCGCCTGGCTGCCTTCTATCCCGGCGTCGCCGGCCGCCGCACGGCCCAAACGCTCGGCCAGGCTAAAAACGGGGATATTTCCCTCGCGCATCGGCAGCCAGCCCACCTGCCCCACGGCGCGCGGCGCATCAACCTCGCCTCGCAGAGCATCCACGCGCTGGATGCTGCGCACCCAGGATGTCTCAATCGCGTAGGCTTCCCGGCCCTGGGAGAGCGCCGCCCCGTGAATTTCACAGCGTAAAAAGCTTATTGGCGTCTGAGTGGACATCGGATCCTTCTCCACACGTGATTCGCGGCGAACTTGATCTTTCATGACTTATCCTTCATCCTGGATGAATATGCCAGCCTCAAGAGTTGGGCGATTTGCGTCGGCGGAGCAATATAATCCACCACGCCTTTGTCAATCGCGCGCTGCGGCATCCCGTTGATCACACAGCTATCGGCGTCCTGGGCGTAAGTCTGGCCGCCCTTGGCGTGAATGGCGACCATGCCCAGCGCGCCGTCGCTGCCCATACCGGTCAGCAGCACGCCGCGCGTGCGCGCCCCATAGATTTGCGCCACCGACTGCATAGTGACATCAATCGAGGGCCGGTGCCCGCCGACCTCCGCCCCCGGCACCAGTTCCACCCGCGAGTCGGGGCGCAGCAGCAAATGATACCCGCCTGGCGCTACCAACACCAGGCCGGCCGCCAGACGATCTCCAGACGCGGCCTCTTTGACCTTGAGCGAAATGCGCTGATCCAGCTGCGCGGCCAGGACGCCGGTAAAGGAGGCCGGCATGTGCTGAATGATAATTAACGCCGCCGGGAAACTGGCCGGCAAGCCGCTGAGCAGTTCGCGCAAGGCCACCGGGCCGCCGGTCGAGGCGCCGATCACAATCACCCCGCCGCCGACAAAAGAAGATGTCGCCCGCGCCGCAGGAGACGCCGGCGTGGCCTGCGCCGTTTCGCCGCGCCCGCTCTCTGCGCGTCCACTCTCCGCCCTGGCGTGCAGGTCTGGAGCCGCCGCCTTTTGCGCTGAAGCGACCCTCAGCGAGCGGATGACCTTGATCTGCGAGGCGGTGCGGACTTTGGCAATGATCTCTTGCCGCAGCGCATCCGCATCCATATCTACGCCGGGCGTGTATTTCAGCACGAAATCCACCGCCCCGTGGTTAATCGCCTGGATGGTCGTCGCCGCCGCCTGCCGGCTGACGCCGCTGACCACCACCACCGGCGTGGGGCAGTCATACATGATCTGCTCCAACGTCTCCAGGCCGTTTAATTCCGGCATTTCCAGGTCCAGCGTCACCACATCGGGATGCAGTTTCTTCACCATTTCCAGGCCGGCGCGCCCATTCAACGCCGTACCGATGACCTCAAAGCCGGGAGACGAACGCAGGTAAGCAGTAATCAAACGGCAGATCGAAGGCGAGTCGTCCACGACCACGACGCGGATGGGATGGCCGGCGCTGGGTTCACTCATGCTGCCTCATTATCCTTATCACCTGCCTCGCTCCAGAGAATTTCAGGCGTGAGCAGATTCGGGGGATGAGCGCGCCAGGCGGCGAACGATATTGAGCAGCATTTCATCCTGGTAAGGTTTCACCAGGTATTCCGTCACGCCTATCTCCATCGCTTTTTGGTGATGTTTTTCTCCCGCGCGCGAAGTCAGCATGACGATCGGGATGGCGCGATACGCTTCTTGTGCTTTCAAGGTCGCGGTCAATTCATAGCCATCCATGCGCGGCATCTCGATGTCGAGCAGGATCAGGTCGGGCAGTTGGGTGGATTGTTGGATCAACTGCAGCGCCTCCAGGCCATCTTTCGCCGTAATGGGCTGCCAGCCGGCGTTGCTGATCAAATTCGAGACCACTCGCCGTACACTGGGCGAGTCATCCACGATCATCACACTCAACCCCAGGCGTTCTTTGTCGCCCGTGCTGCGTTGGGCTGCGCCTGCGCCTACGCTCGCGCTGCGCCGTGTCTCAGCGCCGCCGCGCACGGCCTCTGCGCCGCGCATGGCCTCTGCGCCGCGCACGGCCTCTGCGCCTCCTTCACCCACCAGGTCGCCCACATTCAAGATCAGCACCACACTACCATCGCCCATCAGAGTCGCGCCGATCACCCCGCGCACGCTGCCCAGCAGGCTGCCCAGGGTTTTGATCACAATATCGCGCTGTTCGATCAGCCGGTCTACCACCAGGGCGATCTGCCTGGCCCCGGCGTTCAGGATCAGCGCCGGCGCATAATCGCCGTTGGCTTCGCTGGGCTGTTTGAGATGCAGCGCATCTCCCAGGCGCAAGAGGGGGTAAACCTTCCCACCCACGCGCACGACCGGCTTATGCCCGATCCAATCCGCCTCGTTGCGCGCCAGGCGCAGGATTTGGGCGACCGACCCAAGCGGGATGGCAAAGGTTTCGTGGTTGGCTTCCACCAGCAGGGCGCGGATGATCGCCAGCGTCATCGGCAGGCGAATGGTGAAAGCGACCCCGCGCCCGGGCGTCGAGTCCAGCGTGATGCTGCCTTTGAGCTTGTGAACATTGGTGCGCACAATATCCATGCCCACCCCGCGCCCGGAGATCTCGCTGACGGTTGTGGAGGTGCTGAAGCCCGGCAAAAAGATCAGGGAGTAAAGTTCCTCGTTGGTCAGCCGCGGAGCATCGGTCTCAGAGACATAGCCGCCATGGATGGCCGCCGAACGCAGAATCTCCGGTTCCAGGCCGGCCCCATCATCGCTGACCTGGATGACCACCTGGTTGCCTTCGTAATAAGCGCGCAGGCGGATCAAGCCGCGCTCATTTTTCCCCATCACCTGGCGCAGGGCCGGCGGCTCAATGCCATGATCGACCGCGTTGCGCAGCAGATGCATCAAGGGATCGGCCATTTCCTCCAGCACGGTTTTATCCAGTTCAATATGCTCGCCTTCCAGGGCCAGTTCCACCAGCTTGCTTTGTTCCTGCGCCACCACGCGCACCGTGCGGTGCAGGCGCGTCGCCAGGGTAGCCAACGGCACCATACGCGCCCGCATGAGCTTATCCTGGATTTCACTGGAGAGACGGCCCTGCCGGTTGAGGATCGTGTCAAAATCGCCGATCAGGTTGTGCAGGCCGCCGCCCAATACTTTGACATCGTTGGTCGCCTCGGCCAGTTCGCGCGTCAGGCGGTGAAATTCGGTGTAGCGATCAAATTCCAGCGTGTCAAAGCCATGCGTCTTCGGCGTGAACGCATCACGCCGGACATCAGGCCCAGCCGTTCCAGAGGTCAGCACTGCGCCTGGACGGTCGCCCAGGGTTGTCGCCTCGTATTGGGTCTCAATGTTGACCGAAATGCGGCGCAGGCGCTCGGCGCTGGTTTGCAAATCTTGCACCATGTGGGCAAAATCAGCCATTTGCTGCTCAAAAGACGTGCGGCTGATCGCCAGTTCGCTGACCAATCTCACCAATTCATCGAGACGTTCGAGCGAGACGCGCACCACCTGCGACGGTCTGGCCTGGCCGGCCGGCTGGACCTCTTTGGCTTCTTCTTTTGCTTCTGCCAGGGCGGTCAGGTCAAGGATCGTCTCATCGCCAGCCGCCTCCAATTTCTTGACCGGCTTTACCTCTGGCGCAGCCGGTTCTTCCACCGCACGGCCGAGAAGCGCATCGTAACGAGCGTAGACATCCTCCAGCGCGGTTTCATTTCCCGACCCATTCTTCAAATCTTCCAACAAATCGCTCGAAGCAAACAACAGGGCGAGAATGTCCGTGTTGATCGCCTGTGTTCCTTCATACAGCTCATCCAGCAGGTCTTCCATGCGATGCGACAACTGCGTGATCGACGGGAAGCCGATCATGCCAGCCGCCCCCTTAAGTGTGTGGACACTGCGGCGGATGTCATGCAGCAGGTCTTTGCGATCGGGCTGTTTGTCCAGGGCCGAGAGCAGGCTGCTGATCGTGTGCAGGTGATCTTCCGCCTCAATGACGAAGGTCTCTAACAGATCCGGCGAGACTTCCTCAGGGATAAATGTTTTGCCCCGCCCGGTCTCGCCGCCGCGCCTGGCCTCAGCGCCTGGGGTTGGCTGCGGGGTGATTTCTTCTGGTTTGGCGCTGGCAAATTCTTCGAGCGCGGCGGACTCCACCCCGCGCCTGGCTTCAGCTTCCTCCAGCGCGGGAGTTTCCGGCGGCGGCAGGACAGGCGTATTACCCACCTTGGCCAGGGCTGCTTCCAGCGCCCCGGCGTCCTCTTCAACCGGCAGACCGCGCAGGCGGCGGTAAATGCGGATGATCTCCTCCAACAGGGGGCGCTCTTGCAGGCTGCCCGTGGAGAAATCCTCCAGGTAAGTTCCAATGCAGGCCACGGTCTGGCGCAGGGCAGCCAGTGTCTCATCGCCGACCGGCAGTTGCCCGGCGGCAACTTCTTCGATCGCTTCTTCGCCGTGATAGGCGATATGGCTCAACCCTGACAGGCCCACCATCGAGGAAGCCCCTTTGATGGTATGGAACAGGCGATGCGCTTCTTCCAACGCATCAATATTCAGGTTGTCTGCCCAATGCGCATCAAGATCGGCGGAAATTTTGGGCAGGTATCCCTGGGCCTCTTCTACAAAACCGAGCAGGATTTCTCTATCTACAATGCGAGCCATAAGGCGGCCTCCGGTTAGTCTAACCGCTGGTAGATCAACGTATCTGCCAGCCGGACTTGTTGCATTCCAGCCAGCTTTACTCCAACAATCTCCGCCGGCGAGAGAAAGAGATACCCGCCAGGGTTCAATCGTTGGCACAACCGCTCAACAGCTTCTTTGCGGCTGTCTGGCTTGAAGTAGATCAACACGTTCTGACAGAAGATCACATCTTGCCCTGCCGGCCAGGAGCCATCGGGAGCGCTCAAATTGAAGGTGTTAAATTTCAGCAGGGCGCGGACTTCCTCGCGCACCCGGTAAAAGGTTGCGCCTCCATCTTCAATCCGCGCCATGTAACGTTCGCGGTAGTGAACTGGCATAAAACGCACCTCATGCGTACGATACCGCCCGGCGCGCGCTTTCTCCAGGCTGCGCTGACTGATGTCACTGCCAAAGACAGAGACGCCGGGCTGCAGCGCCAGGTTGGGTTTCAACGCCTCACGAAAGCCAACCGCCGCGCAGTACTCCAGGTATGCCATGGCCAATGAGTAAGCTTCTTGCCCCGACGAACAGCCGGCGCTCCACAGCGCCAACTGCTCCACACCCTGCTTTTGCCGCGTCTCAATGATCTGCGGCAGCACATAGGCGCTTAAGGCCTCGAAAGAGGGTTGGTGGCGCAAGAAACTGGTCTCATGGTTCAGCAGCAGATCGAGCAGGTTTTTCCATTCGGCTGCGCCTTCGACGCTGTGCACGACCCGCTGATAATACTCCGCATAGTTTTTAATCTGCAAGAAGCGCCGCCTCTCTTCCAATGCCTGGCGCAAAGAGCGGATGCGTCCCTCGGGAAAGTACAGGCCGCTGCGCTGCCAGATCAATTCGCGCCAGAGTTCATATTCAGAGGAAGAGAGGCTCAATTCCACTGGCTGGATCACTGTTTATCCTTCGACATCCATAGACATCCTTCGACAAGCGACGATCTTTGTCGCTGCTCAGGATGCCTATGCCTTAGGCTCGTCCTTCGACAAGCGACGATCTTTGTCGCCGCGACGATCTGCGTCGCTGCTCTGGATGCCTATGCCTTAGCTTTTGTCGGGCAGCTTAAACTGGCTGACCGAGCTGCGTAGTTCGTCGGCTAAGACTGCCAGGTTGTTGATCGAAACAGCGGCCTGTTTGGTGCCGGCGGCGGTCTGCTGGGTGACTTCAGAAATTTCACTCATAGACTTGGCCAGGGTTTCAGAGCCGCGCGCCTGCTGCTTGGAGGCCATCGAAATGGATTGGATCAATTCATCCAGGCGCATCGTGACGGTTTCAATCTCAGCCAGGGTCTTGCCAGCTTCATTGGCCAGTTGCGAGCCTTCCACCACTTCGCGCGTGGTGGCTTCCATGGCGGCCACCGCCTCGTTGGTTTCGCTCTGGATGGTGCGGATCAGGGTCGCGATTTGCTTGGTGGCTTCCGCCGAGCGCTCGGCCAGGCGTTCCACTTCTTCGGCTACCACTGCAAAGCCGCGCCCGGCGTCGCCGGCCATGGCCGCCTGGATGGAGGCGTTCAACGCCAGAATGCTGGTGCGGTCGGCAATATCATCAATCAACTGCACAATCTCACCGATTTCCTGCGAGCTTTCACCCAGGCGCTTGATGCGCTTGGAAGTCTCCTGCACCTGCTCGCGGATGCGGCCCATACCCTCAATCGTCGCCTGGACGGCTTTCGCGCCCTGGTGCGCATTCGACAGCGATTGATCGCCCACCGTCGCCGACAAGGTGGCGTTTTCTGAAACCTGCTGAATGGAGACGCTCATCTCTTCAATCGCGGCCGACGAATCGGAGATCTGCACCGCCTGGGTTTCACTACCCTGCGCCAGGTGCTCAGCGGTCGCCTGGATTTCGTTGGCCGAGGAGCTTACCTGCAAGGTCGCTTCCTGGACATTGCTGATGATGCGGCGCAGTTCATTAATCATCGTGTTGAAGGCATCGGCAATCGCGCCCATCATGTCAGCGGTCACTTCCGCTTCCACCCGCAGGTCGCCATCCGCCACACCGCTCACCTCTTCCAGCAGCTTCATGATCGAGGCCTGGATCGAGTCGCGCTCTTCACGGGATTGGATCAGGGTCAGCGTGTTGTCCAACATCGCGTTCAGCGAGGAGGCCATGACGCCCAATTCGTCGCTGCTGACCACCGCGGCGCGCGCCTCGAAGTTACCAATACCGATCTCGCCAAACAGATCGGTGATCTTGTTCACCTGGTTGGTCAGCCCGGCCGCCAGCACAAAGCCGACGATGATCACCAACACCGCCGCGCCGGCGGTCACACCGCCCACCACGTAAGCGAGCTGCACCACCGGCTGCTCAACTTCCGCCTGGTCGGTTTCGGCGATAATCACCCAGTGCACGCCGTCGGGGTCGGTGGCCGAGGGCGGTTGTAAATCCATCGGCGACCAGGCGCTCAAGACGTTCACCCCGCGGTAGTCTTTGACCAATTTCACGCCGTGTTCCCCCGCCAGGCCGCCCCGCGAGGCTTCGGTATCCACTTTCAAGTCGGGGTTGAGCAGGGTGGAGGCCACACCGAGTTCTTGGGCAAAGCGCGAGTCGCTGCGCCACAATTTATCCTCGCCGACCAGGTACGTTTCGCCGGTCTCGCCCAGGCCGGTGCGGTCGGACAACAAGGCGGCGACGGATTGGTTGGAAAGCTGAAGCGCAATCAGGCCGATCAGGTCGCCGGTGAGGCCCTGGTCATACACCGGGCCAAAGACGAAAGCCGCCGGCTTGCCGCCGGATGGGGCGTAGAAGCTGTAGTCTTCAATTTGGGTGTAATCGCGCGCCGCGCCGCCCTGCAGCGTCGCCAAGGTCTGCTGGAACCCACGCCCCAGGCCGGTGTCTTTGTAAGGGCCGCTCACCAGGTTGGTGCCAAAGTCATCGTCCTTGGCCGCCGAATACACCACCTGGCCCTCCAGATCGATCAAAAACAGATCGTCATATTGGTAGAGCGTGACGCGGCTGGCCATCACTGAGCCGGCGCTGGCGTGTACCTGGCTGTAAGCGCTGCCATCGCCGGCGTCGCTGAGTTCTGGTTTGCCCACGTAAAGGGCGCGCACCTGTTCAGCGCCAAGCTCTTTCATCGCCGCCGAAAGGTTTTTGAGCGCGTTATAGAACGTTGCGCCTTGTGGGAAGGCTTTCACGTCCGCCCGCCGGCTTTCAAAAAAGGATTGGAGCTGGTTTGCTTTAATGGTTTCCACCGCTTCCAGCTTGGCGAACGCCTCATCCAGCAGGGAGGTGCGCGCCGTCTGGTAAGCAATGACGCCGGCGATGATCAAGGGTACCAGCGCCAGGGTGAGCAGTGCGGTTAACAGTTTGTTGCGGATGCTGCTGTTGATCGCCCCGAACGGCCCCCAACTTGCTAAACGGCTAAAAAAGCCTTGTTTTTCCATAAGTTCTCCTCTCAACCCAATTTGTTATAGTTCGATGGAACGCAAGAGTTTCTCAAAGTCCATGACGACCAACAACCGCCCGCCATATTCACATACGCCGCGCAGATAGGGCATCACACTGTCCTCCAGCGGCGCCGTGGGCGGCGCAATTTGCGCGCTGGGCAAATTGCCAATGCCGCTGACTCGGTCAACGATCAGCGCGGTGGAAATATCGTCCTGTCGGCTGCGCGCCACCATCATCCGACTGGCCGTGGTTAACGACGCCAGGCCTGGCGTCGCCTCAAGTCCCAGGAATGCTCGCAGATCGACAATCGAAATAATATCTCCCCGCAGGTTCGTGACCCCCAAAACCCACTCTGGCACATTTGGCACAGGCGTTGCTTTTAAAGGCCGTCCGATCTCGGCGACATTCTCGATAGGCGCAGCATACGCAGTATTGGCGATTGAAAAGATGATATGCCGTTCTCGCTTCTCAGACTCCGAGTCGCGGCGTGAAGCGCCCGCCTCGACGCCGATGCCGCGCGCCATGAAGCTTTGGTTGGCTTTATTCTGGCGCGCGGTTTCCGCGTCAATGGACGCAAGCACTTTTTCCAGGTGCAAATGCGTCGCGGGGGCATCCCCGGCGGCGGCCGCCGCGGAGGAATCAACCTGGGGAGTTTCCTCTGGCGCAGACATAGCGGCTGCCTATAAGAGCTTTTTAATCATCGCCGCCAGTTGCGCATCTTCAAAAGGCTTGGTCATGTATTCGTCGGCCCCTTGCTTCAGACCCCAAAAGCGGTCGCTGTCTTGCGCTTTACTGCTCAACAGGATGATCTTGATATCCTGCGTGGCGGGGGTCGTCTTAAGCTGGCGACAAACCTGAAAACCATTTTTCTTGGGCAAGATAATGTCCAAGACAATCAGGCGCGGGTGTTCTTTGGCGGCTTTTTCCAGAGCTTCCTCGCCATCCGAGGCGGTGATCACGCGGTAGCCCTGCTTTTGCAGCGCTGAACTGACCAGACGCTGGTCAGTAGGACTATCATCAACAACCATAATCAGTTCTTGGGCCATTTTTGTTTTCCTTTCAAAATTGAATCTCGCTGACGACCTGGGCGAGATCGGCGAGAAAAGGTTGCACTGTCTCTTGCCACTGCGCCGCAATGGACGGTGAATAGAAACAACGCAATGTGAGCGTAAAATAAAAGTTCAGAACTTCCAGCAAACCATTGCTGATTTGTTGGAAGGTTTGGCTGCGCCTGGAAGCATCGCCTTTCCAATTTTTGTACACATCGGCGACGTTTTGAATATTCTGGCGTTCGCCATTGGCTTGCAATAAGCGCAGGGCAGGATATTTGCTGCCCAAGCGCTCCACCGTCTGATAGAGCGAAGGGATCTTCGGCTGCCCTGACCTTTTTTGGCAAAGCTTTTCTGCAAACAAGGCGCCTTGATGGACTATCTCGCTCAACAGGGTCAAAGCCAACGCTGGCCGGCTCAAGGTTTTCCCCTCTGCCAGGCGAGCGCGGGCATGTTCGAGGCGCGACAATAAATGCGTCAGGTCGCTTTCCAGCAGGCTATCCTGGCGGATCTGTTCCGCCGAAAGCGCCTGCTCTGCCTGAATCCGCTGGGAAGTTTGGGCGCGCTGCTCATCCAAGAGGCGCGCCCCTTCGATCAGCAAATGCGTCCAGGAACGCTGAATACTCCGCTGTGGCTTTGCGCCATGCTCGCTCAAGCGAAAGGTACCGCTCGACCAGCTTAACATCCGGTAGACTGCTTCTTCGCCTACCAGAGTCCCTGTAGCCGCATGCAAAAGCTCACCCTGATCAAAATAAAGGGCGCCGCGCTGGCCTTCGTATTTTAAAAATAAGACGGCCGCGTTTCCCTCCTGGCAAATCATCTGGATCAGATTTGCCAGGCTGATATCTTTCAGGTTACCCTCGACTGCCACAGAGATCGCTCCGCAAAATCATTGGGCTGACTGGTTCTTTATGCACCCGCTTTGGGCGGATTGGCATATTTCTGCACAACCTCTAACAGAGTTGCAGGTTCAAAAGGTTTGGTAATGTACTCTGTCGAGCCGGCCACCCGACCTTTTACTTTATCAAAGAAGCCATCTTTTCCCGATAGCATAATCACCGGAATGTTCTTGGTCGTCTCATCATTGCGAATCAGTTTGCACAACTGGTAGCCATCCATGCGCGGCATCGTGATGTCCAACAAGACCACGGCCGGCGGCTCATCCTGGATCTCTGCCAGCGCCTCCAGACCATTCGTGGCGATGCGTACACGGTATCCATCGCGTTCCAGCGTCATCGTCACCAGTTTGCGCACCGTTGGACTGTCGTCCACCACCAGGATCGGGCCAGTGGACGTGACTTTCTTGGCCGCATCCGGCTTCGATGCTGCATCTGGTCTCGATGCCGCATCCGGTCTCGATGCTGCATCCGGTCTCGATGCTGCATCCAACTTCAGCGCGCCCGTCGTAGAAGAGCCGCGCTTTAGCGGCTGAGTGGTACGCTTCTTTGGAAGGGTTAGGGACGAGGTGTCTGGTTTTGGAGACGAGGTGTCTGGTTTTGGAGACGAGGTGTCTGGTTTTGGGGACGAGGTGTCTGGCTGCGGCGCGCTTGCAGCAGATGCAGGACGGGTTAATGGCTGAGTGGTGCGCTTCTTGAGCCCGGGTTGGGCCGCCTCACCGGGTTGCTGGGCTGCGTCCGGCCTCGCCGCTGCGGCCGGCCTCGACGCT
>CAIQJJ010000049.1 GCA_903872065.1 uncultured Anaerolineales bacterium | reverse complement strand
TGGCGGGATGCTCTCGACCAGTATTGGGATCATAGCTATCCAGAAATGCAATCACTGCATGCGCGGTGGGACAATTTGCATCTGCCAGTAAATCTTTGTGGAATTGGCGAAAAGAGCTAAAGCGTTTGTTGCTAAATTCAGCGTCGCCTTTGTCGGTGATTCCAAGGATATAGGCGCTGTTTTCACACAAAAAATTGGGATTGACCGCTGAAGTCTTTTTCACCTGTTCTGGAACGATCATGCGTTGAGGCTTTTCGACAGTTTTTTTGCCCACTGGGACCTGTTCAAACAATGGGAAGATGTCCAGTAATTCTCCTTGCTGCGAGAGATTGAGAGCAAAACTGACTCCGGTTGAACTATATCCCGGCGGGGCAATGTCGCTATCCGGGTCTTGCGAGAGGATGTCGTAGTAACGATAGAGAGCTTGTAAGATCATCGCCGCACCTCCACTCTGCTCAGATCCATCACTCCATTCACTATCTCTGCTTTGAAGAAGAGAGGTTTGATATCCCTTTGATTGGAGAAATCCAGATCGTAGAGCATCCACCCCAAATCGCGGCTGCCGGTCAGTGAACTTGGAGGGAGCATGCCATCTTCGATGAGTTCCACCTTCGCGCCAAATTCGCGCGTCCCCAGGCAGGGCGGGGTGAAATACTGCCCATTGCGCAGGCGGCGCAAAGCCATGTTGTAGTGTTTTTCCTCGTGGTCGTCTGATCCGGCTTTGGCGGTCAGTTCAAAATGGGCTTGAATGATGTAATCCACGTCCCTCAGCACCATTGCGGCGCGCTGCTGGCGGTTTTCTGTGGCCGAAAGATAAAACGCCTCATTTGATCCGTTCATCCGGCGCAGCGCTTCACTTTCGGAAGCTTTTTTGCTCACCTCGTTGCGCCGGATGTTGGTGAACTGGATTTCGTTCAATACGTGGATTTTGTCAATCACCCAACGGATGGCGGGCTTCCAATAGACCGCCTCAATGATGCCGCGCGCCGCCGATGGGGTGATGACATCGTAACTGACCCGTTCGACCTTCATCTCTGGCCGGGTGAACAGGGCATATTCGCCGCGCACACGGATAGTGATTCCATATCCCATGATGTAATCTCCTTTCATTCAATCTAAAAGTTAAAGAAAGATCGCCTCTCCGCCGCCGCTTTCGGGGATCAGCAGTCCTGTTTGAGGATGATAGTAATGTTCCTTGTCAGTCAGCGTTGCGTATGTTTCCGCCGCCATTTCGATCACGCCTTTGGTATTGAGCGCCTGGAATTCCTGCTCGTAGATGTTGACGGTATACGGCTGCAGCTTGCGGATAGTTGAAGCTGGAAAAAGGGTGTATTTCAATTCTTCGATGAGTTTCTTGGCCTCCTCGTTGTAAGGAATGATCACCGCGACAGTCTTATTTTCGATGATCTGGAACTTTTCTGCTGCGGTTTTGAAGTCGAATTCATCGCCTTTATCGAAACAAGCGACGATATCTTTGTAGTCGAAGGCGTGCGCATCTTGTAACGAGTAAAGTTGTTCAAAATAAGCATTGATGGCAGCAGTGGAGACCGGGTCAGCGGGGAAGTTGCGCAGCACACTGCGCGCTACGGCCGCGCCTTGCTCGATATAGGCTGGTATTCGTTTGACAAATTCTGAATCCGGCTCGAACACATGCACTTCCCCGCTGGGCAGCCGGCCCTCGCGGTTGACCCGTCCGGCAGCCTGGATGATTGAATCCAACCCGGCCAGGGCGCGGTAGCCGGTTGGGAAGTCTACATCAATGCCGGCTTCCATGACCTGGGTTGAGATGACGCGGCAAGTTTCCTGGTTTTTGAGCCGCTCGCGAATGGTCAGCAAGATGGCCTTGCGATGGGCGGGACACATCAACGTAGACAGGTGAAACCGTCCTTCATCTACAAGGCCGTCGAACAAGCCTTTCGCATGTTTGCGGGTATTAACAATACACAGAGACTGCTGCTGCGCGTTGATTTTATCTAACAATTCTCCATCCGACAGTTCCCCTATATTAGTGATTTGAACCCGCCGGAAAAAGTCAAACAGACCCTGTGGATCGGGTGCGAGTTCAGTAAATGGCGTCCCTTCGGGTAAAAATTTGTGCAAAGAAGGCTGAGTGGCAGTGCAAAAAACGGCGCTTGCGCCGTAGTTGGTTACGAGTTCCCACACCGCGTACATGGCAGGATACAGATACTCGCGTGGCAGCATTTGCGCTTCGTCAAAGATGATCACGCTTTTGGCCATGTTGTGCAGTTTACGGCAGCGGGAGGAGCGATTGGCGAAAAGCGACTCAAAGAACTGGACGTTGGTAGTCACAACAATGGGAATATCCCAATTCTCTGCTGCCAGTTTGAGCTTGATGTACGCGTTGTTGGTCTGGTTGTCGGGGATTTCGCCTTCCGCTCTGCGTTTTTGCTCCCAGTCGAAGTTGGAGTGATGTTCCAAAACATTCTCCTCGCCCAAGAACTCTTTGAATACAGCCGCATTTTGTTCGATAATGCTGGTGAATGGGATGACGTAGATCACGCGTTTGAGGTCATGCTTAGCTGCATGGTTGAGCGCAAACGCCATTGAGGCCAGTGTCTTGCCCCCGCCGGTAGGGACGGTTAAGGTGAAAAAGCCCTGCTTTTCTTCGGATTTGCTTAAGCAGGCATTCAAGATTTCGGTGCGTTTACAATTGAGCTCATTTTGAGGGTCGTTAAATTTCTGCAAAAACTGGTTGAGCTTTTGGCGCAGGGCTTCGATGCTCTCATGGTCGCCGCGCGGTTTCTCACCATTGATATAGGTTTCGGTTTCCTGGAAATCGGCGTCTACCAGGGTGGAATAGATCA
>CAIQJJ010000048.1 GCA_903872065.1 uncultured Anaerolineales bacterium | reverse complement strand
CTCACCTGGCCGCCGCCTGGTATGACTTCCCCGCCCAAAAACTGACCGTGATCGGCGTCACCGGCACGGATGGCAAGACGACCACCGTCAGCCTGATCCATGCCATTCTGCAGGCGGCCGGCCGGCGCGCCGGCCTCGTCTCCACCGTCAGCGCCCGCATCGGCGAGCAGGAGCTGGACACCGGCTTTCACGTCACCACGCCCGACGCGCCGGATGTGCAGCGCTACCTGGCGCAGATGGTCGCCGCCGGGCTGACCCACGCCGTGCTGGAGACGACCTCGCACGGCCTGGCGCAGTACCGCGTCGACGCCTGCCATTTTGCCGCCGCAGCGGTGACGAATATCACCCACGAACACCTCAATTTCCACGGCAGTTCTGAGGCTTACCGCGCCGCCAAAGCCCGCCTGTTCGAGATGCTGCCCCCGCCCTGCGCCGGCTGGCCGCGCCGCGCCGTCCTCAACCGCGACGATGCCTCATATCAATACCTGGCCGGGCGCGTCGCGGCGGAAATGCAGCTCAGCTATGGCTTTCACCCGCAGGCCGAGCTGCGCCCGCTGGAACTCACCCACCTGCCGGACGGCCTGCGCTTCACCGCTGCCGCGCCTGGCCTCGCCCTCCCGATTGTCTCGCCGCTGGTCGGCGATTTCAACGTCTCCAATATCCTGGCCGCGCTGGCTGTGACGGTCTGCCTGCTGGGCGTTGACCCGGCGGCGGCGCAGCGCGGCGTCGCCGGCCTGCGCGGCGTCCCCGGGCGCATGGAGCGGATTGACCTCGGCCAGCCTTTCACCGCCCTGGTGGATTTCGCCCACACCCCCAACGCCCTGCGCGTGGCGCTGCAAACCGCCCGCCGCATGGCCGCCGGCAGCGCCTCCCGCGCCGGCCGCGTCATCGCCGTCTTTGGCTCGGCCGGGGCGCGCGACCGCGACAAGCGCCGCCTGATGGCGGAAGTCTCGGCCGACCTGGCCGACCTGACCATCCTGACCGCCGAAGACCCGCGCGCCGAATCCCTGGACGCCATCCTGGCCGAGATGGCCGCGGCCGCCGCCTCCCGCCGCGCCGTCGAGGGGCAGACCTTCTGGCGCGTCCCCGACCGCGGCGACGCCCTGCGCCTGGCACTCTCCCTGGCCGCGGCGGGGGATGTCGTCATCGCCTGTGGGAAGGGTCATGAGCAGTCTATGTGCTTCGGCGAGGTCGAATACCCCTGGGACGACCGCCTGGCCCTGCGAGCGGCTCTGGCGGAGTTTTTAGGGCTTCCTGGAGCGCAGATGCCCATTTTGCCGACCAGCAAGAAAGTGCAGCCTACCAATGATCCTTAACTATCGCTCTGCCCATGCTTCTCAGCCCCTCAGCCGGCGGGATTTTCTCCGCCTGGCAGTCTTGAGCGCCGCCGGCGCGCTGCTGCCCGCCTGTTCGCCGCCCGCCGCGCCCACCCCGACCGCGTTACCTTCCACCTCCACCCCGCCCCCGCCGGAAGCGACCTCCACCCCCAACCCGCGCCAGTTCGAGGTCTTAGCCAGCAGCCTGGCCTTCCCCGAAGGGCCGGCCTTTGCGCCGGATGGCAGCCTGTACTGCACCGAGATGGATCAGAGCAACCTGATCCACCTGGTGGATGGCAAGGTCGAGCGCATCCCGCTGCGCGGGCGGCCCAACGGCCTGGCCTTCGACCGCCGCGGGCGCGCCTGGGTCGCCGACTCGCGCAATATGCTCATCCAGCGCTATGACCCCGCCGCCGGCCAGTGGAAGACGATGGCCGAGACGGTGGATGGGCAGCCGCTGCTCATGCCCAACGACCTCTGTTTCGACGCCGCCGGCAGCCTGCTCTTCACCTGTCCCAACTTCGCCGATGACGCCCGCAGCGGCTACGTCTGCTGCCTGTCGCCGGACGGGGCGCTGACCAAGATCGCCG
>CAIQJJ010000047.1 GCA_903872065.1 uncultured Anaerolineales bacterium | reverse complement strand
CATCCTGGCCGATGAGCCGCTGCGCGAACTGGTGCAGGTGCTAGGCCAGCATCGCCTGGGTTTGCACGATGTTGAGCCAGATATTTTGGGCCGGGCTTATGAATACTTGCTGCGCAAATTCGCCGAAGGCCAGGGACAGAGCGCCGGCGAGTTCTATACCCCGCGCATGGTGGGGACGTTGATGGCTTGGATCCTGAACCCGCAGCCAGGGCAGAGTGCTTATGATCCTACCTGCGGCTCGTTTGGTCTGCAAATCAAGCTGCACCTGCGCCTGGTGGAGGCGCATGGCGCGCGGTACAACGGCGTCATGCGGCTGCCTTCTCACCTGGCCCCGCTGCGCCTGTACGGGCAGGAGACCAACCCGACGACTTTTGCCATGGCGCGCATGAATGCCTTCTTGCACGATCTGGAGGCTGAGATCGCCCTGGGCGATACGATGCGCCGCCCGGCTTTCAGCAATCCGGATGGCAGCCTGCGTTCCTTCAACCTGATCACTGCCAACCCGATGTGGAATCAGAATTTCCCGACCAATGTGTACGATAACGACCCCTACGATCGTTTTAAGCGCGGCGTTCCGCCGGCATCGAGCGCCGATTGGGGCTGGATGCAGCACATGGCGGCCTCGTTGGCCCCCGGCGGGCGCATGGCGGTGGTGCTGGATACCGGCGCGGCCTCGCGCGGCAGCGGCAATCAAGGCTCCAACCGCGAGCGCGATATCCGCAAGGCTTTTGTCGAAGATGACCTGATTGAAGCGGTTATTTTGCTGCCGGAGAACCTGTTCTACAACACGACCGCGCCGGGGATTATCCTCGTCGTCAACCGCAGCAAGGGCCGCCCTGGGGAAATCTTGCTGATCAACGCCGGCAAGCTGTTTGTTAAAGGCCGCCCGAAAAACGAGATGACCGATGAACACATCCGGCGTGTGGGTGGGCTGTACGAGGCCTGGCAGGCCGAAGAAGGCTTGAGCGCGGTGATCACCAAAGCAGAAGCCGCCCGCAATGACTACAATCTCAGCCCCAGCCGCTATGTGGCGCAGAACGGCGGCGAGGCCGTCCTGCCCCTGGAAGAGGCGGTGCTGCTGCTGCGCGAGGCGGAGGAAGCGCGCACTCAGGCTGATGCGGCGCTGCAAGGGATGTTGAAAGAATTGGGATTGGAGTAGCGATGGGTGAGTTTAAGGATACGCCGTTAGGGCCGCTGCCGGTGGAGTGGAGTATAGAGCGATTAGACTCTATCGCTACTATAATAATGGGACAGTCACCTCCATCATCAACATATAACATAAATGGGGATGGGCTACCCTTCTTACAAGGTAAAGCAGAATATGGGCGAGTCTTTCCATCGCCAATACAATGGTGTTCGCTTCCACAGAGAATTGCCCTGCCAAATAGTATACTGATTTCTGTTCGGGCACCGGTGGGTGCTGTGAATATTGCCAACCAGGAATATTGTATCGGACGCGGGTTAGCGACTATAAATGGAAGCAAAAGACTTGATAATTGGTATCTTTTCTACTATCTGCTATATGCAAAAGAACGATTAGAAGATCATGGTACAGGTACCATATTCAAAAGCATTAATAAAGCTGTCTTGCAGCAATTTGCAATACATCTTCCCCCACTCCCCGAACAGCGCGCCATCGCTCGTGTCCTGACCACCGTGCGCCGGGCCATCGAAGCCAGCGAGCGGGTGATTGCGGCGACGCGCGAGTTGAAGCGCTCGCTGATG
>CAIQJJ010000046.1 GCA_903872065.1 uncultured Anaerolineales bacterium | reverse complement strand
GTTCCTGTTCAACCGGAGGTCTGCTAATGTACCTCTCTCGCCTCACTCTCAATCCACACTCACGGGTAGCAGCCCAATGGGTTAGCAACCCCTACCGCATCCATCAACGCTTGATGATAGCCTGCGAGTCGGATCAACGCCTGCTTTTTCGGGTGGAAGAAAGCGACGAAAGCACACACATCCTGGTGCAATCGCATGTTAAACCCCAATGGGAGGTCGCTTTTGCCAACTTACCGGTGCTTTTGGGGATGCCCGAATCCAAATCGTTTGAGGTGCAGCTTCAGACTGGCAATCTATATCGTTTTCGCCTGCTGGCGAATCCCACTGCGAAAAAGACCGCCCCAAAAGATGCTGAGGAGAAACACAAATTTCGCATCGGTCTTTACAAAGAAGAAGATCAACGCGCCTGGCTGAAGCGCAAACTGCAGGCTGCGGGGGCAGAACTGGCAGATTGCAAGATTATCCCCCAAGGTTCGCAGCGCAGTCACAAAGGAATGCAAAAGGCAGAAGGCAGCCAGACCCACCTGGCCATTCTGTTCGAGGGCATCTTATTGGTACATGATCCTGTTTTGCTGCAAAACGCCCTGCAGACCGGCATCGGCTCGGCCAAAGGTTTTGGCTTCGGCTTGCTTTCACTGGCGGCTTATCGCTAAACCTTCCCCCCGGCGCGGATAGCCTCGCGCGGCGATCTTCCCTGGGCAGGTGGAGTCTGCCGGAGACGCAGTCTCCACTGCCCAGGGGGATCGGTCTCCGTCCGCACCTTACCAATTGAATATCATTTGTGTAAGAAAGGACACCTATGCAAGACTTTCATGAATTACCCAAGCTGCGCGATTCGCTCAGCTATCTTTACGTGGAACATGCCATTGTAGACCGCAAGGCCTCGGCGATTGAGTTCATTCAACAGGAGGGCCGCACGCATGTGCCAACCGCGGCGCTGTGTGTGCTGCTGCTCGGCCCTGGCACCTCGATCAGCCATGCGGCGGTTAAAACCCTGGCGGAAAGCGGCTGCGCCATCTTGTGGACGGGTGAAGAGGTGACTCGCTGCTACGCCGCCGGTACGGGTGAGACGCGCAAAGCCTATCACCTGCTGCGCCAGGCGGAACTGTGCTGCAATCCTCAACAACGCCTGGGGGTTATCCGCCGCATGTATCAGATGCGCTTCCCCGAAACGTTGAGCGCCAACCTGACGCTGGAGCAAATCCGCGGGATGGAGGGGGCGCGCGTGCGCAGCACTTACTATCGCTACAGCCGTGAAACCGGCGTGCCGTGGAGCGGACGGAACTATGATCGCGGCAACTGGGGGGCGTCAGATCCGATCAACCGCGCCCTTTCAGCAGGCAACGCGCTGCTCAACGGCTTGTGTCATGCGGCCATCGTCTCAGGCGGCTATTCGCCGGCGCTGGGCTTCGTCCACACCGGCAAGCAGTTGTCGTTCGTTTACGACATTGCCGATCTGTACAAGGCTGAGGTGACTATCCCTACCGCGTTTCAGACGGTGGCCGAATCCAGCGAACACGTTGACAGCCGGGTGCGAGCCGCTTGCCGGCAGAAGTTTAAAGACGCCAAACTGCTGGAGCGCATCCTGCCAGATATTGACCGTTTGTTGGGCGTAGACGAGGCGCTGCTGGCCGCCGGCGGCGACATCGATTCTGATCCCGCTTTGCCTACCGATTGGTGGGATGCGCCGGAGGAGGTGGAAGAGGGTGACGAGGAGGGACGGCGATGATTGTCATGATCCTGGAAAATGTATCCACATCCCTACGTGGGGAACTGACGCGCTGGCTGCTCGAACCGCACAGCGGCGTCTTCGTGGGGCATGTCAACGCGCTGGTGCGCGAACGGCTGTGGGAAAAATGCTGTAAAGCCAGCGGAACGAGCGGCGGGGTGGTGCAAATCTGGTCTACCAACACCGAGCAGCACTTCGCCATGCGCCTGCACGGCGTAACACAGCGCAACATTATCGAACTGGAAGGGTTACAATTGGTGCAAATCCCTGACGCGCCGGAGAAGACACAGCAAAAGTTGAAAGCAACGGCGCGGCGGGCGGCCCAACAAGTCATTGATCCCTAGCTGTAGCCGTGAGGGGGCAAAACACGGCCTTAAGCCAAAATATAGTATTATCCCCACACACGTGGGGGTGAACCGGGACGCGGACGGAAGCGGGAGGTGGCGCGGGAATTATCCCCACACACGTGGGGGTGAACCGAGGTTTGTCAAAGACTTACCAAAAGCACTCAGAT
>CAIQJJ010000045.1 GCA_903872065.1 uncultured Anaerolineales bacterium | reverse complement strand
ACTTAATCTCCTGGAGTTGATCCCACGAGATGCCCGCACGCCCATCCAGGCGTTGGACTTTGATGTGCGTGGTCCATCCCCAGCCGGGGATATGGACTTCGAGTTGTTGAGTAGTAAGGTGATTCGTGTTCATGGTTCTATTGGAATGAGAAGAGAGAGGAGGTCGGTTGGCCTCCTCTTGATGAGTGTGATTGGGTTAGCGATAGCAGATGGTGACATTCTCCGGCAGGCAAGCCAGCAGCGGTTCGACAGAGTCGCGCCGCAAGCCGCCATTGCCGCTACCAGGGTAATTCATGCGGATGGATCGCTCAGGGCATAGCCGGGCGTACCGGTTCAACATGGCAACCGATAGGGAGAGAAGCTTCAGACTGGCCGCTTCAGTCCAGATGCGCTTGACCTGAAAGATGCCGAATCCGGGTTGCCGATGCATCGGTTGGCGCACAACCAGAAAGCCATATACCCATGAGCCACAGACGGAACGGGTGGATTCGATGCTGGTCTGGATGGAGCGGGCGCATTCCCGTTCGATGCCGGGATGATGCCGCCGGGCTTGCAAAGCCGCGCCGCGGCCCATCACCAGTGTCCCGTCCTTGCTAATCGAGCCATTGGTGGAAACAACGATCATGTCTGAGTCGGGGATAACTTGCCAGAGCTCTGCTTGCACGATACGAGGAGTCATTTAGCACGCTCCTCTTCCGGATAGCCGAATTCGTGATCGGGCAACGCTTTGCCAGTCTTTCGCTCGATGACGCCAGACTCAAAGCGCACGCGCGTCCCATCTGGGAAACAGCGCGCTTGGCCGAGTGGGTCTTCGGTTTGCGCCGGACTGAACAGATCAATTTGCAGCGGCGGGCCGCCAGGGATTTTTTGTCCTTCGGGGGAAGGGTAGAACAAATCGAGCAGCGCCAATGGTTGTTCAGGATGAACGTCTGGGCAAAGCACATACAGGCCGTAGCCAGATTCATCCAGGATGATCGTTCCTCTGGCTTCTGGCCGGTCAAAGGTGAACGCCAGGCGCAAGCCGGTTTCGGTTCGCAGCAAATTCACGATCAGACCGTTACTGATGTAGATTGGGATTCCAGGGGATGGTTGTTTGTCAGGCATCGCTCCCCCCTTTTCTACCTTGATCTTCGGGCAGGGGACGCCGGCCTGTCGAAACAGCATGCGGATTTTCTTTTTTGCCCAGGCGATATCCTCAGGGCGGTTATGGATTCTTGGTGGACGTTGCTTCACTGCGCGCAGATTGTAAGCGTCTGTCTCAAGACAAAGGTGGGTGATGGCCGGAGAAAGATTTGGGTTGTCTTCCCACCCCCACCAAACAGATGCAACCAAGTCGCACGGTTTGGCAAATGCGCCTGCATTGGCACTCATCGGCACACCATCCCGGCCTTTTGGGTGATCGTCAAGAGTGCACCAGATTTGAAAACCGCCGCTACAAGCCTCGAAGAGCGCCTCGGGAGCAGGGTTGTTTATAATATCAAGTTTGCGCGCCAGTTCCATCACCGGCGCCATGCGTTGATTTTCAGTGATGTGGGACATAGATTCCTCGTCTCTTAGAAGTCATCACTCCAGCCGGAGACGCCGTCTTCGTAGGCTGCATCCATCCAATCATCGTCATGCATGCGGCTGGCGTTCTCATATTGCTCTACCAGCGGCCCTTCGTCGGCTTCGAGATCGGGATCGCCATAGGGAATAGCTTCGGCCACCTGGCGCACCAGGTCTGGATCCAGTTGCCATTCCAGGGCCTGACAGATCACCTCGTCTACATGCGAATTGGACGATTGTTCTCTGCGAGCGCCGCAGGCCGGGCATTCTATCTGGCTATATGGGTGGATATACTCATCCTCGCACTGGCAGTCCCAGAAAAGCGAGGTGGTAAAAAAGCCGCCATGAGAGTCTGCTTGATAAGCAACAGGCGCGCCGGCGGTTGGTTGTGTGTTCATAGT
>CAIQJJ010000044.1 GCA_903872065.1 uncultured Anaerolineales bacterium | reverse complement strand
ATGTTAGAATGGGCGTGTTTGAAGAACCCATGGAGTGATGGCCGAGTGGACGAAGGCGACTGACTTGAAATCAGTTGTAGGTGTACGCCTACCGGGGGTTCGAATCCCTCTCACTCCGCCTTTTCGGTAACATCCTGATTGCCGCCCGCGATAACCATCGCGGGCGGAATGTCAGAAAATTACCACCAGGCGCGCCGCTCGGCCTGGTCATCCATCGCCGCCGCCCTCCGGCCCTTTGGGGGCATCCAGATCGCCAGGCTGCTCCACCTCCACAGGCGCGCCCCAGCGCAGCTTCCCCCCAATCTTTCCCGCCTCAGATAACCCTTCCAGCCCGTGCCGCTCGACCGTCTTCATACCCCCCTTCCGGCCCGCTGCCGCTCGAATTGCGCTGATCTGGGCGGGCGTCTTCTTGGGGCGTGAGGTGATCACATGGGCGCGGCGTTCGTAGGTCAGCCCACACTTACAGGTCAGCCGTTCCCCCTCTTTAAAGCGCTTGATGTCGTTTTTAGCCGTCCGGTATTCCGCGCCGGGTGGCCGCAACAGCCCAGCGCCGCAATAGGGACAAAAACGGGGGACAAAATCAAAGGTGGCGTTCATGCTTCGCCCTCCGCTCTGCGTCATAGTATTCGGCGTCATAGTAGTTCATCACGTGCCACGCCCACCTTGCCCCCACTTGATCCGCTCGCCGTGCATAAACCACGTCCACCACATTTTGACGGGTGATCATCGCCTGGTGGTTGACCAGGTTCTCGGCCAGGTTCAGCCCGGCATGGGCATTGAGTGTTTTGGCTACCTCCCGTTCCGGCCAGCCCAAACGGGCCGCCAGGTCGGACAGGGAAACAGTCCATACAGGGGGTTTGTAATCATCACACATCGGTTTTACTCCTCTCCCGATATGCGGCCTGTCTGCATTCTGGCCCACAATAACGGGTGTTTGGTTTCGTCGTCTCTTTGGTCGCGCCGCAATGCGCGCAAGTGATGATCCAAGCGCCGGGCGCGGGTGTTACGGCTAATTCGTTACGGCTAATAAGGGTATCGTCGTTACGGGTCGCGTTACGGTTGCGCGCCGCCTTATTTTTGCATTGCTCTGAACAATAGCGGGCGTGAAGTCTACCCGTTGTAAACTCCACGCCACAAGTCACGCATACCCGATTTACGCTAAAGGGGAGTCGCTCTGGCCCTTGTGATGACCATTGCCATTTCCGCCAGCCGCCGCGGTCGCCAGATCGGGCGCGGGAACGATGGGCGCCTGCAGGGGGTCATCGGTCGCCTGGTCGCCTGATTGCGTTTTTTGCTGCGCCATGAATGCGGCCAGCAATGCCAGGAAAGCGGGCGGAATCGCCTGGGCATTCTGGACAGGCTGCGCCAGGGTTTCGCCAGGTTCAAGGTTTTTTGAGTTTACCAGGTCGCCAGGTTCAAAATTTCTTGTGGCTGCCTGATCGCCAGGTTTCGCCGCCTGGGTATCCTGGGGGTCAATCTGCGCGGGCGTCTTGACCGTGGCCTCAATGACCGCGCCATCGCTGCGCAAGGATTCGCCCGCTCTGGCTTCCAAGCGCGCCGCGTTGCGGATATGCGCCGCCGTCGCCGCGCCAATCTGCTGCTGCGCCTCGAATAGGACGCTTTCAACGAGTCCAGCCGTCAGGGTGTCAACGTTGCGGCTAATCTCAGCGCGGGCGTCTTTGTAGGCATGCTCCAACGCCTTAGATACCTCCTGGGCATTCTCGATCTTGTTTTTGGTTTCGGGGTCAGTGAAGTGAAACAGGTAAATCAAGGTCGCATGGGCCAGGGCCGCCAGGATGACAGTAGCCACTAACACCCAACCGATTTTGGATGGGTCATCCACTGCGACCAGTGATTGGCCCAAGATCAACTCGCCGCCCGCCATTACCACCGCGCCCAACAGCCCAACAATAAAGCCGATTCCAGCAATCGCCCATTGCAACGTTGCTTTGGCCTGCGTGATGAACTGGATAAACCAGACAAACGCCGCGCCATCGAAAAGGACTAGTGTCATGAATTGCAAGACGGTATTGCCTGGGGTCAGGCGCGCCGATAACTGGATAGTCAAAAGACTTGTATAGCAGATTACCAGAGCCGCAAAAATCAGCCCCAGTATCTTGCCAGCCGTGCCGAAAATGTCTTTCATGGTATACCTCACATCAAAAGTTTTGCCAAATTTCACTCTCGCACCGCCAGCAAACAATACCAATCTCGTCTGCTTTCCATGCGAGTTCATCCAGCCGTGACCAGGGTAGCGCCGCTCCACAACGCCGGCATTGGGGCGTGTAACCCGGCCCGGCCAGGCTGCCGTCTGGTAACAGGATTGCAACGCCAGCGCCACGCGCCGCGCCTTTAGTCCGTTTCGCAAATTTTCGCTTAGTGTGTCGCTTCATGGTTTCACCTCACAAAACTTTGAATTAACCCAGCCGGTTGTATCGCCGCTCTGGACTTTCACCCATGCGCCAGGGGCAAGAACTGTCAGCCGGTCGCCCTCGTTCGCCTGGGTGAGAATTGCACAATCCACACCCGCGCACGCCCGCACATTGACCACGCCGGCAGGGTAGCCCGTCGAAATCTCGCAGATCGCCGGCTGGGGCGTGGTGGTGGGGGTGAAGGTGGGGATTTTATTTCCCACTGGTAACAGGGTCGGGGAAATTTGGACCCGGGTAACGGTCGCCAGGATT
>CAIQJJ010000043.1 GCA_903872065.1 uncultured Anaerolineales bacterium | reverse complement strand
CCAAAATATTTGAGTGTCCTGGTGGAAGCTGGTTTTGTCGAGCGACGCATTTCGATCACCGAAAACCCGGCATCCACTCGCAGCGGGCGTCACCACATTACCGATCCCTATTTGCGTTTCTATTACCGATTTTTGGAATCTCGCCAGTACCAATTCTCGCTTAAAATTCAGGAACAGGCTGTGGCAGAAATCACCCGCCACATGATTGACTTCATCGGTACTCATACCTGGGAAGAGTTGTGTCGTGAATGGGTCTTACGGGCTGGGGCGCTGGGAGAGTTGCCCTTTATGCCAGATCAGGTGGGCAGCGCCTGGAACCGTTCCGCTCAAGTGGATGTCGTCGGGTTGAACCGCATGGAGAAGACAATCATTCTTGGGGAATGCAAGTGGACGTTGGATGCGGTTGAGCGGAAAGTGATCGCCGAATTGGTTGAGGAGAAAGCCGGCAAAATTGTGCCAGAACAAGGTCAATGGCGCGTCTATTTTCTGGGCTTTGCGCGCAGCGGCTGGACAAGTGGCGCAATGGCTTACCAGGATCAAGTGAACCAGCAGCCGGTATCAGGCGCAAACTGGGTGACAGGCGGCGTGCGTTTGGTTACTCTGGAGCAGGTGGACAATGATCTTGCGGCCTGGTCAGCTTGAGGAGGATTGTGGGAAGATCAATGGAGTCTTCCATGGAGCAACTCGCGCAGCACAGGCGGAACTTCGCCGACGTAGGTCAGTACCAACCTTTGCCCGGCGCGGGTGGCGGCCATGTATACCTTGCGGGTATTGTCCAGGATCAAGGCCTCCCGCTCCTCATCCGATAGGCGCAGACTCTGCTCTTCTTCAAACAACTGGTTCAGCCCGACCAAAAAGACAATCGGACTTTCCAGGCCAGTGCCGGCGTTCAATGTGGTCACCCGCACATAGTCGCCGGGGTACTGGTCTTTGGGGTTGCACGCCTTGTCTTTCCCCAATTTGCGGTTGAGCGCGGTGATTAACGCCTCGACGCCTTCCCAATTCACGTGTAGCACCAGCAGATGCTTCAATGGTAGTCCCTGCCTGGCAAAGGCGACCACCTCATTGGCCACTCGAGCGATTTCATCTTGCGGGCTGCCCAGGGGCAAAATTTCAGGGAACGCCCCAAAGGGCATATCGGCCAGATCGGCAGTCAGAATATCTTCGTCCGTCTGGTCAGACGCCACTCGCTGCCGGTAGAACAGCGTCGCAAAACTGAGAATTTCGCGCGTGGTACGGTAAGAGCGCTGTAACTGCTGGAGATGCCCACGCACCTCCAGCCCAAATGATTTCCAGGATGTCCCGCGGCCCAGAAACCCCTGGGTGGGATCGGCGGCGATGAATAAATGCCCGCTGCGAGGTTTCACCAGACGGCGCACGATCTCGAACCACAGGGGAGCAAAGAACTGCGCTTCATCTACCAATATGGCATCATATTCAGGCAAGCGAATTTGACCTGCCTGGGCAAACTCCCAGATACGCCGCGGTACATCCCCCCAGTCCATCTGTTGTCTTTGTTGGAGGATTTGTTGGTAGCGTTGGATGGCCTGCAACATGCGCTGGCGCTGCGCCTGGCTCAGGCGAAAGCCGCGCCCACGCCGTTCCACGCTGAGATATTCTGTGGGAGTTGTAAAGACCTGATCTTTGAACCAATCAATTTCACTGCGCAGCATGTTCTCGGTAATTGAGGCCGAATGAGCATAGGCAGGAGGGACATCGTCAGGCGTTTCGCGCCGATCTCTCGGCAGGCTCTGGAAGAACTCCATCCAAACCGTGTGGATCATTTCACGGCGCGGCTTTTCTCCCAATGGGTTGCTCCAACGCGGGGATGGCGGCCATTGACTGTAACACCAACCATTGAAGGTGTTCCAGGTGACTTCAGCCGGCAAGATACCGGTCAGGCGGTGAAACCGCGCTTCCATATCCCGGATCAAGGGCCGGTTGTGGGTCAGCACCAGGAAACGCTTGCCCGGATACAAGGCGTGCAGCATGCGCAAGCGGTAGAGCAGGATCAGGGTTTTCCCGCTGCCGGCCACGCCGTTGACGACGCTCAGACGGAAGTCTTTGGAAAGCGACAGCCCATCATCGTTCAGGTCAAGGTCAGTCTTAAGCGCCGCTTCCTGATCGTAGTCGAGCAGGAAACCGGCCAAACCGGCCTGCAGATGGCGGCTGGAGTCTTTGCTGCCCGGTGCAGGGTTGGCCTGCTCCGTATTGGGCAGCGCGCCCCGGATGGTCAACGCCGGCGGCACAACCACTTCGGGGGTGAAGTGAGCACGCAGGGCTTCCAGCATTCCCGCGCTCAAGGGCGGGTCGCGGAAAAGTCCATTCCATGCTGATGCGCTGTCCGATTGAAGAGATTCTTTGCCCAGCCAAACCAATGCGTTATTCGCGCGGCTGCCCGCCAGGGGATGCGCGGGGATATTGGGAAAGACGATCACCAAAGGGAATTGCACTCCCTGCAAAGGCGGAACGCTCTGCAGCGATTTCTCATAAGCCTGTAACACGCCGGTTTCAGCCTCGCCCAAAGGCTGGCGGTTATCTTGCAGCAGCAATATCTGCGCCACCGGACGGGCCTCGGCGGTCGTTGCGCCGCTTACCTTGACCAGCAGCGCTTGCCGCTCAACGTTCAGGATGAGAAAATCGGGCGCGTCCTTCTGCCACGGCGCCAGATGATGCCAGACCAGCCAGTCATCCGGCAGGGTTTTCAAAAACCGAAAGGTCTGGAATACCGCCGATGGCAAAATACCCTGAGGAGTATCAGGAAACATGCGGGCCATCAGTGAATGCGCCCTCCGGGAATCGTGTGTACGGTGCAATGGGCGATCAAGTCACGAAACAGCGCCACCCATTCTTGATATTCCGGCTGTTCTGGCCGGGCATCCAGGACGCGCCGGCTGCCGACCAGGATCAGCTTGGTGCGCGGGCGGGTGATAGCCACATTCAGGCGTTCGGGCTGGAAGAAGAATTCGGCCAACTGCGCCGCAAAGGCCGGACTGGAGGTGGTCAGCGAAACCAGCACGACTTCACGCTCCTGACCCTGCATTCGTTCGACGGTATCAATGGTCAGGTCTTGCAGCATCTCCCGCACTGGCAGACTCTGACGCAGCAAGTTACGGATCAGCCGGCTCTGGGCGCGATAAGGTACCACCACACCGATTTCATGAGGTGGGATGTGGGCCTGGATCAAGGCCAGGATCAGTTCGACGATCACTTCTGCTTCCGTGCGGCTGCGCGCCATCGTGTTGTGGTGACGCAGATCGAGAAAAACGGCCGGGGATTGCGGGTCAAGGACAAAATCCCACTTCGCGGAAGCGCCATTCAAGGGCAAGCGCCGCCCAGCGATAGCGGGATCAGGCTGAAGCGCGCCGCCATAAAAAGTTCGACTCGGCCAGGCAGCCAGAGCGTCATTCATGCGGTAAGTGGTCGTCAACATGGTCTCGTAGCCTCTCCCGTTCAGATAGCCAAAAATCGAGGTTCTGGCTACTTCCGAAGCTTTGAGATTGGTAATCGGGGGCAACTGCCGTTCGTCGCCGATGAAAACATAACGCCGGCCGGGCAGCATGCCCATGATTGCCAGCGGCAGCGTTACCTGGGAGGCCTCGTCGAAGATGACCACATCGAACTCGACGTTTGTCAGGCGATCGCTCTGGGTGGCGAAGGGCGTCGCGCCGACGACATAGCCCCCGGACAAATCGCCGAACTCTGAAAGGGCGAAGTTTTCATGGTTGCGTACCAATAGCCCTTGGGCGCGCGCCTCCAGGCCGATTTTGCAGGCTGGCAGGGCCGGATCGAGCTGAGCGATTTTGTTGAGGGCGTTGTTGATGGCGCGATGCGTCAAACCGGTAACCAACACGCGCTGCCCGTCTGCGACCAACTGGCGCGCCAGGTGAGCTAACACAAAGGTCTTGCCGGTGCCAGGCGGCCCCTGGATCAGGTGAACGAGATCGGTGGCGTAGGCCTGCGCCACTGCTTCGGCCTGGGTCTCGTTGAGACCCAAGGCCACAGATTCCTCCCAACTGCGCTCGTAACGCTGATAGTCTACGCCGGGGGCGAGCGCGCCGGTAATGAGGGGCAGAATCGTCTGCCGGCCAACCAGTCGGTCGGCGGCCTGATCCAGCGTGTCCAGGTAGAAAAAGCTCAAATCGAGCATGTCTTCGTCAGCGATCCAACCGGATGGCTGCTCTTTGAGTGGTTGCACATTGCCACTGTTCAGGCTGAGCGCCAGCTCAGTTTCATCGTCATATTCGAGTACGCCGCGCAACCGGACGAAGGATGTCTCGTTTGTAATGTCGCCGCGATGCAAGACCAGGTAGTCGCCTTCGCGGAAACGCGATTCATTGCGCTGGCAGGCAAGGATCACCGCGCCGTCTTTACGAAAGTCTTTGACCTGCAAGCCTTCAATCGCATATCCGCCGGCAATGCGCTGGCGCAACGGCAATGACCACTGGCGGCGCAATTCGAAGCGCTGCTGTTCGGCTTCATCCAAAATCAGTTGGCGTAAGCGGGCCAGAAATTCTTCTACACCTGGCAGGGACATTTTCTATCCAATCAAAATACATTACTGTAAGGGGATCAGGTCCAAGTCGCTCTTGAGCGATACCTTGAGTATAACGCTGAATGACCATCAAGAGAGGCTTGTAACGGCCATTCTCTGCTGGAGTGTAAGGAAAACCCTACAATAGATTAGCTTCTAATTTAACTCATGCTATAGCCTATGTCAGCATATTGCCCTGCTGGCTACAATTCTTTCACCCTTTCAGAGTCTTGGAAAGTTGATAGCCGTGCAGATAAAACAAGCTTTTGGGTGCGCCTTGAAGAAGGCCAGAAATCAACGGGCAATGACACAACAAGGACTTGCCGAGAAAAGCGGTTGTCACTTCTCATACATCAGCGATCTTGAACGCGGCTTGAGCAATCCGTCTATTGAAATTCTTTACAAACTCTCGAATGCACTCGGCATGCCCCCTCATGAGTTTATGAAACTCATCGAGCAAGAGGACATTGACGAGTTGATCTGAAGCGCTGAACCAACTCATTTTTTATGCGGCCTCTGGTATCTCTCCCTGCCGTTCATCTGCCAAAACGACGCTCCAACATCGTCGCCCGACAGAGACTTATCGGCATCCTCGAAAGCCTGTCTGAGCACAGGCTTGTTATGGTTATCGCCCCAACTGGTTACGGCAAAACATGCCTGTTGGTGGATTATGCCAATCGCAGCGCGCAACAAGTTTGTTGGTACACAATTGACCCAAAAGATAATCTCTTGTCAGGCTTTGCCAGGCATTTCATTGTTGCCATCCAACAAATATTTCCGCAGTTTGGCAATCCTTCGTTGTCGGCTTTAGAAAATTTGGGGGACGCGGCGCCCGATCTCGATCTTCTGGTAACCACTCTCGTCAACGATCTCTACCAGCATACCCGTCAGGATTTCCTGTTTGTGTTGGACGATTACCATCTGGTTGCCGATCATGAGGAAATCAATCGGTTTGTCAGCCGGCTGATCCAGCGCGTGGATGATAACTGCCATATTGTGATTGCCGGGCGTAAGCCGCCGTTACAACTCGACCTGGAATTACTATCTAGCCGCTCAATGGTTGGTATCCTCACCGCTGCCGAACTTGCCTTCACACCCGAAGAAATCCAAACGCTTGCATTACAAAACTATCATGTCACCCTGCCGGACGATTTGGCAAAGGAGTTAATCCACGAGACCGAAGGCTGGATTACAGGCTTGCTGCTGTCCGCCTCAGGAAAATGGACTGAGAGCGCCACCCAGATTCGAGCAGCCAAAGCTTCCGGCTTGAACCTGTATGATTACCTGGCACGCCAGGTGGTTGGGCAACAGCCTGCTATCATCCAGGATTTTCTCTCCTATACCGCCCTGCTCGGTGAATTTGACCTGGGACTTTGTCAACAAATCCTTGAACCGATTGCTTTTGCAGAAGGAACTGAATGGGCGCGGTTGATTGGTGTGGTGCAAAAAGAAAACTTGTTTGTCGTGCAGGTCGATGAACAGGATGGTTGGTTTCGTTATCAAAGCCTGTTCAGTGAATTCTTGCAAACCCACATCGAACAGAAGCAACCAGTAATCGTGGAGAGGATACGCCGCAGGGCAGGACAGGTATATGTCGCGCAGGGGAAGTGGGAAAAAGCCTATGCCATTTACCGTCAAATTGCTGACGACGTGGCCCTGGCGGACACCATCGAACTGGCCGGTTCTGCAATGATCAAAAGCGGAGCGTATCAAACCCTGGCACAGTGGTTGGAAAAGATTCCGGCGCAGATTGTTGATCTCCGACCTGGTTTGATTTCGCTCAAAGGGGCGATTGCGTTGATGAGCAAGGATTTTCATCAAGCGCTGCCTTTTCTCAATCAGGCTGTAGACTTGTTAAAACAAAAACGCGACGACCAACTCCTGGCGCGCACGCTCATGCGACGGGCAATGGCTTATCATTTTACAGGCAACTACCAATCGGCGCTTGGGGATGTAGACGAGGCGCTGACCATTGCTGAAAAATATGCTGAATGGTTGTCGTTAAAAGCGGACGCTTTGAGCGCTCGGGGCCTGAATTTGCTGTGGCTGGGAAAAACAGATTTAGCCATCGAACAGCTTCGCCTGGCTCTGGCCATCTACCGGCAAACAGGCGATGAATACAATGCAGCCAATGTACTTCGTGATCTGGGGATGGCCTATCGCGCTTATGGCTCCTATGCATTCGCCCGAGACGCCTATCAGCAGTCGTTGGCCTATGGGCTTCGTGCTGGCAACCTGGCTACCGTTGCCACACTCTTGAACAACCTGGGCGTGCTCTATCATTACGATGGGGATTACGAAACCGCTATCCGCTCCTTCGATGAAGCTTTGGAAAAAGCTCGCTTCAGCGGCTATCGGCGTATGGAAGCCTATGTATTGGCCAGCATTGGGGATGTCTACAAGGATCTCGAAATGTGGGAGCCGGCCCAGGATGTCTACCAACAATCACGCCAGATTTCGCAGCAGTTCAAACAGCGTTCTCTATTGTTATACATTACCCTGGCTGAGGCTTCCTTGTCATGGCGCCAAGGCGACTCAAGCCTGGCTCTGTGTTTGTTGGAAGAAGCTGAGAAAATTGCCGCCCAGGAAAGCTCTCCTTACGAACGATGCCTGTGCCTCGTGGGATTTGGACGGTTTTACTATGCTTCAGGCCAATTCGATGTGGCCAGGCAGGTTTTGATGGAGGCAATTCAAGGCTTTTCAAACAGCCACAAACCTTCTGACGAAGCGCGTACCCATCTCTATCTTTTTGCAGTAGAACACCGCTCAGGCAATCCAGAGCGGGCTGCTCATTATTTGAAAGCGGCGCTCGAAATTGCTGCCCAGATCGAGAGTCAGCATACTCTGGTGATTCCTGGTTATGAAACTCGGGATATCTTGCGCATCTGGGCGGAAAAACACCAAACAGGCGTTCCAACTGCCCGACTATGGGAACAGATCAAGCAATTTGAGACCCGCCTTCCTCTCCTACGCCGTCGTATTCGAAGCATTCATCCAGGAGTAACCATACTCCGCTCAAAGGTGGTGCTCCGGGGCTTTGGGGAAGGACGCATCTATGTCAATGGGAAACCCATCCCAGATTCAGCCTGGGAATATCCTGTGGGACGAGAAATCCTCTTCTACCTGGCGACTAATCCTGAGGGCGCAACGAAGGAAACTTTGGGCAGTATCTTTTGGGCGGATATGGCACCTGAAAAGCTTACCGTTCAGAGCAAAAATATCATCTATTGTATTCGTTGCGCGGTCGGTAAGGAGGTAATCCTGACCCAAAAAGATCGCTACTTCTTCAATCACGAGCTGGACTACACCTATGACGTCGAACTCTTCGATGAAATCCAGCGCAAGATTCCAGGTTTGTCGCCTGAACAACAACTCAAGGCATACCAGGAAGCAGTTTCTTTGTACAAAGGGGGCTTTCTTCTGGCGGCTGGCGGAGACTGGGTGATTCCCGGGCGCGAAAGGTTTTGGCTGGCTTATACAGACATGATCATCAAGCTTGCTGAACACTCCCTGGAAACAAGAGAATACAGGTTAAGCTTGAATTACTGCTGGCATGCGCTACAACACGAACCAGCCTGGGAGCCTGCTCATCGCATGGCGATGCGAGTCTATGCTGCAATGGGGTCACGAGGAGATATTATCGCTCAATATAAAATGTGCCGGCAGGCATTGGAGAAAACCTCAGGGGTTCCGCCATCCGATGAGACGCAGCAGCTTTATGCAATATTGATCCAGTAGTCTTTTGATTCTGTCACCTGCAAAACCAGCCCTTTCTATGTGGGCTGGTTTTTTGTATTAAACGCACATTTTCTAATCTCTATACGACCGTTTACCTGACCGATTCCCTGACCGCCCTCCCTGAAAATCAGCGCCAATACAGGAGTATCCTGTAAATCCATTTCTCGAGGCAACTGATGAAAAACCTGTTCAATCTCAACCGTTTGTTCCACCGGCATGTAGATGCCAATCTTATGCGCCTGATCATTTTGGTCGTGACGCTCGCTTTGACCGTTTTGGTTGGCGGCGCCCCAGAAGCCGGCGGCGGGCTACAAGGATAGGAATGATCCTTCTATCCGCAGTAATGGTTGGCTCGTTCGCCGGCTTCCTGCGTACAAAGGGGTGGGAATGTCAGGTAGTGTTCCCACCCCTGCGCTGGTGGTGGCTGGTTTGGGTAGCTTTTGCCGCACAGGCCATTGCTTTTTCGTTTAGCCCCATCCGACAGTGGATTCCAGACACCGTAGCCTCGCTGATTTTGGTTTCTTCCCAAGCGCTCGCGCTTCTGTTCTTTGTTGCGAACCGGAAGCAAGCTGGTTTTCCCCTTGCAGCGCTTGGGATCGCTTTGAACTTGTTGGTCATTTGCGCCAATGGCGGTTTCATGCCGATCAGCCCTGAGACAGTGACTTATCTGGTTCCCAATGCGCCTCTCGCTTCATGGCAACCAGGGAAGCGACTGGGCTGGGGAAAAGATATCGTCTTGTTCGTCAATGCCACAAACTGGTGGTTTCTCTCGGACCATCTGAGATTACCAGCCTGGTTCCCTTACAGGGTCGCCTTTAGCCTGGGCGATGTTCTGATGGCTGCCGGCGTCGCCTGGAATTTGTGGTCTTCAGGCAAACGAAAAACTTAAGGATCGTAGAGAAAACGATGACCCAAAATAATCCCTTACCCGACTTGCAAAAAGCAGGGCAATATCTCAAGGTAGCTGAAGTTGCGCAAATGGCTCAGGTTTCAGTCTCCCAGGTATATGCCCTGATCAAAAATGGTTCACTACGAGCAGTAAAGTTTGGCGCTGCGATTCGTATTCGAAAGGAAGATATCGAAGAATATGTTCGGCTACACCAAACCGACAAGGATATGCACAGCCATGCCAATCTCATCATTGAACACAGATAACGGCAAGCTCGCTTCGATTCATCTGGCGCATGGCGTGATTATCAAATCGCCTGGTTTGCTGCCAATGTTATATACCGTCCGTGAACTGGCATTAGAACTTGAGATTCCAGAAAGGACTCTGCGCGACTGGTTAAAAGCTGGAGCGCCCCATCAAATAGATCAACGCAAACATATCTGGATCAATGGAAAAGTTTTTGCTCAATGGATACAGTCCAGACAACGAGTCAAAAAAGCAAAGTTAGCCATCGATCAGGCATTTTGTTTTCGTTGCAATGCAGTTGTTACACTGAGTAATCCGACTCAACAACCCATCAAAGGGAAACTGATTCATATCAAAGGACAGTGTGGGCAGTGTGGTTGCACGATCAATCGTGGAGGACGACTTGGAAAAAATGATCAACCGTAAAAACTACCTGTTAGTACAGGAATTCCTTAAATATTTGGCTGATGTCAAGTTAGTTGGCGATCAATCCAATCGCCGCTATTGGTTCTATTTGCGTCATCTTCTGTTATGGGCAATGGAAACCTTTTTAGGTCAGGCAGACTGTATCCGTCCGACTTTCCCTGTTTACGTAATGTCTCTTTCTGCGCGCCACGGAAAGGGAACACTGGCGTATGAAAGTCAGCGGAAAATGCTAGAGCTGGCGAAACAATTCTTTGTATGGGCAAAAGCGAACCATATTGCTGATTTTCGTTCACTTCCTTCTTCCTGGCCGGAGACGCTGCGGCTACCTCGCCAAAAGCAATATGCCGAGATCGACCATATTTATATCACTTTAGATGATATTCTTAAATTAACCGCTTGTCATATTGGCGAAGATGACATCGCTCAACAACGTGATCAGGCCGCAGCAGCCATGTTGTTCTTGAGTGGTATGCGCGCCAATGCATTCGTGACATTACCGATCAGCGCAATTGATTTAGACGAAGGCCACATCAAACAATGGCCTGAGATAGGTGTAAAAACGAAGAACAGCAAAAAAGCTACTACTTTTTTGCTGCCTATCCCTGAATTGTTGGCCGTGGTTAAAAAATGGGATAATTTTGCGCGTTCGAGATTATCGCCAGCCAATCTCTGGTATGCTCCCATTGAGAATCATTGGGGAGACCAGACACTATCGGAAAACGAGCCTGGCAAAAATAGAAACCACGCACTGGATCGCAGACTAAAATTGCTTTTTGCTCAAGCCAATTTACCGTATCGTTCTGCACACAAATTTCGACATGGGCATGCAGTGTATGGGCTCCAACATGCCCGGACAATGGCCGACTACAAAGCAATTTCGCTTAACCTGATGCATGAGGACATTAAAGTGACCGATCAAATTTATGCGCCTTTGTTGAACAAAGAGGTCAAACAAAGAATAGCCGGATTGTCGAATTTATCAACAACCCGGCCAGAGGGGGATTTACAAACTTATTTCAGTAGCCTTTCAGATGCTGATCTATCCATTGCCATCCGGATTGCGGCTGAAAGAATGGTAAGGTAATTCACAGTCGCCAATTATCTGCAGGGCTGGCGCGGCGATGTGCCTGCTGAATATCCACTTGAGCAATCTGGGCGTAGTGCCGCACCATATCCAGACTACCATGGCCTAGCAGAGCCTGGAGAGTGAATACATCTCCGCCAGAACGCAAATACGTGATCGCAAAGGTGTGGCGAAATTTATGAGGATAGGCATTGGGCACACCCGCGCGATCGCCAAGGGCTTTGATAAGTTGGCGTAGGGTATCAGGAGTAAACTTTCGCTCTCCTCGGGAAACAAACAATGGCGATTCAGAATTTTCACCATCTTCACGTTCAGCCAAATAACGCCATACCGCTTTACGCGATGCTTTTCCCAGATAGACAACGCGACCTTTACCACCTTTCGCGCCACCTTCTACACCATGTTTAACCTCAACCTTTCCGGTTTTGGCATCCACCTCACCAATTTTTAGCGAACATAGTTCGAGCGCTCGCAAACCTGTATCCAACAGCATCATAATAATAGCCTGATCACGATGAGCAGTTGAACGACGCATGACAAATTTATGCCGTGTCTGCGTCTTTGCTTCTTTGGAATACGTGCAGGATTTGAGCATTCGTTCGACTTCATCCTGAGTATATGCTTCTACGGGCGCGCGTTTGAAGCGCGGCGGCGGCACATCTTTCATCGGAGTAGAGAGATTAAATTCCGTCTTTGCCCAGGAAAAAAAGGAAGAGAGCGTGATCCAAACATTACGGATCGTTTTTGGCGATAGGGGGTGGGTTTTGCCATTGAAACGCTGTGGAGTATATTCCCCACGCAGCCAGCTCAAATAATCTGTGATGTCTTTACCAGTGATAGTGCCTATTTCTACATCCCCAACATGCTCGACCCATTTTTCAAGTGTCCGCTTATAGGTAGCAAGCGAGGTGTTGGCGAGGCCTTCGGCATTCTTAAAATTTACGAAGCCGGTGATAGCCTTGGAGAGAGGCAACGAGCCTAACGAGTTACGGTTCATACGAAAAATCTCCTATTCTTTAAGATTCTTCTACCATAGACCGTTAAGTTAAGCAAAGAACCATAGCTCAACGAGCTATGGTTCCGAAAGAGTAGCGGGGCTTGGATTCGAACCAAGGACCTT